>NC_009523.1:1213636-1517045 GCF_000016665.1 Roseiflexus sp. RS-1
AATGGTTAACAGGGTCACCGTTGGAGTTCGCGTGGCGCGCAGGCGGGCTTCGCATTCCATAGCCGAGGGCTTTAGCCCGACGGCTGGCGCGGGATAGCGGATTTATTTCTCAATCTCCATTTTAGTGGCGCCGTCACCGTCAAACTGTCAACCGATGGTGCATCAACTACGAAGAAACCGGTTGTCGGGAGGGCGCGCACCCCACGACATGTCCGACGTTCAACCTTGCAGATACCGCACCCAGCACAGCAGCAGGTACGCGGCTGCGGTGTTGCGGGCGATGCCGGAAGGTTGTTCACCTGCGCCGCCGTAGAGACGAAGGGTGCTGACGATCACCCGTCCATCGCCCCACGTCAGTTCAGCAGCATAATCGTGAACCGCCGCCGTCCGGGTGTCGATCCGGCGCAGGATCGGGCGGCTCAACCCGCCGAGCGGTTGCGTATCGAGCGCATGGTCGGTTGCGCACCCAAAGAACTGCAATCCGGCCCATCCATCGTGTGGGAAGTCGCCCCACGCCGGATGCGGCTCACAGAGTCGCAACGCTTCGCGCCAGAACGGCATCGCCGCCGTTGCAACCGGTCCTGGAGGACCGTCGCCGTCCTGGATCAGCACAACACGCCCTCCGGATCGGGTATACGCCGATAATGCGCGCGTCCAGGCGCTGGCGACAACAACAAATGTCGATCCGCGCAGATTGATGCGCGCTCCCGCGTCACCCCGCAGATCGCCATGCAGGACTTCCACTGCCTGCGGCGCAAGACGCGCCAGGTCGCGCAGCCGTCCTATCGGATCGTAGAGTGCGACATGCTGCACGGATGCCCAGAAATCGGCGGGGAAGAACCAGAGTGACCACGCATTTTCTGTCTGTTGGGCGCCGACGCTCAGCGTTACCTGCAAGGTTGCACGCAGTGGCGCGCTCACGTCGGGCGCAGTGAACTCCGCCACGCCGATTTCGCGCACCTCTCCCGGCATCAGGTCGCGGTCGGTCGTTACTTCACCGGACGCGAACGGCGGTCTGTCGTCGAAGGCAATGCTCCAGACCGCGCGCGCCGGCCCGCTCTCCGCGCCGTAGTGCGACGCGATCAGATGTGGACGGACGAGCGCGCCGGCGGTGTAACTCCAGACATCCCACCACGCCACGCGATCGCCGCCGCGCACCCAATCGCGCCGCCGATCCCACCCGATGAGCGCCACCAGGTCGCCGTTGAAGCGTCGAAATTCGGTGGGATCGTATTTGAGCGCTCCGGTTGCGTCCCACATACCGGCGCTGGAGATCGGCGTATCCGCTTCACCGGTGATGACATAGCCGGAAATTTCGCGGTAGGCGCGTGTCAGTTCGACCGTCCACTTGCGGTGAAGCAGTCCATGGGCGTAGGAAATGGCTTCGAGTTCGGCGCTGCGCTCCCACAATCCCTGGGCGCGCAGCCGTTCCTCAAGGAAGGGCGCTTCGTTCATCCAGCGTGCACCGGTCGGGTTGATCGTCTCATCGGCGCTCAACCACCAGGGACGCGAACCATCAACGTTGCGGTAGCGCCGCAGATCACGAAAGGTGTCATAGTCGCAGTATTCGCCGAACAGCCAGGGGTGCGCCCCGCGCCAGCGCGGTGTAAAAGCGTCGAGAAGACCGCGAAAGAAGTGCAGGTCGGCATAGAAATGGTAATCGTAGTACTGAGCAAACTCGTTGAGCAAGCCGCCATACGCCTCGCCTGAACCGCTGTTATCGCGCACCAGCGCCTCGCCGCACATACTGCGCGTCATTGCGTACAGCGAGCCAAGGATGTCGGCGCCGACGTCCTTTCCCAGTTCACACCCCAGGCTGTAGATCACGACCGACGGATGACGGCGCGCCTGGCGGATCAGGCGTTCGTATTCGACGTACACCTGCTGGCGAAAGTGGTCGGTCACGCGGGGCAGCCACATCGGCAACTCGACCCACACCAGCATGCCCATTTCGTCCGCCAGATCGAAGTAGTACTGCGGCGGGAACCACAGGCAGCACTTGATGCCGTTGTACCCCAGGCGCTTCAGGCGCTCGAAATCGACGCGCACCCGTTCCACGCCGGGATTGGGGGCGAATGTTTCCCAGCGCCATCCCCACGACAGGATCATGCGCGGGTAGATTGGTTTGTCGTTGAGCCGCAGCATTGTTCCGTCCGCCTCGAACGAGCGCAACCCGAAGCGCAGTTCAACCCGGTCGTCGTGACCAGCGCGCAGCACAGCGCGGTAGAGCGCGGGGTCGGCGGGCGACCAGGGGCGCGGATCAGGAATAGGACCGTTCATCCGCAGCATGTAGCGTTCTCCAGTCGGCGTGTCCTCACGCACGGCATCTTCTTCGGCAGACAGAATGAACCCGCCGTCGGGTCGGTACAACTCCAGCATTACCCGCGCCGGACCGTCGAGCTCTGCTTCCACGAAGACATACCCATCGGCTGAACCGCGCACCCATGCATCGAGGAAGCGGGTTCCGCCAGCAGCGACCAGCGCAACCTCCTGCCAGATTCCACCGTGGCTATGCCCCCAGACATACGGCAGAAAACCGGCGAGGGTCTCGCGCAGTGGGAAGCGCCCCGGCTGCGACGGCGACTCCGGTCCTCCCGTCAGGCTTGCCGGTTTTTCAACGCGCACCAGCAGTGTGACGCACTCACCGGCTGCCGCTGCATCGCCAAGCGCCAGGTCGAATGTGTCCCACATGCCGGTGTGTGTGCCAATACTGCGCATCTCGCCCGAATCGCGCGCAATGAATGCTTCACAATGGTAACTGACGGCGCCAAAGCGCAGGAAGAGACGACGTCCTGCCAGTTCTTGCGGAAGAACGAATGTCGTGCGATACCACGCCGGACCGGCGCGATCCTTCGGGAAACCGGCATCTTCCCAACAGCCAGGAACGGTGATCGGCGTCCAATCGGATTGATCGTCGAAACGAAATTCCCAGGGACCGGGAAGCGGCATGTGATAGGAAAGCATTGGAACCTCGTATCACAGAAACGGCGCAGAAAGGGGCGCATATCCGCCGGAACGTATTGTACACGATACACTCATACGCAAAGCACGTCGGTTGACCGCTCACTATTCGCAGAAAAAGAGGCGGCAGCACCCACCTGGCAGGATGAGATTACAGGTAGAGCGTTTTCTGGCGTCTCCTGGTCTCGCACTCCCCACGTGGGGCATCAGGAAGTCCAGTTCCATCCTCTCCTGTGCACGCTTACAGGGGTAGATGTTTGGGCAAGCCCCTGCGCGCCATCGCCCGTTTCAGCCATCAGCACGCCCAAACGCCCCCTTCTCCCCTTGTGGGAGAAGGGGGTTGGGGGGATGAGGGACAAAGGCGCACGGAAATGCAGAAAATCGCTCTTGAAAGCCCCCGTTCGTCGGGTCGCCGAATCTGTTCACCGGATTGCGAAGCATTTCTTCGCACGATACGCTGCCGGGTGTATGATAAAGAGTGCGAGGGACCAATGGCGGCACATGGTGCAGCGCAGCACCCACTCCCTCGCGCTCAGGAGGTGATCTATGCGAGCGCGAGTCCACTTCGATGAGGATCTGGAAACATTGACGGCGGAACTGTACAATCTCGGCGATATGGTCATCCAGGCGATCCGGGAGTCATTCCAGGCATTGAGCAGGCGTGATATGCAACGCGCACAGCGCGTGATTGAGCACGATAGGGAGATCAATCAGGTCGAGCGCGACATCGAGGCGCACGCATTGAGACTGATCGCTACCCAGCAACCGGTTGCCTCTGACATGCGTCGGTTGATTGTTGCCATTGAGATCGCTGGCGAGCTTGAGCGCATTGCAGACTATGCCAAAGGGATTGCCCGGATGGCGCTGCGCGATACGCCTGCGCCAGAACCTGCGCTTCCTGCTGAAATGGAACGTATGGCGCGGATGGCGATGGCAATGCTTCAAAAAGCGCTCGATGCCTTCGCTGCCAGAGACAGCGCCACCGCTGAGATGCTTGCTGCGGACGACGATGAAGTCGACCGGCTGTATGAGTGTGTGGAAACGATGCTCACGCACCAGATGGCACAGAACCCTCTCACCGTTGCGTGGAATGCAGGCTTGTTGTTTGCGGCGCACTACCTGGAGCGAGTCGCAGATCGCGCGACGAATATCGGCGAACGGGTGGTGTACCTGGTAAAGGCGCAGGTGGTGGAGTTGAATCCGTGATGGTGTTCACGTCACGAGCCTAACGCTGCCATCCGATTGCGAATAAACATCTGGAGTTCCGCTGCTGTCGCGCCGTTTAGCGAAGGAACCGGCGCGTCCGGCTGAAGGGTTGCGAGTGAACGGAGCAACCGCTGGTATGCGCGACGCGCATCATCGGTGTGACCGGTGCGCTGCAAGATGCCCGCCATTGCCAGCGATGCAAGGTACAGTGTGTGATCGAGATAGATGGCGCGTCGGTAGGCGGCGAGCGCTTCATCGAAACGCTCCTGTTGCTCCAGAATCTGTCCGGTGAGCAGATGCGCCTCAGCGCGCAGCGGCTCACGCTGGATAATAGTCGCACACAGGCGCAACGCTTCTTCCAGATCGCCGCGATCGGCTGCCTGCCGCGCGGCTTGCAGGTCGTCGAACGCCTGAGCGTCGGCGTCGGCGGCCCTCACCGGCGCCGGTTCAGAAGATGACAACGCAACCGGCAGTGCAGGGAGATCTGACGAAACATCGCTGGAAGAGACATTCGGCAGCGAAACGGGCGTGGTGCGCGCTGGCGAAAGCGGGGGAACCGCCGTCTCATCGAAGAGCGGTGCGTTGAGCGGCTTGCGATAGATGACCGTACCCGGACAGTTGATCACCTCGAAACGGGCAAAAAAGTCGGAACGCGCCTCGGCATGCCCGACGATCAGCCAGCCACCGGGGGTGAGCGCCCGATACAGGCGGCGCACAACTGCGCGAATCGTCTCGTCGTCGAAATAGATCAGCACGTTGCGACACAGAATGACATCCTGCATACTTGTGCCGTTCATCACGGCAGGATACTCGTCCTCGACCAGGTTCAGCCGCGTGAACAGCACCTGACGACGGATGTCCGAACGAATCCGCCAGCGCGCGACTTCGACGGGTTCAAAGTAACGATCACGCACTGTCGGCTCTGTCTCGCGAAACGACCACGCGCCGTACACCCCCGCGCGCGCCCGTTCCAGGAATCCAGCATTGATATCGGTTGCCAGGATGGTGATCTGCCAGTTGTCGAAATCAGGAAGCGTATCGCGGAGCAGGATCGCCAGCGAGTACGGTTCTTCTCCTGTGGAGCAGCCGGCGCTCCAGAAACGCAGTGACCGGATCGCCTCCCGTCGGGCTATCAGGTCGGGAATGATCCGATCCCGCAGCGCGGCGAACTGCGAAGCGTTGCGGAAGAAATAGGTTTCACCGACGGTGACGCTCTCGATAATCGTATGCAGCACGCGCTCGCTGGCAACCGCAGCAGTGTACAGCGCTTCGAGCGACGTGCAACCGGTGGCGGGCAAAACCGACATCAGGCAGTGGTGGAGATCGTTCTGCCGATGGTCGGGAAAGTAGAGACCGCTGCGGGTCAGCAGCAGATCACGAAATCGCCGAAAGAGATCGCTCGTCAATGTCGTGCTCATGCAGGTATCAGCGTCAGTATGTGCGGTGCGATCTCGTCAAGCGCCGCCACCTGCACCACCGCGCCGGCTTCGACAGCGCTGCGCGGCATGCCGTAGACAACGCAACTCGCCTCGTCCTGAGCGATGGTGACGGCGCCTCGGTCGCGGAGTTCTTTGAGACCGCGCGCCCCATCGTCTCCCATACCGGTCAGAATCACACCGATTGCGTGTGCGCCATATGCCTGCGCTACCGAATGGAACAGCAGATCGGCGGAAGGGCAGTACCGGTCTCCGGCGAGCGCCGGACGCAACTCGACAAAGCCGCGCCTGCCCGCCAGCAGGTGAAAGCCGTCCGGCGGCAGGTACAGGCATCCAGGCGCCAGACGTTCGCCGTGGGTCGCAACCCGCACCGGCAGCGGCGTCGTTCGCTGAAGCCAGTCCTGGAGCGCCGCCACGAAATCACGCGCAATGTGCTGCACCAGCAACACAGGCAGCGGAAACTGCGCTCCCAGTCCGCTGATAACCGTCTGCACCGCCGCCGGTCCGCCGGTCGATGCTGCAATCGCCAGTACCTGCGCAGCGCCCGGCGCCGGCGCCTTCTGCACATGCCCTGTTGAGGATCGCGGAGGCACGCGCGGTGCGAAGCGTGTGACGACCCGCACGCCCGCCATGATCCGCAACGTTTTCAGAAAGGTCTCGCGCTCGTCAGGATCGGCGTGACGACCTCCCGGCTTGCGAATGACGGTCAGAGCGCCGGCTGCCAGCGCGTCGATCAACTTCTTCTCGCCGGCGCTGGCGCTGATCAGGACAATCGGCGTCGGGCAGCGCTGCATGATCTCGCGGGTCGCCTCGTAGCCATCCATTAGCGGGAGATGAATGTCCATAGCGATCACATCTGGGCGTAAACGTAGTGTCTCCTGCACCGCCTGACGACCATTCCCCGCCACGCCAACCACGGTGAACGAGTCGCTCGCATTGAGCAACCCAACCAGCAATGCGCGCTGACCGGGCGAGTCTTCCACCAGCAGCACGCGGATCGGCGACGCCGCCTTGTTCACAAGACCATCCTTCGCAGTTCAGCAACATTGAACACCAGGCATGATCGTTGTTCCAGATGGATGATGCCGCAAAAGAGAGCGCCCGCATAATTGTCGCGCAACGGATGGATTGCCGACGACGGATGCTGCGCGAGACCATACACTTCGTCGACCAGCAGACCCAGCGCCGGTGTCGTGTGATCCTGATCGTCGCCGATAATGACGATATGGTTGGTCACGTCGTAGTGCGGCGGCTCTCCGACCAACCGCCAGCCATCGATCACCGGCAGATGGCGTCCGTTCAGATTGATCAGTCCGCACACTTCCGGGCGACTGTCGGGGACGGCGGTCAGCGCCGGCAACCGCACCACGCGCAGCGCGTCATCGAGCGGCAACGCATAATCCTGCACCCCGATGCGACAGACCACCAGTGTCTGCATTGTCATCTGAGTTTCCATCGTTTATCGTCAGGCTATGTGTGAAAACGCAGGGTCAGTTGGCCGGCCGCCTGATTCGTCGTCAGTACATTGTCGCCAACCAGCGCCTGGACATCGTGTGTGAGATGCGCCAGCGTATTGCCGTCCCGCCGGATGCTGTCGGAAATGCACTGCACTTCGATCACGCTCCACCCGCGATGACAGGACAGGCGAAACGTAAAATGCGCATTCCAGTGATGTTCGAGCGCCACACGCGCGATTTCGCTGACCACAGCAGTCATACGCGCCTGCGATGGCAGGTTGAAACCGGCTTCCCGCGCCATCTGCCGCATATGCTGGCGCACGAGTACCACATCGTACCCTGACGCAACACGCACCTGGTGCGTATCCGGAGCCATGCTGTGTGCCATATGAAACCTCACGTCTGCGTCAACACACCGAGAGCGCGCAGCGACTCGATAAGATTCTGTTCGGCGAACTCGTCTTTGGGAATGTAATCGTCGGCGCCGGCCTCCAGCCCGGTCTGCGCACTGCGTGCATCTTCTCGATGCGTGAGCATGATGATCGGCACGGCAGATGTTGCCGGTTCCTGCTTCAGGCGCTGGCAGAGGGTATATCCATCGATGCCCGGCAGATCGATGTCAAGCACGATCGCTGTGGGACGCAATGCACGGGCGCACTCCCACCCCTGGATGCCATCACGGGCAATATCGACGCGCGCGCCGCAGCGCTGGAGTTCGAGCTGAAAGCGCAGCGCCTGCGTCCGGCTATCTTCAACGATCAGGATGTGTGGCGTCATTGCTTCCCCCTCTCATATCAGACGAGCGATGGTGTCCAGCAATGTTTGTTGATCAAATGCACGCTTGACGATATACGCATCCGCGCCGACGGTCACCCCGCGTTCGCGGTGTTCCGGCGCATCGAGCGATGTCACCAGCACAACCGGCAGGTGTTTGAAACGCTCACCGGCGCGCAATTTCTCGGTCAACTCAAAGCCGTTCAGTCGCGGCATATCAATATCGCTGATCACAAGATCGCATCCGCCATTCGTGGATAGACGCTGCAAAACATCCAGCGCTTCGACGCCGTCGGTCGCCAGATGCACCTGGTAGCCAGCCGCTTCGAGAATGTTCTTCTCCAGCATCCGTGTCGTCAGCGAGTCGTCCACAACCAGGATCTGCGGTATGCGCCGCTGTTGACTGATATCAGGCGTCACCGGCGCCGGCAGACGCTGCGCCCCCGATGCCGCCCGTACAATATCAACCGTGTCCAGAATTGGCGCGATTGCGCCATCGGGCAGGATGGCAGCAGCGGCAATGAACTGCACCCGCCTGATCGGAAACGGCAACCGGTGCACCACCAGTTCTTGCTCACCCACCACGCCATCGACCAGACACGCCACCTGGCGTTCGCTGCCGCTTCCCAGCAACAGTGCCGGACGGCGCTCCTCGCCGCGTGAGAATGATCTCATCCCATCACCGGCTTCCATCAGATCCGCCAGATGCACCAGCACCACCGGACGACCGTCCACGAGAACGACCGTCCTGCCTTCAAGGACGCGCACGTCGCCGGGTTGGACTGCCACAATCCGCTGGATCGACTCCAGCGGCACGGCGCATGTGTGTTGCCCGAGTTTCACCAGCAAGCCGTGGGCGCTGGTCAATGAAACTGGGACGCTCAACACGAAGCGACATCCTGCACCTGGCGCGCTGTGCACCTGAATCCGGCCCTGCATTCGCTCGATATGCGAATGGACGATATCGAGACCAACCCCGCGCCCTGACAGATGGCTGGCCGTTGTGCGTGTCGAAAAGCCCGGCAGGAAAATGAGATTGGCAACGTCGGTCGGCGTAAGACGCTCCAGATCGGTCGCCGTCAGCAAACCCAGTTCGAGCGCCCGACGTCGGATAGCCTCATCGTCCAGCCCGGCGCCATCGTCGGCAACCTCAATCGTCAACCAGTCGCCGTCAACGGTTGCATTCAGGCGAACCGCCCCCCGCTCCGGTTTGCCATGGCGCTGGCGCACCGTGGCCTCTTCGATGCCATGATCAATGGCGTTGCGCAGGAGATGGGTGAGCACTTCACGCAGCGTGTCGAGCACCTGACGATCGGCTTCCGCGCCCCCATCGTCGAAAAACAGATCGACCGGTTTGCCGGCGCCGCGACTGACATCGCGCGCAACCAGACGCAGTGGCTGAAAGATCGTTCGCAGCGGCAGCATACGAGCGCGCCGGATCTGGAGATGCAGTCGGTCGGTGACCGCGCTCAACATCGATTGATCGGCAGCAAGATCACGCGCACATGCCGTCAACTGTTGATCGATCTCATCAATCAGTGCCGCTGCACGGGTTAGTGCGCCTGCCAGTTGCTGAAGGTCACGCTGCTGAAGCCCGTCGCCAGAGCGTTCAGGGGTGATTGGACGGATGTCCAGGTGATGCACCACCGGGTGGAAGGCATTGCTGCGCGCCTGATACTGTGCAACCAGCGGGCGCACCTGACGCCAGAGGCGTTTCCAGGGTGCCGACATGCCGCTGAGATCCTGGATGCGGCGCGCCTGAGCGCGTATTCGCATCACCCCGGTCATCAGTTCGCCGACATCGTTGAGCAGGGTGTCCAGTACCTCGATCGCAAGGCGAACGGTGGTCACCTCCCCAATGCCGGTCGGCGCCGCAGGAAGACCGGCAGAAACGACCGACGTCTCGTCGCCGGGGATTGCGGCGCCTTCTGTGCGTTCCGCCAACTCCTGTTCCGACGGCGGTTGCGCAAGGACGGCGCGCAACCGGTGAACCGTCGTCTCGATAAGGGCGTCGTCCGGCGGGTGATGGGCAATCGCCCGATCCACCAGAACGCCGATCACGTCCAGCGCGGCGTACACCGGGTCGCACCACGCTGGCGTCACGCGCAGGCGACGCTCTCGCAGCGCGGCAAACAGATCCTCGATGGCGTGCGCAATCTGCTCGATACCCGGCAAACCGGCCGCGCGGGCGCTGCCTTTCAGGCTATGCGCAGCGCGAAAAAGCTGGTCGACCAGCGCGCGATCATCGGGATGATCGGGATGCTGCTCCATTTCGAGCAACAATGACGCGATTGCGGCGCGATGCTCCGCCTGCTCTTCGCAAAAGGCGGCAAAGACCTGCGCCATGATGTCATCGTCGTTCTCCATACCGCCGCACCTGCCTGCTAGAGTCGATACCTGGCAATCGTCGCCTGCAACGATTGAGCGAGTGTGTGCAGATCTTGCGCTGCGCGTTCCGCCTGGCGCGTACTGGCGAGCGCCTGGGTTGTCGCCTGCTGGATGGACGTCATCGCCTGAGCGATCTGATCCATGCCTGCGGTTTGTTGCTGGGCGGCGGCCGCCATTTGCACATTCGCCTGCGCTCCGCTCTCAACCTCGTTCGACATTTGATGGATCACCTGACCGGCGCGGGTCGCCAGACTCACTCCCTGCTCAACACCTTTCGTTCCTTCCTCCGTCACCATAACGGCAGCGTTGGTCGCGCGCTGAATTTCGCTCAGAATCTCACGCACCTGAACCGTTGCCGCTTTCGAGCGTTCCGCCAGATCACGCACGTGCTGCGCCACGACGGCAAAACTCTTGCCCTGCTCGCCAGCGCGCGCTGCCTCAATGGCGGCATTCAGCGCCAGCATATTCGACTGGTCGGCCAGTTCGGCGACGGTGGTGGTGATGGCGCTGATCGCCTGCGTTTGCTCCGCCAGCGAAAGGATCGTCTGGGCGATGCTCTCGACCCGCGCGCGGATCTGCCCCATGCCGTTGATCGTGTCTTCAACCGCTTTTGCGCCCTGACGCGCCACCTGAAGCGCAGTCTGGCTATCCTGCGCCACCTGCGCCGCCTGGCGCGCCGTCTGAAGCGCAATCGCCTTTACCTCTTCAATGGTCGTCGATGTCTGGGTAATCGCGGCGGATTGTTCGGTCGCCGATGCCGCCTGTTGCGTCGTGGCGGCAAGAATTTCGGCGGCGGCGGAGGCGATCGCGGCATTTGCCTGCTGAATCTGGAGCGTCATGGTGTGCAGACTGGCGACCATGGCATTCAAGCCCTCGCCAAGTTGCCCAAGCGCCCCGTTCTGGCGTACTTCCAGGCGTCGGGAGAGATCGCCCTCGGCGATGCGCCGGGTGAACGCCAGATATTCGGCGACTGTTTCTTCCAGCATCCGACGGCTCTCGGCTTCCGCCTGACGCAATCGCGCTTCGGCTTCGCGCGCCTCCGCCTCCGCAGCGCGACTGGCGCGCAGACTGGCGACCATCTGATTATAGGCAGCGGCGAGCATTCCGATTTCGTCATCCGATGACACCTGAACTTCACGCGACAGATCGCCCTGCGCCACTGCGTTCGTCGCTTCGGTCAGACGCCCGATGCTTCGCGCAATCATCGATGCCAGGGCGATGCCGACCACCGCAGAAACAACCAGCGCCACAACCAGCAATCCGGTGATCGTCATGGTGGCACTGCGGTACGCTTCCTGTGCTGCGCCGGTAGCTTCGAGCGCCTGACGGTTGTTCTCCCGCTCGAGCGCGGTGGTATCCTGGTTCAACTGATCGAATAACGGTTTCAGCCCGACGAAGACGGCCAGTGCAGATTGCGGATCATCGGTCTCAAAGATCTTTGTTCCAACCTCCTCAATATATGCGCTCCAGTTTTTGCGGATGCGCGTGTATAGTTCACGCTCAATATCCGTTACGATAAATGTTTCATACTTCTGCAACAGGGCTTCCATTTCGGTCTCGAGTTCACGCCGCTCGCTATTCGTGCGAGTCACCTGTTCGGGACGCGGATCGGCGATGCGCACCGCCGCCAGACTGCGATGCCGGTTGACAATACGCCGCATATCGCTGCTGGTGCGTGTCGCCGGCACAATATTCCCGCTCAAGTGCTGGGCGCGATCATTCATCAGATCCATCTGATAGAGCGCAATCACGCCCAGGACGATCATGAGCGCCAGTGTAAGTCCAGAAGCGCCGAGGAGTTTGAAGCGGATCGAGAGTTTCATACCATCCTCGCTCAGCACACGATGGAGATAGCAACATAACCGTCGTGCCATGCACGACGGTTTCTGGACAGGAAGAAGACGCCGAACGATAATCTCAGGCGACCGCCTGATGGTCGACGATCAGACGCGGATCGGCGAGCAGTGCAACCGGGTCGATCACGATGGACAGATCGCGGTCCACGCCACGGATCCACGAGATGGCGGCGTTTGCAGTCGTGACGGGTGCAGGGCTGAGTTCAGGCGTATCTGATGTCATATCCAGAATGCTGTCCGCCAGCAGCACTGCATCGCCGCCTGTCCCCTGGAGCACGATCAGGAACGAGCCGGGAGAAGGCGGATCGACCGGCAGATCGAGCAGTGGACGCAGATCGAGACAGGTCAGCAGACGCCCGTGGATGTTGACCAGCCCGACGATGAACGGCGGCGCGCGGAACAACGGCGTGTATGCGCGCAGCGGTTGCACCTCGCGCGCGTAACGCGCCGGAAGCGCATATCGCTCGTCACCCAGACGAAAACGGATCATCACCTCGCCGCCGGTTGCCGTGTCGGTGACATCGTGCGCTGCAAGCGCACGCGCGCGCTCTTCGAGGATAGCGCGCAGTTCGGGTTGTGACTGAAACGTTCGCAGATCGTTGGTGTTCATATGGCTCTACCTGCTTCATTGCATGATCGCCGACGCTGGCGTTTCTATAGCATCACGCCATACTATACAACAGGTGCACGACGGGTGTCTGTACAGTTCGATAACGGAATGCGATCAATTTCACAACCAGAAGTTTATCCATCAGACGCATTGCTCGTGTTCGTATCGGACGACGAGTCGGGCGCATCTGACGAGCGCTTTTGCTCACGCTTCGGCTTCGGCGGCGGCGCGTTGATCCGGTTCATCGCCACAGCCATCCCTTCACGCACGACGGTCTCCAGCGCATCCGCCGCTTTTTGCATGATGTCCGGCAATTGCGCTTCCTGTTCCGGAGTGAAACGTCCCAGCACATAGTCCGCCAGATCCCACGCAGGCGGCGGACGATCGATGCCGATCCGCAATCGAGGGAAGACCTGCGAGCCGAGCAGGGTGATGATCGAGCGCATGCCGTTGTGCGTCCCTGCGCTGCCGCGTTCGCGCAAACGAAGAACGCCGAACGGCAGATCGACGTCATCATACACAACCAGCAACTCTGTTGCCGGGTCGATCTTGTACCACTGGCGCAATCCGACAACCGCCTGTCCGCTGAGGTTCATATAGGTCTGGGGAAGCGCAAGCGCCACCCGCTGCCCGGCAATGATCCCTTCAGCAATCCGTGCATGTGCGCGTTTGTGTGTGAATTCGAGCCGGTGTCGCTGCGCCAGTTCTGAGACGACGCGAAACCCGATGTTGTGGCGCGTCCGGGCGTAGGTGTCGCCAGGGTTGCCAAGCCCAACAATCAGCCACACTTGTTTTCTCCTGCACTTGCGGCGATACTCACAGCGTTCATGATACGCGCTGAACGCAATGTGGATGTCGGTAGATTCCGGAGGGTGCGCGCAACATCAAAGGCAGGTGCAGACGTTGCCTGCACCTGCCCTGGCGTCACGATACTGGATTACGCGCCAGCGCCTCAGATACGAGACCGGGCGCGGTGGAGGCGCCATGTCCGCGCCAGCAGGGTCGCGCCGAGTAGTGCAAACCCCGCCAGCGGCACGCCTGTGCTGGTCGCTGGCAACGGCGCGACTGGCGCCGGACCGATCGCGCTTCCGGCTGCGCCGGAGGTCGCGGTTGGGACGACCGCCACCGGCTGCGCCGCTTCGACGACGACCGTCGGCGCTTCGGTCGCCGGTGGCTGGGTTGGTTCGGCAGTAACGGTCGGCGTTGCGGTTGGCGCAGTCGTCGCGGTATTCGTCGGCAACACCTGCGCCTGCACTGCATTGACCACATCAACGGTCACAATATTGGAGTAGAGCGGGATGGCGAGACCGGCGAAGGTCAACTCCGCCTGCGCCACAATCCGCGTTCCGGCGGGAACCGTTGGTTTGATCCTGGTCTGAACGATGACCTCGAATCCCTGCCCGGCAGGTAACTCGGCGATACCGAGCGAAACGCGATTACCTTCAAGGGAAGGGACGCCCGGATCAAACCCGACTGCACGGCTAAGATTGGCTGAACCGGAGGAGAGTCCGTTGATCTCCTGGTTTGTCGGGAAGACGCTGCGCAGCGCCAGTTTACGCGGTCGTCCTGCAGACGACCTCACGACACCGAGTGAGACGCGGTTATCGGCACGAGATAAATCATTCGGTCCGAACGTGCCCGAAGGGTTGCGATCCATCGGACGGGAAGAGACCCCGGTAATCTCCAGGTTCGCCGGAAAGACGCTGCGCAGCGCCAGGTCGCGGAGCGCCTGGGTGGGATGCGTGTTGCGCACGGCGATCACGTAGGTCACCGCATCGCCGGGGAAGGCGCTGCCCCAGTTGCTCGCCATTCGGAAAAAGACTGCATCGGTGGCAGCAATGGCGGTTGGTGACGCTGCCGGAGTTGCGGTGCGGGGGGCAGCGGTACCGCCGGGGCGGGTTGGACGCGGTTGTTGCGCCACCGGCGTGGCAGGCGCAACCGGCGCGGGGGTTGGCGGAAGCACCAGATCAACCGGCGGCGGCAGTGGAGGTGCGCCTTCAGGCGGCGCGCCCCCGCCATCACCGGGAGGGGCTGGCGGTTGCGGTGGTTGCGGTGGTTGCGTCGGTGCTGATGGCGGCGTGGGCGATTGAGGAACCGGCGTTACCGGCGGCGGGGTGGGTCGGTTGGGGTCTGGCGATGGGGTAGGCGGAACAACGCCGCCGCCCGGTATACGCACAATCACCGGATCCGAGGCTGCGGTAAAACTGCGGGCATCCTGAGCGGCTGCCTGATTGGTAATAATCACCTCCGACTGCACGGAAGGGCGCACACGGACATTGATGTTGATCGATACCGGTTGATTGACAATCGCGGTAACGTTACACACCACCGTATTGCCGCTCACCTGGCATGAACCGTTCGAGGCGCTTGTTCCGATTACCTCGAGTTGCGCGTTGATCGGGTCGCGCACCTCGATCTGCATTGGAACCGATGAATTCGTGCCGACTGCCAGAGAATAGGTGAACTCCTGGCCCGGTGAAGCAAACTGCACCGACGCAGACTTCGAGAGGGTCAGTGGCGGAACATCCAACACCGGCGTTGGACTGGAACCGGGCGTTGACGATGGGGTTGGGGTTCTGGTCGGCGAGAATGTCGGGATAAGCGTCGGGGTCGCGCCTCCATCGCTCGTTGGAGTGGGTGTATTGGTCGGCGTCGGGGTCGCGCCTCCACCGCTCGTCGGGGTGGGTGTATTGGTCGGCGTCGGCGTATTCACCGACGTTGGGCTGCTCGTCGGGCTTGGTCCGGCCGTCGGGCTTGGTTCAGGCGTTTCTGTCGCGCGCTGCTGCGGTTCCGCAGGCGGCGTTTCGTTTTGCTCATTTGCGGGCGCACTGGTTGGCGCATCGGTTGGCGCACTGGTTGGTACACTGGTCGGTGCATCGGTGGCGCTTTCAGCCGGGGCAGGCGTGGCGCCCCCCGGCGGCTCTTCCTGTGCGCGCGGAGCAGCCGGAACAAAGGCGGGATACACCCAGCGATACACCTCCGCATACAGCGGGAAGACGATCAGCGCGATGCTCAGGGCAATCAACGCCAGTTCGTAGAATGTCCAGCGCGCCGGCGCGCGCCCGCGCCCCGAGCGGGGTGAACGATGACGACCAGAGAGACGCTGCATGGGAACGTTCCTCCTTGCGATCCAGGCGCTGCGCTAATCGCCCGTCAGCAGCTGCGCCCCCACCAGATCACCGATGACGATCAACCGCTGCGTATCCCAGTTGGTGCAGGTGATCAGGGTAAGTGTCGGCGTTGGCGTTGGATCGAGCACATTGACTTCCGTGGGCCAGACGTTTCGCGTATCACGAACCCGGTACTGATACCGCCATGAACCGGCATCGACAAATATATCCGCCCCTGCGCGCAGGCGCCCCAGGTCGCGGAACACTGCCCCGCGCAGACCGGCATGACCTGCCAGCGCCATGTTGCCGGGATCGCCCGGCAACCCTGTGCCGTGCAGATACCCGGCGGCGTAGTCGGCGACCTGCCATGCACCATCAACGACAAATACCTCGATAACCGGCGTATCGAGATCAATATCTGGAATGATCAGGCGATGGGGCAGCGATCCGCGCTGACCGTCTTCCGGCGCGCTGATGATCGCACGCGGCGCAAGAAACCCTTCCGACGCCAGCGGTTGCTGCATGTCCGGCGTTGTGAATGGGAGTGGCACGTTCGCGGGAACAACACGGTCAGGCGTGGCTGGCGCCGATACACGCACGACTGCTGTTGCGCGCAAAGCGGCCTGCACCGGTGCAGCATGCCGCACCGCCTGCTGCGCGCGCCACCAGTCGCGTATCGGTCCGTCCACTGCCCATACGATGAAGATCAACAGCGCTGCAATGCTGAACAGGCGTTCTGCATGATGGAGCCAGTGATCGACCCATGTGCGCAGGCGATACCCTTTGAGCGCATAACGACGGTGCTCATCAAGAGAACGCAGCACAATCGGCTTTTGCCATGCTTTCGTCGGCGCAAGCGGCGTGCTGATCAGCGTTTCGAGCAGCGTTTCGTCTTCCTGGTGCGTTGAACTGGACTGGCGAGGCGGTTGTACAGACATGATTTCGGGTCATCACCCGCGATGTTTGTGCTTGACACCTTGAATGATTATACGCGATGCATGGCACATGTGCAATAGGAACGTGCGAATCTGCCCTATGCTATCGCATTGCATATTTTTGAAGTGTAAAGCGATCCGTATACAACACAAAGCGCGGTATACTATCGCTGGACCAGATGGGGAGATCTATGCGGGAACATCAGCCATCATCCAGCGATCCGGTCACCGAACGGGTCATTGCAGAGGTGCACGCCACGCTTGCCGCTCGCTCCGAAGCAATACGGATGCGGCGCGCCGAAGAGGATCATCGCTGGCGAATGTTCTTTCTCATCATCCTGATCGCGCTGATCACGGCGATCTTCTTCGTTCCTGCACCGACGCTGGAGCGTAAGTTGATTCTGATCCTCAGCGGCGTCTGCGCTCAGCAGCACAACCTGTTTGTTGGCGGAATCCAGCTGCCGCTCTGCGCGCGTGATACGGGGATGTATCTCAGCGTCCTGGCAACACTGGGGGTCATCCGGCTACGCGGGCGAACACGCGCTGGCGCGCTTCCGCCCTGGCATATCCTGGCGTCGCTGATCGGACTCGTGGCGCTCATGGCGGTCGATGGCATTAATTCGACGATCAATGAGATCGGGATGACGCCGTGGTACGAACCGCGCAACGATCTGCGCGCGGCAACCGGCATGGGCGCTGGTGTAGGGCTGGCAGTGGCGTTGACGCTTCTCTTCAACCGCTCACTGCGCCGTGATGTGGCGGTGAATCTGCCGGTGCTGGGGCAATGGCGCGAGCTGGGCATGATCGCCCTGATCAATACCGCGATCCTGACCGCCATTCTACTCGATGTCGGATTGCTGGCGTGGCCCCTCGCGCTGCTCGACCTGATCGGTGTTGCAGGGACGCTGTTTGTGACAGCAGTGACCGCAATTGCGGCGGTGATGAACTACGATGGAACGATCACACGTGTGACGCAACTGGCGCGCCCGGCGACGTTCGCACTCCTGGCGACCGGTGCGTTCCTGGCGGGCATGGCGCTGATCCGCGCGACGCTGATGGGCGGCTAGAGCACCAGATCACGAATGACCAGAGCGTAGCATTCGGGCACGCCAGCGTGCAAGTTCCGCCAGGCGCCCGAACGACTCGTACAATCCAGGATCATGGGTTAGACGCGCCTGGCGCGCGACGATCTCTTCCGCCAGATGATCAAGAGCGTCGGCATCGTTCACGGTATCCTTGTAGCGCGCCATATATGCGTAAAAGCCGCCGTGCGCCGGGTTACAGACGCGCAAATCATACCGCCGATTGATGGCCTGCTCGTGCAGATGCTGCAACTCTTGTTGCGATGGCGCGGTGACGTTTGATGCGCGCACCGCCGATGTTCTGCGCCAGAACATACTGTCCCCCTCCTGTTCCGCCCATATGATGCACGGCGCCGTTGTTCGGTTACAGAGCACACCGTACTATGACGTTAGCATTCCTCTAACACACTGCTACCGCAGAACCAATGTCAACAGCGTATAGTTATGCCAGCGTCAGGTGCAAACAACGACAATGATCAGGAGAAGACGACAATGGCATTTGCAACACCTGTTCGTACAAGTGAGCAGAGCATCGACCGCGTGCTGCGCGCCGGTTTGCCGGTGGTATTGATATTCGACCGCCACGGTTGTCCGACCTGTCAGCAACTCGATGGGGTGATCGAGCGGCTGGCGAAACTCTTCGCGGGGCGCGTCCTCCTGGCACGGGTAGATGCCGATGATAATCCGGCGCTGGTGCGGAAGTACGCCATCACTGCCCTTCCCGGTCTGGTCTTCGTTAAAAACGGCGCGCCGGTGGCGCAAACAACCGGCGCTGTAGCGGAAGAGTCCTTGCGGGCATGGTTGACGTATCTGGCGGAGGGAGGCACACAACCGCCATTGCCCGCCGGTCCGAGCGTGCCGCTGCGGCGACCGGTTGCCCATCCGACATCCGATGTGCGCGCCGCGCGACAGGAAGCGGAGGAACGCGGCGTCAGCGCAATGCCGGTGACGCTCAGTGATGCCACGTTCGATCAGATCGTCGCACGCAGCGATCAACCGGTGCTTGTCGATTTCTGGGCGCCGTGGTGCGGTCCGTGTCGCGCCGTCGCGCCAGCAGTCGAGCGACTGGCGCAGGAATTTGCCGGGCGCGCGGTGGTGGCCAAATTGAATGTGGACGACAACCCGCGCACGGCGCAGCGCTTTGGCATCAGCAGCATCCCTGCGCTGTACATCTTCAAAGGGGGGCGTGTGGTCGAGCGACTGATCGGCGCACAACCATACCCGGTGCTGCGCCAGGCGCTGGCGCGACATGCTGGCACGGTTGCAGCATAATCGATCGGCAGTGTGGAACGCTCGACGCCGGTCTCTCCTGCGTCGAGCGTTCTGCAACAACTATGCGCTGGCGGTCGCTTCCATCTGACTCACACCGGTATCAACCTGGCGAAGTTCACGTTTGAGGATCTTTCCGGTTGCCGTCTTGGGCAGCGTATCGCGGATTTCGACGAAGCGCGGATACTTGTAGGCTGCCAGGCGTTCTTTGCAGTATTCGATGATCTCAGCCTCGGTGGCGGTTTGCCCCGGTTTGAACGCCACCACTGCCTTCACCTCTTCGCCGAGCGCCGGATCGGGCACGCCGATCACCGCCGCTTCGGCAATAGCGGGATGCCCGTAGAGCACCTCTTCGATCTCACGCGGATAGACATTGAAGCCGCCGCGGATGATCATATCTTTCACGCGGTCTTTGATAAAGAAGAACCCGTCATCGTCGCGGTACGCAATGTCGCCGCTGTAGAACCAGCCGTTGCGGATCGCGTCGGCGGTGGCGTCGGGGCGCTTGTAGTACCCTTTCATCACATTATGACCGCGAATGACGATCTCCCCCAACTCGCCGTTGGGAACCTCACGCCCTTCGCTGTCCACCACGCGCATCTCGATGCCCCAGATCGGAATGCCGATCGAACCAGGCTTCGGCTCCCGGTCGAGGTGGTTGAACGATGCAACCGGCGAGGTTTCGGAGAGACCATACCCTTCGAGAATGGTGACGTTGTATTTGCGGTTGAAGGCGTGCATCACCTCCACCGGCATCGCTGCGCCACCCGACACGCAGAACCTGAGCGCTGACAGATCGTACTGATCCGCATTCGGGAAATTGAGCAGGTAGAAGTACATCGTTGGCACACCGGCAAAATAGGTCACCCGGTCGCGCGCCATCACCTCCAGCGCCTTCTGCGGCTCGAAGCGCGGCAGCAACGTGATTGTTCCGCCAAGGTAGAGCAGCGTGTTCATCACACACGTCTGCCCGAAACTGTGGAATAACGGCAACACTGCCAGGCCCACCGAATCGGATGAGATATCGAGCAACTTATCGGCGCAGATCGTCGCATTGAGGAACATGTTGGCGTGGGTCAGTTCGGCGCCCTTCGGACGGCCGGTGGTGCCGCTGGTGTACAGAATGACCGCCGTGTCGTCCGGCATCGTCTGGATGGTGTCGAAGACGTGCGGATTTTCGGCAAGGATGTTGCCAAGTGGAATCGCGCCATCCGGGAGGGTTGCAGTTGAACCGGGCGCCTGTGCGACGATCAGATGACGACAGGTTTCAGCCATGCGAAAACCATACGCCGCTTCGTCGAGAAAACCTTCCCAGACAATCAACGCTACCGAATCGCTATCCTCTAGATGATACTCGACCTCGTGGCGCTTGAACAGCACATTCAGCGGCACGACGGTCGCTCCTGCCTTCAGGATGCCGTAGTAGCACATGACGAAGTGCGGCGTGTTGGGGAGCATGATCGCAACCTTGTCGCCAGGACGAACACCGAGTTTCGTCAGACCATTGGCGATTTTGCAGGCGGCGCCGTTCAGTTCGGCATAGTTCAGGCGGATGCTATCGAGGATGACGGCGGTCTTTCCAGGCGTGCGGCGAGCGCTCTCCTCCAGCAAGATGGCGAGATTCAGCATCGAGTCCCTCCTTTGGTGAACAACTATGTCCGATTTTTCAGAGCGCGAGCGGGGGATAGGAGAATTATACGTGGTATAAACCGATGCTGTCAATCAGCTGCTTGCCAGGACCGACGCTTACTGCTACAATACTTATAGCGTTATACGATAGCAGATGACATTCGAGGCAGTGATAGACTATGGCAAGCAAAAAAGGAAATCGGATCATCATCAAACTGCGCAGCACCGAAAGCGCACATACGTACACAACAACGAAGAACCGCAAGAACGATCCCAACCGGCTCGAACTGCGCCGCTATGATCCAACCCTGCGGCGGCACGTCATCTACCGCGAAACCAAGTAGCGCGTTGCTGCGCGTCGATGTGTTCCGAAGCCGCATGATGGCGCTCATCGTGCGGTTTCTTATTATTGAGGCCACTGCAAAAACGTGCGTCACCGCTGCGGCGCAGCATTCGCAGCGACGGATTCCATCGTGAGTCACGCACCCGCATGCTGCGCCAGCAATCCATCATGGTTCGTTTGGAGGGTTCTCTGTGCCCTCGGCGTCTCAGCGGTGCGTGTTTGCAGCGAAGTCAATATTCATTCATCATCAGGGGGGATACTGTCACCATGAGGGTTGGTCTGCTTCCGCTCGATGAGCGGCCGGTCAATACCCGATATCCGGCGATGATTGCGGCAATCGCCGGGGTCGAACTGGCGCTGCCGCCGGATGATCTGCTCAGCCATCTGCGAGAACCGGCGCGCTGCGACGATCTCGCTGCCTGGTTGCGCGCGATTGCGCCAGCACTGGATGCGCTGATCGTCGATGTTGAGATGCTGGCGTTCGGGGGACTGATCGCATCGCGCATCTCTGATGATCCACCCGGCGCTGTGGTGAGCCGTCTGGATGTCTTGCGGGCGATCAGGGCGGAACTGCCCGACCTGCCGATCCTGGCGTTCAATGTTATCACCCGTATTTCCAATGCCAATGCCTGCACCGAAGAGCCGCTCTACTGGGAAACCTACGGCACACGCCTCTACCGTCTATCGCAGTTGCTCGACCGCGCTGCGCAGGGTGAGCCGCTGCTCGACGAGATTGCTGCACTCCGCGACGAAATCCCCCCTGAAGTTCTGCGCGATATGCTGCGCCGCCGGTTGCGCAACCATATCGTTAACCTTGCGTCGCTCCATCTGCTCGACTCGGGCGCGATCAATCTGCTGGTCCTCAGTTCCGACGATACCAGTCCGTTCGGGCTTGGATCGCGCGAAAAACGATGGCTGGCGAGTTGGGCGGAACTGTTGACGCTCGGCAGGGATCACCCGCTGACGGATGGACAGGATCAGGCGTTGCAAACGCCAGGAACGCTCCTGATGTATCCCGGCGCCGATGAAGTGGGATGTGCGCTGCTGGCGCGGGTTATCAATCAGCATACCAGACGGACGCCGCGGATTGCGCCGCTGTACGCCATCCCTGGCGGCGAGGAGATCGTCGCGCCGTATGAAGATGGTCCCGTCCGTTTGACAGTCGAACGGCAGATCCAGGCTATCGGCGGGACACTCGCAACCGGCGATGGCGAACCTGATCTGTGGCTGGCGGTCAATACGCCGTCGCCGCGTCGCACCGAGTGGGACGAGTCGTTTGCCGCCGAAGAGCGCGATGAGCGCTACGATCATCTCGACGCGCTGGTGGATCGCGTCCATGAACTTCAGGAGCATGGTCAAAAGGTGATTGTGGCGGATGTGGCCTACCCGAATGGCGCCGATCCGGTGTTGATGGAGTTGCTGATCGAGAAGGTCGATCTCCTCAAACTGGCAGGGTTCGGCGCCTGGAATACCGCCGGTAATACGATCGGCACGGCGCTGGCGCAGGGATGCGCGGCGCTGCTGGCGACGACGCCGGTGCAGCAGATCGCTCATCTCCGCTTCCTGCTCCACCGTTTTGTCGAAGACTGGGGGTATCAGCATGTGGTGCGGCGCGCTGCGCGCGCCTTGCTCGAACGGATGGCGGGAGTACATGAGCCGGACGATACAACGATCGGTGCGATCTGTCGCTGGATCGAAACCCACCTCAATGCGCGTATTGGCGCACTTCCCGGCTTTGCCGGTCGCTGGCGCGTGACACCCGGCAGCACCCGTTTGCCCTGGAATCGTCTGTTCGAGGTCGATTTCGCTCTGGAGCTGGTGTGACTGACTATCGCGCGTTGGGGGAACGGTTGCTGGCGTGCTTTGCCGCCCTCGACGAACACTTCGGTCACGAACCGCACTGGTGGCCCGTTATCACCGATGATCCGCCGTTCGAGGTGCTGGTCGGCGCGGTGCTGGTGCAGCAAACGCGCTGGGAAACGGTCGAGACGGCGATCATTCGGTTGCGCGACGCCGGGTTGATGTCGCCAGAGCGGCTTGCGACGGTCACGACCGACTCGCTTGCTGCGCTGATCCGTCCCTGCGCCTTCCATGCCCAAAAAGCCACGGGGCTGCACGCCATCTGTCGTGAGATTGTGCAGGAGTACGACGGTGACACGACACGGTTGCTCACCGGCGACCGTATGACCGTGCGCAACCGTCTGCTGGCGCTACCGCGCATCGGGCGCGAAACGGCGGACACGATCATGCTCTACGGCGGCGGATGGTCGCTATTTGTGGTGGATGCGTATGCGCGACGCCTGTTTGCGCGCCTCGATCTGGCGCCGGGGTTCGACTTCCTGCGTGCGCCGTATGATGCAGTCCAGCGCCTGGTCGAGCACGCGCTGATCCCGCTCCTGCCCGAGGTTTCGATCACCGTTCGAGAGAACTTCCATGTGCACCGGGCAATCGAGGCGAACGGCAGCAGCACCTTCTTCTTCGCCCAGTTCCACGCGCTGATCATCGAAGCCTGCGTTCACCATTGCCTGGCGCGTCACCCGCGCTGCAACCAGCCCGGCGCGCGACGCACGTTTGCCGATCCGCGCAAGTGCGCAACCCACTGCCTGACGTGCAGCGGGTGCCCGCTGCGAGAACGTTGCGCCTTCAACGGAACAGCGACAGCGCATCGTGCTGCTGCTGCGCCAGTGCGCGTTCCAGTTGATCGCGCGTAATCCACCGCCGCCGGATCAGAATCTCGCCAAGCGTCTCGCGCCGACCAACCCGCCGGAGGTAGATCTGCTCGGTTAGCGCCTGTTCGAGACGCTCTGGCGGCAGCCCGCTGGCGATCAGGTATTCGCCAAGGGCGCGGGGCGCGGCATCATTCCCGATCCGCTGTTGAATCTGGGTCATCAGGGCGCGCGCCAGCGTTTCGGGGGTTACTTTGCCGCGCGCAATGGCAACATCGCCGAACATCATCTGTTCACCGCGGCGACGAATTGCCGCCTGTTCTTCGAGCAACCATTCCAGTTCCTGTTGCGTGATTGCCCCCATCTGCACCAGGATTGACCCCAGGGTTGGCGAGGCGTCCATCTGCTTGAAGATGCGCGGCTTGTGTCCCATCAACACCCGCCGCGCGCGCGCGGCACGCAGCGCACCGGAGGCTTCGGTATCACCTGGATCAATGATCAGGCGCTGCTCCAGGTAGGTGATTTCCAGTTCGATATCGTCGGGCGCCAGGGCGCTGGCACGCGCCAGGCAATCGAGACGGTGCGCTGGAACGGTCACTAGGTCTGCCAGCGCCAGCCATGCATCGACACAGCGATGACCGGTGGCCAGGTGATCGCGCAGGGCGTTGAAATCGTTGCGCATGGCAGCAACTGCCGGGCATGGGCGGGGACAGAGCGTGTCATTCATACAAGTGTTCGATATGATGTCGAGCAGTGCATCATGCCAGAGGCTGCGATGTATTTCTTCCGAAGAACGTTACGAATACGCTGCATTCTCGGAAAATCCGGGCTATGGAAGCCTCATTGCTGGGTCCAGACAATTTTACTATCGTATGTCGTATTGTACGACAATACCAGAGAAGTGACAAGAACTGAACTGAGGGGATATGAGGTTACAGCGACGTGCAAAAACAGGTGACCTTCGGAATTGCGCGCCTCATACGGTCATGCGGGCGAGCCGCCCGCGCACCCGGCACGCACGCGGCTCAATCATTGGAGCCAGGCGAGCCGCCCGCGCCCCCGGCACGCACGTGGCTCAATCATTTTGCATTTCGCTATAGGGGTGGGAGATCACCTTTCACCTTCAACGTGCAACCTTCCACCTTTCACCTTCAACGTGCAACTTTCAACGCGCAACCTTCCATCTGCAACCTTCAACTCTCCACCGCCATATCCGGGCGGAACGCGAGCGACCAGCGCCACCCCTGATCGGTGCGCACGCCATGCCAGATTCCGGCGGTCGGGGCGTGGTTGCCGTTATCGTACCGATGCCCGCTCAGATCGATACGGTCGCCGGTTGTGTAGTGCAGCGCAGCCAGGATGCAACCGCCATGGGTCACAAGCGCCACACGCTGCAACGGCGTGTCGTCGAGTTGATTGAGGAGATCGGCGATCCGGGCGCGCACCTCTGAATGCTGCTCACCCGGTGCAACTTCACGCAGCGCCTCGATAACGGTCGGCGTCAGCCCGATCAGTTGCCCGATCACCGTTGCCGTTGCAACCGTGCGGGTGAACGGCGACGAAAGCAGACGTTCGATACCACGATCTCGCAGCCAGTGCCCCGCCTGCACTGCCTCTTCCTCACCGCGCAGCGTCAATGGCGGACCTGGCATCACTGTGTAGGGCAATCCGGTTGTGCGATCCGGCGCGGCATGTCGGATCAAAAACAGTTCATTCAACATACTGAACATTGTACCAGATTGTGGTAGACTGCTTCGACGCACGCTGTCACTGAACGTCGCATACCTGAACGAAGGGAAACCGGCATGAGCCACGACAGCACTCCAGTCTACACCGACGCCGATTTCATCAAGGATGATCTGCGTCGCTGCGATCTGGTGATGAAAGGCGGGATCACCAGCGGTATCGTATACCCGCCTGCAATCATCGAGCTTGCCACGCGCTACCGTTTTGTCAATGTCGGCGGCACGTCGGCAGGCGCGATTGCTGCCGCAGCCGCTGCCGCTGCAGAATGTGGACGCGATGTGCCATACGCCGGGTATCGCAGCAGTTTTCTGCGGCTTGACCGATTGCGCGCCTGGCTTGGCGAACGCGAGGATCATATTCCTGGGCTGTTTCAACCGCTGCCACGTATGAAACCCCTGTTCAACGTCCTGCTCGACCTGACTATCGCGTCCAGAACACAATCCCAGACTTCTCCGGGGCGTCCATCGACGCACATGCCTGGCGCAGGCGCACTCCGCATTCCTGCGATTGGAATGCGCTTTGCCTGGCGCGCCCTGACACTGTTCCTTCGCAGTGCACGGGTGTTGATACGCCATCATCCGCAGGTGACGCTGGGAGTCGGCGTGATGGTTGTGTTAATCGTTCTTGCCTTCCAGATGCTGATTTCAATATCCAACGATGGTTTCGCTTCTCCAATACACGTCGTCGGATGGGTGGCGTCTGCCATTCTGATCGGCGCGATTGTCGGCATCCTGGCAGGCGCAGGGCATCTTGTCTGGCTGGCGGTTTACGAACTGCCGCGCAACCTGTTTGGGCTGTGCAGCGGTCACGTCGCAGACGCATCACCGACAGGATGGCCGCCGACACTGGGAGACGATCAGGGGCGTGGCAGACCTCCCGCGCTGACCGACTGGCTCCACGCGGTCATCAACGGGCTGGCGGGACGCGACGCGCGCCAGCCGCCGTTGACGTTCGGCGATCTGGAAAGGAAGGGCATTGCGCTGCGCACGATGACCAGCAACCTGAGTGAGCACATGCCGTATGTGCTGCCGAAAGACCTGGGGCGGTTTCTCTTCGATCCGAACGAGTGGGCGCGCCTGTTTCCCGATGTTGTTGTCGAACATCTGCGCGCACACAGCGCTGGCGCCGTATACCGCATCGCCGATGCGCGGGGCGCTTCGCAAACGTTGCTGCCGCTCCCTGCATGGCGTGATATACCGGTGGTTGTGGGAGCGCGCATGAGCTTGAGTTTTCCGCTCCTGATCGCCGCCGTGCCGCTCTACACCATCAGCGTCGCCGGGCAACGCGAGGCGAGCGCCGGAAAGACTCTGCGCGCGGATCATGTTCAGCGTCATGTCTTCAGTGATGGCGGGATTGCCAGCAACTTCCCGATCCATTTCTTCGACCGCTGGCTGCCGACCCATCCGACCTTTGGCATCAACCTGGTGCAACTCCCTGCCGATGAAGCCGACAATGAACAGTTTCTCCAGACCCTCCTTGCCGACGATGTTGCGGAAGCCGCAGCAGAACCGGTGCAACCCGGCGTTACTGTCAAACAGGCGCATCTTGGGCGCACCGACTTTCGTGCTGCCGCGCCCGCACCGCCGCCACAGATGCGCTCCGCCGCACCGTTCAGCGATCCGCGAGGTGAGGTGTATCTGCCGCCTGCTGGACCGGGCGATGATTACATCGAATGGCGCGCAATCGGCAGCCTTCCGGCGTTCTTCTGGTCGATCTTCGGCACAGCGCAGAACTACCGCGACACGGCGCAGGCGCGCCTGCCAGGGTACAACGAGCGCGTGGTGCGCGTGCGGCTGAAACCCGATGAAGGCGGACTCAACCTGCGCATGCCGCGCCAGACCATCGCGGCGATTATGCACAAGGGGCAACTTGCCGGGCGCGCGTTGCTGCCGCAGGAACCAGAGGCAGCCGGGAGAAGGCGCGGCGGGTTCACCTTCGACGATCATCGCTGGGTGCGCCTCGTGACGCTCCTTTCGGAGATCGATCAGCAACTCAACGATATGCGCTCCGCCTACGACGATGTTCAGGCGGACTATGCCACGTTTCTGCGCAACGCGCTGACGAATGACAATCTGCCGGTTTGCCCGCCCTACTACGCTGGCAGCCCGGAAGAACGCGCGCTCTTTGCGCGGCGCATCGAGGCATTGATTGCGCTCTGCACCCTGTGGAGCGATCTCGATGAAGAAACAACGGCGCGCCTCAATACGATCCTGTTGCGCATGAACAAACGGACGCTGCAGGACATGGCGCGTCTGCTCGATCAACCCGATGACCAGGAGGCGTTGAGCGGTCTGCACCACTGGCTCGCTGCGATGCATGCGGAAAAAGTTCGCCTGGCAAAAGCGGCGGAACGCGAGTCATCGCCGGTTGAGGACATGATCGACCTGCGGGTGATGCCGACGATTTGATAGAGACGGGCGCCCCTACACCCACTACCACGGGCGACTGCCGTCGCGGACGATCCGTGAGGAGCCACGCTACACAGGCGAGGGGATGACTGCGGCGCAGCCGCTATCAGCGATCACGTCTATCGAAATCACAGCGTCGGAACCCGTACCCCTGATCCCTCCCCCTCTCAGGTGTAGAGTTCCTGGGAGAGATGCGCGGTTTGCTGCATTCCTGTGCGCTTTTGCCCCTCATCCCCCCAACCCCCTTCTCCCACAAGGGGAAAAGGGGGAGTCTGGGCTTCCTGAAACCCAGAATGAGAAAAGAAATGCAAGGGCTTCCCAAAAAACCTACCCCTGTAAGGATCCCTACTCCCCGGCATCCAACTCCTCGAGCGCTTCGACCGGCATCCCCCAGCGGATGACGGTCTCGCGCTCTTCTTCCGGTGAGGCGCATTTCTTCCAGCGCGCGCCAGAGACGCCATGCACCCGCGCGCGGCACTCTTCCCAGGTCGCATGGCGCGCCAGCACGCCATGCACCAGGCTCAGGTACGACATGTGTCTGCGTGCCTTCCCCTGGGACCGACCTGTCGCACGTCCATCGGCATACGCCTGAGCCAGCGTGTTGGCGCGTTCGTTCCATGGATCGCCGCTATGCCCGCGCACGTACTGCCACGTGACACGCTGATCGGCGAGCGCATCCAGTTCTTCCCAGAGATCGCGATGTTCGACCGGCGTTTGTTCAGTGGTGAGCCAGTTGCGCTTTTTCCACAACAGAAGCCAGTGAGTCGCGCCGTGCAGCAGGTACTCGCTATCGGTCGTCAGGCGCACCGGCGCATTGGGCGGAACCCGCCGCAACGCCTCGACTGCGGCGCGCAGTTCCATGCGGTTATTTGTCGTCCGCTCCTCAGCGCCGCCGATTTCGATCACCTCGCCGTTCTGAACGATGACCGCCGCCCAGCCGCCGGGACCGGGATTGCCACGGCAGGCGCCATCGGTAAAAATCTCGATCATAGGTCTCCTGTGCGTCTGAGACGCAACGATTGAGTGAATGCAGATGTTTGAGAAAACAATTCAGCATTGCGTTATCTTCAGCAAACGCAACGCTCGACATCAATGTCGCTTTGCGGCTGATGCATAGCGCAAGACGACAAAAGCGATGTCTGAACAGGTATAATACCATCACACGCAGAGTATCCGGTTCAATCCGCCCGAATCGCAAACGCATCGTCATGATCGGTCCGCATCATCCACATCCATCGCTCGAACTCCGGGTTTTCGGCACGCCGCGCCTTTTGCTCGACCAGCACGACGTGCCGTTCCGCCGGCGACAACCGCTGGCAATTATGGCTGTGCTGGCGCTCAGCGAACGTTCCGTCACCCGCGATGAACTGACGTACCTGTTGTGGCCCGACTCGCCGCAGACCGTCGGACGTCAACGGTTACGCCGTTTACTCTCACAACTGCGTCAGTCGGTCGGTCCGCTGGCTGACCGGTTGTTGACCGGTGAAGCCGGGATCGGCAGTGGCGTCATTCGTTTCGATGCCAGTATGTGCCGGGTCGATGCCCGTGAGTTCGTGCGCTTATCCGGTCAGGCGCGCACATTGCCCGATCCGGACGGCTTACGCGCTGCCGAGCAGGCGACGCGACTCTATGCCGGACCGCTGCTGAGCGGTCTGGAACTCGAAGAGTCGCCGGAGTTCGAACACTGGCTCCTCCAGCAGCGCGAACGCTTCGAGCGCATGATCCTCGATATCTGGCGGCGTCTCGTCGATGGATACGCCAGCACAGGCGATTTTGACCGCGCTATTGCTGCGGTTGAACATGCGCTCGTTCTCGATCCGCTCTCTGAAATGCTGCACCGCAAGGCGATATGGCTCTATGCAAAAACCGGTCGTCGCAGTGACGCCATTCGGCAGTTTACCGTCTGTGTTGCGTTGCTCGAACGCGAACTGGCGCTTGAGCCGGACGCAGACACTGCGGCGCTCTATCGGGCTATTCTGAATAACCAGCTCGATACTGCGCGGTCGCTGGCATTCCGGGATCAGTCGCTTCCATCCGCCATCCGCAGTTCCACCGGTCGTGCGGAACATACCTCGCCAGCGACACTCACGACGACGTTGACAGCAGATCTGGTCGCGGCCATGCGCACCGCGCTCACCGGATCGTCGCCGGTTGTCGTTGTGGAGGGACCGGCTGGCAGCGGGAAAACGCGCATGGTTCGCCAGGCGCTGGATCAGATTCGACAGACAACGACCAATCTTCTGGTCTGGCTATCCGGTGCACGGCGATCAGGTCAGCAACGCCCCTTTGGCGTCATGATCGACCTGCTCGATACGGCGCTGCGCGAGCGATTGAACCATCCTGACGCAGAGCGTGCTTTGCCGACCGACGTGCGGATGACTGAGGCCGTCCGCGTGCTGCCGGAGTTGCGCGCCGTTTTCCTCCGATTGCAACCCATTCGCCAGCCCACAGAAGAATCACCATCGTCCCACCACCTCTTGCAGCGGCGGTTGTTGCAGGCGCTGCCACGCGCCGTCCATGCGCTGGCAGGCGGAGAGCCGGTTATCGTGGCGCTGGAAGACCTGGATCAGGCCGATCCACTCTCGATAGAAGCCGTCGCCTGGCTGGCGCGTTCGCTGCACGGAACGAATCTGGCGCTGGTGATCACGTGTCGCACCGCAGAGGGCGCCCTCAACGCGATGCTCTCCGATCTGCGCGCACGCGGCATGCTGCAATCGTTGACGCTGACTGCATTCGATCACCCGACAGTCATCGGTCTGGCGCAGCATGCCGGTCTGCCGACGACGACGGCTGAACAGATCTGGCGGCAGACGGGCGGTGCGCCGCTGGCAACCCGCGAGATGGTGCGTGCGATGGTTGCTGCCGGAAAAGACCTTTCCGCACTTCCTTTGTCACTGCACGAAGCCATTCAGATTCAGTTGAAATCGCTTGCCCCGACCATCCGCCAGGTTATGGAAGCAGCAGCGGTGCTGCAAAGCGGTGATGCGCTTGAGATTCAGCAGGTCAGCGGACGCACCGCCGACGAGGTGGAACACGCCTGTGAGGAACTTCAGGCACGCGACTGGCTCACGTTTGACGGATCACGGTACGTCGTCGCGCATCCAGAGGTGCGGGAAGCAGTGCTGGAAAGCCTGAGTCCGGCGCGTCGCCAGCGGCTGCACCGTCAGGCTGCGTTGGTGATGCGTCAGCACAACGCGGACCCTGCGCGAATTGCATCCCATCTTGAGTCCGCCGATCAACCAGATGAGGCAGCCGCGATGTGGCTTCAGGCGGCGCGGCGCGCCCGGTCGCTCTATGCGCGCGATGCTGCACTCACGGCGCTTCAGTGTGGTCTGGGGCTGGTTCGTGATCGACACGTGCTGTTCGAATTGTTGAGCGAACAGGAATCAATTCTGCACGAACACGGGTTGCGCGATGAACAACGCGCGACGCTGGAGACACTGGAGCGTTTCGTCGAACAGTCACCCGATCACCCCGACTGGCGCGCCGAAGTCTATCGCAAACGCGGGCGTCTTGCCCTTGCGTGCAACGAGTGGAATGCCGCTATCGATGCGCTGCGTCGAGCGGCAGTGTTCACACTTCACAGCGACTGGGCAACGTTGTGTCTGCTGGCGCGCGCCCTCGGACACAACCAGCAGTGGCACGAAGCGGACGAGATACTCCAACGCGCGCTGGCGCTGGCACAGCAGCAGCGTGATCGTGAAGCGCAGGCGCGCTGCTGGCTGACCCGCGCCGACATCGAGCAGGGACGGGAGCGTTTCGACGCTGCCGAAAGCGCCTTGAAGCACGCCGTGCACCTGATCGAACCCTCATCACCAACATTGCCGCAACTGATGTTGAACCTTGGGAATATGGCTACCGTGCGCAACGATTTCGTCAGTGCGCTGACGTATGGACAGGAGGCGCAACGTCTGTTTGCGCAGCGGGGCGCGCCCGATAGCGAAGCCGCCGCCTGGGTGCTGGTCGCCCGGATGCACGCCCGCCTGGGGCAGTTTGAAGCGGCATTCGAAGCGTACCAGTCCGCCTATGCGGGGTATGCTGCGCTCGAACTGCGCCAGGGTATGGCAGCCGCTCGTATCAATGCGTGCACCCTGGCGTTGCGCATTGGCAATTTTGACAACGGGTTGCGCCTGGCAGAGGAAGCCTGGGAACTGTTCCAGGCGATCAACGATGCGCGTGGCATGTGTGTCACCGCCAGCAACAGGGGTGCGGCGCTGGTCTGGATGGGACGCGGCGCCGAAGCCGAGCCATGGCTGCGCGAGTCGTATGAGCGTGCGGTTGCGATTCCGCTGCCTGCGCAACAGGCGGCAGCGCTGGCGAACCTGGGCGCGGCGCTGCTCCAGCAGGGACGGCTGGAAGAAGCCCGTCGGTTGATGGAACAGGGACTGGCGTTGCGCGTCGCGCAGGGGCATATCGATGTGAGTGTCGACCGCGCATTTCTGGCGATAGCCTGCCTGCGTCTTGGCGACATCGAGGCTGCTGACCGGTATAGCCTGGAGGCTGTGGAGTACCTGGCGCGAGCGCCACAGGTAGAAAACCCACAGCAGGTCTGGTTTGCACGTGCTCAGGTCCTCCGCGCTCAGGGTTTGATAACCGAAGCTAACAATGCTTTGCAGTCCGCCGTGGAATGTCTATACCGCAGCGAGCAACAACTGCCGCCACCGTACCGCGAACGCTACCGCAGCGTGTTTTCGTTCAATCGTGCGATCCTGCATGCCTTCGATAATGGCGTCTGGCCCGAACCGCCGATGCTGGTGTGAGTGGTTCTCAACGCCCCAATCTCTTCTGCTCACAGATAGCGGGTCTTTTACAAGGGCGAGAGGTGTGTACCGCACCTGACGCCCTTTTTTCCTTGCCTCCCGTAACGCTCTCCCGCTCTCAGGGGTAGAGTTCTCAGCAGAAATGCGCGGTTTTCTGCATTCCCGTGTGTTTTTGTCCCTCGTCCCCTAATTCCTTCTCCCACGAGAGGAGAAGGGGGAGTTCGGGCGTCCTGATGCCCAAAACGAGAGAAGGCACACAGGGGTTTCCACAACATCTGCCTGTGTAAACCCTCTCGTGCGCAGACGCAGGAGACCTTCGGACATCAGGATGAGTCTACCACACCCCATCGTAATGACTCTCCGCCGGGTTCTCTGATGTAGACGTTGTGTGGACGCCTCTCCGGTAGGATGTGCGCACTCAAATCATCACGACCCAAAACCTCATCGTTGCAGATTCACGGCATGAACTGAAAGGAACGCCAGGTATCATCAAAAAAGGAAAGGAAATGAGACATGCGACGTGCTCTTGCTCGAATCGGCCTGATCCTCGGGATCGCGTTGATCGTTCTCTCATCTGTACCTCCGTCACGATCCACCATGGCAGAGTCGGCCAGTCCTACCGCAGTTACCAATACGCTGTATCTTTCAGGATCGGGTTACCTTCAAGTGCCCAACGCACCGGCCCTCAACCCCAGCGGCGGCCTCACCGTCGAGGCGTGGGTGCGCCGGATTGACACCTCAACGTCCTGCCAGACTATCGTCGGCAAGGGCTATCAGACCGGCTTCTGGCTCGGCATCTGCGGGAACAAACTGCGCTTCTACAGCAACGGATCGCTCTCTTGGTTCGACGGCGCAACGGCCTTTGTCTCGGGCGAATGGACGCACGTGGCGGCGACCTTCGACGGCACGACCCGCCGCCTCTACGTCAACGGCAACCTCGACGCCGAAAGCGTCCGCGTCAGCCCGTTGCCCGTGAACGCGCAACCGCTGCGCATCGGCGCAGATGTGGGCGATATCTTCAGCACCTACCCCTTTGTCGGCCATCTGGCCGACGTGCGCTTGTGGGGTGTGGCCCGGGGGCGCGACGAGATCCGCCGCGACATGGTGCGCCTGTTCGAGGCGCCGGAAACAGGTTTGATCGCAGCCTGGCATCTGGAAGGCACTTCGGCCGACATCTTCGGCAACCACAATGCCACTGGTGTTGGCACGTATGCTTTCAACGACCCGGCTGCGCCGTCAACGACGCACCATCCGATCAAAGTGCCACGACTGTTCGTTGCGCCGATGGTCGATGGCTGGTGCGGTTCAGGCGAGTACGGTAGCGGCGCGCTGCGGCTGCGCCTGCCGATGTGGCTGGATGGGGTGAGCTACCCGCCCAGCCCGGTGTGGGTGAACATCGGAGCCACGTCAAGCAACGTGTATGTGTGCATGGAGCGGGTGGAGGTTGGCACATCTGCCATGGTGGTCTATCTCGACCCCAACAACGGTGGCGATGCATGGGCGCAGGCGGATGACCGGGCTTTCATCGTCAGGGCTGATAGGACTAGCCAATGCAGGCAGGGAGATGGTTCGGGCGGCTACGTCAACGCATCGTCCTGCGATTATCAGGCAGTGCTTCCCTCCTCTTTCGAGTTTGAGAAAAGCGCCGAGTTTCGCTTCCCGCGTTCACTCCTGACCGGTTCGCCTGCCCTCTTCCGCCTGGCATTCGCACATCAGGGCGTCGGCGGCACGGCGGGCAGCGACCGCGTCTGGCCGCTGGGTGCGGCACAGAACTCGCCGGCCACCTGGCTCACTTTCGTCATCAACGACATCGACCTGCCCCGCAGTGACAGCGGCAACCCGACCGTGTCGGTTCGTCACTCGCCCGACGTGGTGCGGCGCGGCACAACAGTCTCCTTCACCGCTACGGCGAGTGATGACGTGGACATCCAGAGCATTGATATCATTGTGGGCGGCATAGCACGACGCACGTGCGACTTCGCCGGCACGAACGACCGCAATGGTGCGTGTACCTTCTCCATGACGTTTAGGGAGCTGGGCCGACAATACTACTCCGCCCGCGTGGTCGATCATCGTGGCCGGATCGGCTTCGCGCCGATGTCGAGTTTTCTAGTGCAGGTGGATGGCCGCGCACCGGTCATTACCATTGATCATTCCCCGCGCCGACCGGCCATTGGGGCTTCCGTCACCATCAATGCCACGGCTACTGACCCCAGCGGTGTGCGCTCCATCACCATCAATTCACCATCGGTCCGCAGATGCACCTTCGACGGCACACGCACGACCGAAACGTGCACGGTCACCGTTGCACCCGGTGGGCGGCGGATTGTCGGCTACTCGGCCAGCGCGATTGATAGCGAAGGACTATCTGCCTACACATCCGGCGTGAGCATCCTGTTCGGCAACACACCCACCGCGACACGACCCGACACTGACCAGGACGGCATTGTAGACGATCTCGAACGGCTGCTCGGCACGCGCCCCGATAACCCCGACACCGACCGCGACGCGCTGCCCGATGGCTGGGAGGTGATCGGGTTGGACTTCGGCTCCGAGTTCGTCAATTTACCGGCGCTGGGCGCCAACCCATTGCGCAAAGACATATTCGTGCAATACGACTACGAGCGCGGGGCGAAGGTCGAGCCAGAAACATGGCCCTACGTCATCGAGCTGTTCCGCCGCCACGGCATCACCCTCCACCTGACCGAGAATGAGCGGCCACGGAGCTTCGTGCCTGGCCGGGGGGCCATCGGTGCCGAGCAGGCCGCTGCGACGATTGACCCTGCCACTGGCCAATACTACTTCCCGCCCAAGCTGAGCTGGACGCATCACTACATCTACAGCCGCTACTTCCCCGGCCGCAGCGGCGCGTGGCACCACGTGACGATTGATATGCGTCAATGTCCGGAGGATGTGTTCGATCCTGACGCTCCCGGCTGCTTTGACCGGCCTATCTGGGATCAGATCTATCGAATCGTTCACGAGCTAGGGCACAACCTCGGTCTTGGTCACGGCGGACGGACGGGATCGGGTAGGCAGACGCGCATAGGTGACATCGTGTATTACGAGGGTGCCTGGAATAACACCAACATGAAGCCGAATTACATCAGCGTGATGAACTATCGCTACAACGCCAGCCATCTGTGCTACAGGGAGGACACGAACCAATGGTTCGCGGCGACGGACTTCCAAAGCGGCTCGCGGTTCGATCTGAACGAAGCCAGGCTGCAAGAGAACCGCATCTACGAGCTACCGCGCAACGTGCAGTGCGCCACGGCCGACTCCGCCTTCGTGCCCGTCTTTGAGTATAGCTGCACCGATCCGATGGGTCAAAGGTGGATCGTGCTGAGCGATGGAAGGCGCACCCTGGGTCGGCAGCGGGGCGGTCAGACTCGTGCGGACACGCCGGACAGCGACTGGCAATTCACCGACCTGCCAAGTCATGCTCCAGGCGTGGATTGGAACTGTGACGGCACTATCCAAACCGCGACGGTGAGCCATAACATCAACGGTGACGGCATCGAGGGTATGTGGGGTACAGGACCCGCGAACGAAATCCTGACCAGCCCCGACGACTGGCGCGGCCTGCCCTACGGTCCCGGCAGCGGGTGCTGGATCGTGCGCGATAGCAGCGAAGCAATCCGGCGCGTGATGCCCGATGCTTACCGCAATGCGATCGGTCGAAGCGACTGCCGTATCGCGCCAGCGGCCGGAATGAGCGCACTCAATGCTGAGGCGTCGCTTTTGCCGGAACAACCATCGGCAGCCGGTGCGCCGCTCAACGTTTATCCACCTGAACCGATCGAAGAAAACGATATATCGTTGCCGCCAATACCGAACCTGGAGCAATGCAACGGCGTGAACGACGACGGCGACGATCAGATCGACGAGGGCTGCCTGGACACCGACCGCGACGGCATCGCCGACGCGATCGACTCGTGCCCGCAGACGCCGAACCCCGACCAGGCCGACGCCAACGCGAATTACCTTGGCGACGCCTGCGAGCGGCCGACGCTGGCATCGCTGACGCTGACGCCTGCGCCAGGTAACAATGCGCTGGCGTGGAGCGGCACGGCGACCGACGTGCTGGGCTACAACGTCTATCGCCAGTGTGAAGGGGAAGATACACCAGCGCTGCTGGGTGGAGATTTTCCCACCACGACGGCGCAGAGCTATACCGACGCGACCGCTGGTGCGGCGAAGTGTCAATACATTGTGCGCGTCCTCAATCGCAATGGCGTTGAGACCGATGAGCGCATTGTAGGTAGTCTGCCGATGAAGGTATTCATACCACTGCTGCTGAAGCAGTGAGGCTATTGAATCCACCTCGATGCGCCGATGCGTGATCACACATCGGCGTCGTCAACGCAACAACCACAAGCTGGAGCGCCGAGATACAGATCGAGGTCGCCCGTCTGGGTGGATGGAACAAACTGGTGCGTATGCTGGTCGCCCATGATCCGGTCGCGGCGTGGCCGCGTGGCAGCGTGGCGCACGAGCCAGGGCGCTGGGGGTTGACAATGTTGGGTGAGGTCAGTTACCGGGTGAACCTGCCGCTGGTTGTCAGGTAAATGCATGCTCCTGGGGAAGAGGCTCTACCGCGCCTCTTCCCCTACCGGCGCCTTTCGCAGGCTTTTGTAAGCGCCAACATCCACCGCACCACCACAGGGAGGAAGACAATGAACGTGAGAGTACGCTCCACCAATCGCATCCGAGGTCTCTGGGGCGATCCAATCATGCTCGTTATCGGATTGGGCATCCTGTTCCTTGGATTGCAGTGGCGCACCTTCACCCAGAATCAGATCGCCGCGATGTTAACGTCAGAGGGCAGGGTGGTCGAAGTCATTTCGCGCACCAAAACGTCGGGTGGCGAGCGCAAGACCTACTTCTATCCGGTCGTGGAGTTTCGCACGGCTGACGGGGAGAGTGTCCGTTTCGAAGGCAGCACGGGCAGCAATCCATCGTCGTACCGTGTCGGCGATACGGTCAGGGTGCGCTACGACCCGCAAACGCCACAGTCGGCGTTGATCGATTCGTGGGAACTCTGGTTGCCGTCAGGGATCGTCATCGGGGTGGGCGGCTTTTTTGCGCTGATGGGCATCCTCGCCTTGCTCAACGCACTGGCGGTTCTGCTGAAATGGGGGGGATTGCTCGGGTTGCTCGGCATCATTCTGCTGCGGCGGAGACGCACGTGACACGTTCTTATGCTCGATCTGGATACATCTCGTATCTATTCCTGCAGCATCCTGCCTGAATTGCCAGGGTGCGCGGGCTTCCAGCCCGCATCCGGCGCAACCGGCGGGCTGCTCAACCAGGAGGAGGCGATGGACGCCACTCCGGCCCGCATGATGATGTAGTTTGCTTCATTCCCGCGCCTTTTGCCCCTCATCCCCCCTGCCCCCTTCTCCCACAAGGGGTTTATGGGCGGACAGAACGTTTGAGCAAAGATGCGTTTTCTGGCGTTGCAATGGGCAATCCGCCCTCACCCCCGACCCCTCTCCTGCACTGCGGGAGAGGGGCGAATCTGAGGCAAGTCTACCGCGTTATGATGCTGTCCGAGGTTTGTATCGCACATATTTTCTGTCCGCCCTTGAACCACAAGGGGAGAAGGGGGAGTTCGGACGTCCTGATGCCTGAAACGGAGAATGGCAGGCAGGGGCTTCCCCAAAAACCTCCCCCTGTAAGCCTGCGTGCGTCTGATGCAAAGCCCGCCTGCGCGGAACGTGAACTCCAACGGTGATCCTCTCGACGAGCAGCTATCGGCTATCGGTTATCGGCTATCGGTTATCGGCTACGATAGGGCGACGGCGCGCTGTAGTGCACCCTGCTTCTACGCCTGCAACGGTTGCACTTCGACCCGCGCATTCGGGTGGGCGAACAGGCTGTAGGCGAGCCAGGTCGGATCGTCGGGCTGACGGATGGCGTTGCGCGCCTGCCACATTGCCTCAGCGACGGTGGCAGGGCGATCAGGGTTGAGCAGCGCGGTGTAGAAGACTTCGCTAAAGCGGAAAGCAAACTCGTCGTTGACCGACCAGAGCGGCGCGATCATCATGCCCGCACCGGAGCCGACAAACTGCGTGACCCAGCCGGCAGCGCCGCTGAGCGAAGGTTGCTCACGACCGACGTGACAGGCGTTCAGGATGATCGCCGGGCGGTGGTTGCGTAGCGCGCTCCGGATGCGCAGACCAGTGATCGCGCTGCTCGCCAGCCACTGGTTGTCATCCAGGCCGATTGCGCTGCTGTGCAACGCCGATTGAGCGAAGAAGTCGCCGTGGGTGATGACGTGCAGCCAGTCGAAGCCACCCGTTTCGAGCAAAGCGATGACCTCTGCCTCGGTTGCCCGCTGCGGGCTGCGGTCGGTCAGGCAATAGCGGGCAATCAGGTCGCGCAGCAGTTTGTGTTCTTCAGGGACAGCCTTCAGTTCCGGGTAGCAGGTAGGCACGACTGCGGCCAGGGTGCGCAGCCGCAGTCGCGGTAGGGGAACCACGCTCTCAGGGCTGTCGGGGCGCTTGAGCAGCCAGCGGGCGAAGTGGAAGGTCTGGCACCAGAAGTCCTCTTCCCAGCAATCCGGCCCATCGCTGTACGGACGCACCAGCTCCCAGGGGATGTCCGGCTCGTTCGATTGCACCAGCAGGCTCCAGCGTTGCCCGGCTGCGATGGCGCTCTGCCACTGGTGGCGCTCGCGGGCATAGTATAGTTTGAGTTCGGGTGGGATCAGGTCATCCCACAGTTTGTAGCCCAGATTGCGGATGCGCCGCTCGACCTGTTCGGCAGTCAGGAGCGACGAACCACGCCGTCGGTTAGCGCTGTCGGTACCGCGTTGCAGCAGGTGTAACTCGTCAAAGAGCGCATTGAGCAGCGCGTCGGGGGGATGGCGCAGCGTCTGTTCGGCGTAGCAGAGCGTAACGTTGTCACGGTGCAGCGTGAACTGCATCCGCCCGGCAGGGTCGCGAAAGACGACGAGGGTGAGGTCTGGCGGTGTTACGTCAGCCATGCGCGGACTGACGGGCGTTTTCGGTATTAATGCTGGCGCAAAGACCGGCTCTACCTCTAGCACCTCAATGGGCGCCACGACCGTGGCGATGAGATTGCCGCGCTGCCAGAACTGGATGGCGATCTCGTGGGGACCGGTTTCGCGCGCCTTGAGGTGAAACACGACCGGGGCGCTATCGTCATCCCGCTCGACAATGATTGTTTGTTCGAGCGGACTCAGCGGTTCAAAGCCGGGCGCATCGATCCGTACTTTGACCTTGCCCTCGAAGACCTCGATAGCCTCGCACGCGACGCTCTCCGGCTGGGGCTGCATCGTCAGCGCAACGGTGACGGTGACCCGGCTGTTCACCTGCGCCCGTCGCGGGCAGGAGATGTCGGTGTGGCGGGTAAAGCGCGGCTCGTAGAAGTGTTGATGCACTGTGGCCTGCGCGCCCTGACCGATGGCAATGCCGGTGCCGGTGATGTTGCCAGTGGTAATGCTCTCGCCGTGGATTGACGCTTCACGTGTCCGAATCTCTTGCCAGGCTGCCGAGAGTTCAGCGTCAGATGGCATGCCGCGCGTGCTGAAGCGGTTATGTGCCTCGCCAGCGCGCATGGCTTTGCGCATCGTAATCAGCTTCTGGTAGAGATCGGGATCGGTATCGAGCAGCAGGTCGGTAATGCGCATAGCGATTTCTGCGCGAGTGTCTTCATCGGCGCTCTGTTGAAACTGATCGACCAGTTGGCGCAGCTCCGGCAGTAATGCGGGCCAGCGCGCACTGGATGAACATTCGTCCCAAATAGCTGCCAGCGCGGCTATAGTCTCTTCACCGGCCATTTATGCAGCTCCTTCCATTGCACCGTTGAACGTAAAGGCGGCCCAACATATTGGGTTGGCGTATGGACGGTTGTTCGGATGATCGAGCATATATTCCTCAGCCAGGGCGCGCCCCACTTCGATCAGAGCAGACGGCATCCGCACACCTGAAACCTGCACCGATGCCGAGTTATGCTGCCGCACCGCTTTGAGCTGGCGATGCCGCTGAAAATAGTCAAACATCTCTTTGTAGGTCAGATCGCGCAGCCACTGTTGCGCCAGGCGCAATGCCCGCACCGGCGGTTGCGGCGCCAGCCCTGCCGCGTCATCGCCGTGCAGGTGCAGTTCGTAGAAGCGGTGCATCAGCAGCGCCGTGCTGAGGTCGTTGACACTCCAGAGCGTGCCGACGACGGCGGGCACACCGGCTTGCAGAAAGCCGCCCGGCAGACCGATGCTCTCGTCGGGCAGGCGCCCGAAGTCGGTGATCGCAGTCTGGCAGGCCGAGAGCGCCACCAGACGTAGATTACTCAGTGCTGTGGTGTCGCCTGCCACCAGGTCGCGCAGCGTAATACGATCACCTGCCGCCAGGTGCAAGGCCGAATCGAGTGGATCGTCGGCGAAACTGCCATGGCAGGAAAAGTGACCAATGGTGCTCTCACCGAGAGCGGACCAGATTGCGCTACGAGTCGCAGCCTGCTCATAGAACGTTGTCGTCGCCGCCGGTGGCAGCAGATCGCAGATACTGTGCAACTCTGCACTGGCATAACGCAGATCGCCGGTAGGATTCCCAACACCAGCCAGCCGCACCCCCTTTGCTGCCCGCCGCTGCTGTTCGCGTTGCGCAATTGCCAGCACCCGCGCCGACGGCGCATAAGCGACATCAAACTCATCGAGCAGGCTGCGGGAGGAGCCATCAATTCGGTAGGTTGCCGCATGCAGCGGCAACAGGCTGAGCAGACCGGTGGGGACGAGCGTCACGCCGGTAGCATTCAAGGCGCGGAGCCGTTGTGCCAGCGGCGCGATCAGCCGCTCGCCAAGGATCGGCAGCGCCATTGCCAGCGCCGTTTCCAGCATCTTACCACCGAGCAACTGACCCGGCAGATACCCACCTACCACTTCATCGCCTGTGCGCACGAGCAGGAGGTTTTTCAGATCGTTCTCCGTAAATTCGTCGAGCAGCAGCGCTTCAGGTTCTGCATTGCCATCGGGAACGATCAGCGCCAGACTGCCCTGGGGAGTGGTGATCAGGTAGACCAGTGGCACGCCGGGTTGGGCGGCTGCCGCGATCTCAGCGTAGGTGGGAGGCCGGAGGAACGCTTCATAGCCGGGAATGGCGCGAATGGCTTCAATGGCGGCATCCAGATCGGCGCGGGCAGCGCGGATGCGGTTCGCCAGTTCGGTGAACGACGGTTGCGCTTCGTCCTGGCGATCAGTCGTGGCGCGGTCGGTGCGCTCCAGACTGCGCACGACCTCCGCTGCCGCACGGTAGCGTTCGTAGATGTCCGGGTATTGGCGTTCGATGATGGAGAGATCGCTGCGATCACGGGCCAGCGTCTCGCCGAGACCGCGGGCACGGCCAAGCTCTGCGACCTCAACGGCGCGGCGCAGCGCGCTGGGACGGGCAGCACGGACAAGGGCGTAGGCGGCAGAGGTGTGCAAGCCACGAGCGGCACTCAGCCACAATTCCTGCTCGCTGCGGCGCAATTGGGCGCGGTGCAACTGTTCAATCGTCTCCAGTCCAAACCCGAAGGCATACGCTGCTTCTTTCCAATAATGACGCTCGCCGGCCCACCGTCCCCATGACTGGGAAGCGGCTAATGCACTTTCGGGCGCAAGCAGTTGGCCTTGTTTGCAGGCGAGTGCATACGACCGTCGGGCTTGCTTAAGCTCCTCCAGCCGCCCGCTGCGGGCATAGCGGTCGCGCAGCCCGGTCCCCAGGTTGTTCAGCCGAGCGGGGCGGTCGGGGGAGTCGGGCGGGGGAGTCGGGCGGGGTGGCATCCAGCGCCTGCTGCCAGGCGGCAATGGCCGCATCCAGGTCCTCCAGCCGCCCGCTGCGGGCATAGCGGGCGCGCAGCCCGGTCCCCAGGTTGTTCAGCCGAGCGGGGCGGTCGGGGGAGTCGGGCGGGGTGAGCTCGACCGCCCGTTGCCACAACTCGATAGCGCGATTTAAATCGGCAATGTGACCCACTGACCAATAACGCTGCAAGAAGATAACGCCTGCATCATTCATAGCTGCCAGTTGAAAGCGTTCCTGGCTACGCGCAAAAGCGGGATCATCGAGCACCCGCTGCCAGGCCGCAGCCGCGGCATCCAACGCGGCACGGTCGCCTGTGCGCCGGTAGCGCTGCTCGGCTTCCTTGGCTTGCTGCAGATCATTACGGAATCGGGACGGGACATCCACGCCGCTGCCTATGTCCATCGCCTGCGCCGCAGCCTCGATCGCCTGCGCCGGCGTCAGCCCGGCCGCCTCAGCCTGCGCCAGCGTCTCGGGCGGTAGCATCTTCGCGGCGAAGGCGCGTGGGATGCCGACCTCGCGGCAACGCCGCAGCAGAGACAGGTGTTCCTCGAAGAAGGCGACGGCGCGGGAGTTGCCCACCGTGCGGGCAGCGGCAATGCGCTGCTCGAGCAGCGCCAGCGCCTCGTCGCTCAGCAGTTCGGGGTGGGCCTGCACTTGCCGGTAACTGTCGATCCAGGTGCGGGCGTTGAGGAAGGCGTCTAAAGCCTGGATCAACGCAGGCGCGTCGGTCGTCGCGGCGCTCGCTGGCGCTTCATCCGGCGTCTGGTCGGCTGCCAGCAATGCTGCCATTGCCTGCTGCGCTTCTGCCTCGAGCCGGGCGAACGCCTCCGGGTCGCGCCGGCGCAGTTCGGCGAGCGCCTGCTGCATCTGGACGGCCAGCTCCTGCAACGCTGCTGCCGGATCGTCGGCCAGCGCCAGCGGCAGTATCTGGCGCGGCACGACTGTCAGTCCCTGGCCAAGCCAGGCGTCGTTCCACGCTGCGCCCAGGCGCTGGCGCAGGATGCCGATCAATTCTGCGGCATGTTGTTGATCTTGCTCTGTGCTTGTTTGCTGCGCAGGTGCGAAGAGGATGGGCGGCTCGGCGGTGGGGCGGAAGATCAGCAGCGGGGCGTCGAGGGTGCGGGTCTGGCCACACTGCGGGCATGTCGCAGTATGCAGAGTGCCGTTACGGATCTGTTCAACCAGGTCGGGGCGTTCGTCAGGGGCGACGATCAGCCAGATGTCGGCGGTGTGTGATGTGCCGCATGCGGGGCAGGTGAGCGTGATCAGTTCGGCATGCGAGATGGGCATAGGTGCAGAGCCTTTCCAGCACGGTAAGACGACGACGTGCAACGATATGATTCACTGCCGGTTGTGCGATAACGGGTGCAAGGCAGGCGCCTTGGGTTGCATTGATGTGCCCATGATTCTATAACGATACATTATGCACATTGTAGCATGGGTTTCTGAATAGAACGCGGATGGGCGCGGAGGTTGCCTGATGAATAGCCCACGGATGTGCACGGGTGCGACGGATCGGCACGGATTACAGCATTTCTCAGATACATTGACATCGTTCATATCTGCCGTGTCGCACGAGACGCCCGCTTCCGGCGGAGAGTAGACTGTTTAATAATCCGCTACAGCCCGCGCAGGCGGGCGTCGCCTCGCAGAGCCGAGGGCTTATGGTCTTTGAATAAATAATCCGGTATAGCCCGCGCCGGCGGGCTTTGCCCTGGTTAGCCGAGGGCTTATGGTCTTTGAATAAATAATTCGGTATAGCCCGCGCCGGCGGGCTTCGCCTTGGCTAGCCGAGGGCTTATGGTCTTTGAAGAAATAATCCGGTATAGCCCGCGCAGGCGGGCTTTGCCCTGGATAGCCGAGGGCTTCAGCCCCACGGCTAGCGCAGTATAGCGGATTTAATTTTCAATCTCCATGAGCCCCACGGCGTGCCGTCGCCCTGAAGGGCTCGACGAGCAGGGCAAAGGCCGCTGACGCGGCCTGCTGGCAAGCCCGCGCAGGCGGGCTTCCCGCCTGCCAGCCGCGACTTCAGTCGCCAGGCGGCGAGCGAAAACACCCTGTCGCACAAGGTTCGTCGTTCCGACACCGAAACAGTCATGCGACCCGGTGTGCTCAGAGCCTATCCGAAAAACTGTAACCTTTTCGCCTGTGGCGTGATCGCCGTGCGTGCCGCCGGGTTATTCGGATAGGCTCTAAGTACTCAATCTCCATCAGCCCGCAGTCTCCGCATGCGGGCGGGGACGCCCGCGCACCCAGGATGCACGGGGTTCACTCATCCTGCCCATCGCGATACATGCTCAATCTTCATCAGCCGCACGACATTTCGGTCTCCTTTCCACCACCCAGGGTAGTTCGTCATCACCGCGTGACCGATCAGCAACGGACGGCATGCGCAGGCGTGTCGTAGCACGCACAGGCGGCGGTTTCTGTATGATCCATGCGGGCATGCTGGTGAATGGTATAATAGAAAAAATGTTCCATTTTTGTGGAATGTTGCATTCCATGGTGACAGCCGCCTGATGAGTGATTATAATGGACCTGTCACGACAGAAAGAGCAGTTCAGCATCGCCTGGGTGCGCGCTGTTGTCAGCGTCGCCGGGTATGCTGTCTACCAGCCGGAAGTCGATGACGACAGCGTTGACCTGGGGATCGCAGTGCGCGGCGGCAGGGGAACGGTGCGTTCGCCGCGGCTGGAGGTGCAACTCAAATGCACCGCTGAGCCGATATGGCAGTCCGATCCGATGCGGTTTACCCTCAAAAAGAAGAACTATGACGATCTGCGCGGCGATGATCTGCTGGTTCCACGCATGCTGATCGTTGTTTGCGTACCTGAAGATGTCGATCGGTGGATCGATCAGAACGAGGAGCGCATGATACTCCAGCGGTGCGGATACTTTCTGTCACTGCGCACCTTTCCCGCCCGAAGCGACGGCAAGGCTTCGGTGACGGTGCCGATACCCCGTCGTCAGCAGTTCACCGTCGCGGCGCTGAGAGATATCATGTGTGAGATTGGACAGGGTCGACGACCATGACGTCAACTATTCGCAACAGCGCGGTATTACGCGCTGTTCGTCCTCAGGATGTGGCGGTTTATCTGCAGGCGCGACGCTGGCGTGAGCAGGAACGTCGTGAAGGTGAGTATGCCATCTGGCAGCGCACCGCCGATGATGAGCCGGTTGAGATTCTCCTCCCGCTGAATACGGCATACCGCGATTATGCTGCGCGTATCGCCGGGGTGTTGCAGACGCTGGAAGCGGTCGAGCAGCGGTCGCAACTCGACATTCTTGCCGACATTCAGACGGTTGGCTGTGATGCGATCCATATGTCGGCGGAGGGGGAGGCGCTGGCAGGCGGCGCCATTTCGCTGCACGGCGGGACGCTGTTTATCGCCGGTGTGCAGAATCTTATGCTGGCGGCGGCGTGCAGCGCTGTGCAGCCGCGTCCGGTCTTCTATGATCCTGTGCCAGAAGCGGCGATGGCGTATGTGCAGCAGGTGCGGATCAGCATGGGGCGCGGCAGTTTTATGGTTTCCATCAAGGCGCCCGTTGATCTGGAAGCGACACAGACGCATATTGGGAAGCGAAAGACGTCGTTCGCCCGTCGGACAACGCTGATCCTCATGCAGTCGCTGAGTGTCGTTCGTGACGCTCTTGATCGCTCCGAGTCCGGTCATGCCATCGAGACCCTGCTGGAGGTGGCGCCTGGCGGCATCAGCGCCAATCTGTGCGATGCGCTCGTCGATCTGTACAGGGGGAGCCAGGCGGATCAGATTCGCTTCAGCGTTACCTGGTCGCCGTTGCGACGCGTCCCGCATGATGCTGTGTCGGATGTGACGATCCCGGCGGGCGTTGTTCCGCTCTTGCAGGAAGCGAGCCGCATCCTGCGTGAGACGACGCCGCGTGAAGGTTTTATCTTGCAAGGGTTCGTCGTTGATCTGGAACCAGAGTCGGATCATCGGCAGGGACGGGCGATCATCGAAGGACTCATCGATGGTGATTTGCACAAGGTGGAATGCGATCTCGCAGGAATGCATTACCTCCGCGCCCGTCGCGCCTTTGATCGGCGTCAGGTTATCCGCTGCACCGGCGATCTGGTGCAATCCGGTGAGCGATATATTCTGCGCAATCCTCGCAATGTGACCCTCCTCGACGAAGAGTCTTGAGCAGGGTGGGGCGCTCCCCACCCGCTCGTTCTGTGCTGGTTGCAACAGGTTAACGATGAACGATCATCTGCTCCCCCACTCCCTTGGCAGTGCGCTGAAGCCCTACGTGAAACTGGCGGCGCTGCTTGAAGGGGTCGTTGCGACGCCCGAACAGATTGCGGATCGTCTGATGCGGGTGAGTCCGCCGCTCACGCCTCACCTTGCCGCGCCGCCCGATCCGCAGGCGCTGGTGCGTGATCTGCTCCATCTACGCCTGATCGAACCGCTGGAAAACGGGATGTACCGCTGCTGGGGACATCTCGCAGGGGCGATTGAGGTGCAGGCGCTGCGCTATGTGGCGCTGACGCTGCTCGTGCCGCTGCCCGATGGCACGTATGACCTGCCGGTGCTGCGCGCGCCGTTCGACGGTCTGCCGCATCCGCCGGATGCCTGGCCCCACCACGAAACGCTGCTGCCCTGGTACGCTGAAGCCGGTCTGGTCAGGCAACGCCACGATGGGTTGTGGGAATCGCTCTCCGATGCGTTGCAACCGCAACCTGCCGATACTGCCTGCATCCGCGTGCTCAACGCCTTTCTCGAACAGGTCTGCCAGGCGCGCGCCTGGCAGACTGCGGCGCAACCGGTCGATGACGCGCTGCCGCCGCTCGATCCGGCGTTGCTGAATGAGCGTATCGCCGAGATCCAGCGCGAATTGCTCATCGAACGCGATGTTATTCTGCGTATCTATCGGGCGCTGATCGCCGGGCAGCACGTCGTTCTCAGCGGTCCGCCCGGCGCCGGCAAAACGCATCTGGCGACCCTGTTGCCGCGGGTGCTCTGGCGCGATGCCGAACCGACAATGGTCATGCTGCCGGTGACCGATCCGCGTCTGCCGCCCGATGCGCCGCCGCAACCGACGCCGGTGTATCGTCAGGGGTACTTCGCCGACCTGACGACGGCCACCGAAGATTGGGGAGTGCGGCATGTGATCGGCGGGATTGCGCCGCAGATCGTGCGTGATCAGGGGCGCACGTCGCTGGTGTATCAGGTGCGTTACGGTTGCCTGACGCGCGCGGTGCTGGCGAATTATGGCAGTGACGGCGCCACGCTTCCGAAGGAGTTTCGGCGCTGTGAGGTGCGCCACAATGGTGTGCGCTATCGTGGACAATGGCTGGTCATCGATGAGTTGACCCGCGCACCGATCGATGCGGCATTCGGCGGGTTGCTGACGACGCTTGGCGGTCAACGCGCGCCACTTGCCGTTCCCGCCGACGATGGCGAGGCGCAGGTTCCGTTGCCGCGCGATTTCCGCATAATTGCCACGCTCAACAGTTTCGACCGCCATTTTCTCCATCAGATCAGCGAAGCCATGAAACGGCGCTTCGTGTTTATCGATATTTTGCCGCCAACCGGCGCACTTGCGGCTACCGAGCCAGCAGTGGCGCTGCGGAATGCGCTGCGGCGTCTGCATGAACTGCGGGTTGTGGAACGTGTTGCGACTGATGGCGGCAATCTGGCGTGGGAAGGGTTCGTCACAATCACTGCGGAAGACGATGCGGGCGATGCTGTGCCGCGCTACCGGGTGACCTGGCATCATGCCGATGGCGAACGGGCGTTCGATCATTTCTGGCGCATCTTCCGCGCGATCCGCGTCTACCGGCGTCTCGGCGTCGCGCAGGCGGAGGCGGTCTGCACCGCGCTGATCAGCGGCGTGGTAGTTGGAATGGCGTGGGATGCTGCGCTCGATGCGGCGCTGGCGGATACGCTGGCGGATCAACTGCAGGTGTTGACCCGTGATGAACAGGCGGTGCTGCTGGCATACCTCGATCACGCCGGTGATGCGGAGCGTTTCACCGAACAGGTGCGCGCTATCCTGAGCGAGTTGCCGGTCGCGCGGCAAAGGAGTCATCTGGCGTTGCTGAGCGATGCCGATCCAGCGCAGAATCTCACCGATCTCGATCTTCAGCTGATCGACGCAGCGTTGCTCCAACGCATGTTTGCGCTCGACTCGTCGCTGCTCATCGATGGGCGCAGTCTGTTCGCCCAACGGTTGCGCACGTTTGTTGCAGAACGCGGGTTGTGACATGGAAGCAGCGACACGTTCTCCGCTCGAACGTGAAGCCTTCAGCGCGATGCAGGCGCGTCTGGTGGCGCTGCTGCTGCGCTACGATGAAGCGGGCTTTCGTCGGCGCGTGAGCGCCAGGCGCGACTACGCGGCTGAACGCGATGAACACCTGCTTAAGCCCTACCGCGTGCTCGGCGCGTTGTTTGCGCTGCGCGATGACCTGTTCGATGATATTGTGCCGCGCATTGTGCGCCGCCTCAGTTTTACCGCGCCACACCGCCTGGTGGTCGAAGAACCTCCCGCACGCGGTCGGGTTCACTGGGAACGCACACTCGACGCCGTGTGGGATGAGCGACCGGGGGAGCCGCCGCTGCTGCTGTATGCGCGCCAGCGCTGGCGCGACTTCGCCACGCCGGAGAATCTGCTGACGGTTGCGACGTTGCTGGAGTATCGCGCTGCCGCGCAGGACCTGTTGTGGGAAGAAGCGCGCGTCTCGCGGTCGGCGGCGCTGCGCCACCCGCTCCACGAACTGGTGGAGCGCTGTGAGCGCGAACTTGCGTTTCCGCAGTTTGCAGGCATTCGCGCCAGAGCACAGCGCATTGTCGAAGGCGACGAAGGCGGAGTCGCCGAACTCGAACGTCGGGTGCGCGAATGGTTGATACCTGGTTCCAACAGCGCCTATCAGGACCTGCTGACCTGGCGTGCGCGTCTTGCATCGCTGCGTCTGCTGCGGCGCGACGAGCTGGCGCGCGATGAAACGCTCGGCGCTGACCCGGCGCGCGACAATTATCTCTACCAGGTCTGGATCTTTTACGAACTCGCCGATCTGCTCGCCGCGCCGGACATCGCCCGTCTCGACAGTCTCGATCCGACGCCGGGACAGATGATGTTGCGCTTCCGCTGGGGGGAAGGGAATGATGTGCGCCGTTACGAACTGCGCCACGATCAGAGCGTTCCCTGTGCACCCGACGGATGGGAGGCGGAACCGCGCCAGCGCTCCGCCGTTCCCGGCGTGCGCCCCGATTTCTACCTGTGGCGGATCGATCCGCCGTCGGAGCGGGTCGAGCACAATGGCGCGTTGATCTGGCGCGAACCGGGCATGGTGTGGGACGCCAAGTACTACCGGGAGCGCGAAAGTCCCAACGCCCCATCATTGCCGGTCAAACGCATGGTTGCCGACCTGGCGCTCCTGGGTGAGGCGTGGGGCGCGCTGTTGTTCGCCTTTCTCGTGGATGGGGGTGAGGCGTCCGGGTATCGGCTTCGTCCGGTTGATTGGAATCAGCGAACCGCTCCTGATCAGGAGATTGTGGTGCAACCGCTGCGTCCGGCGCTCGATCCGCGCCACGTGCGCGCGACCCTGACCGCCCTGATCGACGCTGCGCATGCGCGGTTGCGAACGCCCCGCACCCCGCGCTGTTCTGGCGTCTTTCTCGATACCTTGAGCCTGGAGGAACGCGGCGCACTGCCAGGACGCGACGGCGCCGTCCTGGCAGCCGACGATCTGCTCATCTGCCCAAAGCCGCACATCGGCGCCTGGCGCATCGATCTGGTCAGTCGCGCTGCGCACTGTTGCCGCGACGCGCGTTTCTGTCACATTATTAGTCAACCGGGAGCGACGCCGCCGGTGCGTCCGCCACGAACCGCCGTCGAGTTGCTCGCCGAAATGGAACGCCTGTTCCTGACCGGCGATGTCGGCGATCTGTCAGAAGAGACGGTCGTTCAGGTGAGTGAGCGGATCGAGTCGCTCACCCGTCGCTTTGCACAGTTCACCGGCGCATTGAACCATCTGGGACGGTATGAAGCGCAGTTGGGAGACATGGGACTGGATCGCACGCTGCACCTGCTTGCGCCGTCGGAGCGCGAATCGCTGGCATTGGCGATCTACCTGCGCGATCAACTCGACGAGGTGCAGGCTGGCGACTATTCGGCGCCGGTGATCCACATTGCGCGCGTCTTCGAGCGCGAACTGCAACGGCGTCTCATGGCGATCCCCGACATTCCGCCAGACGCCTTTCCCCACGGCAAACCGACGCTTGGATCGCTCGGCGGCGTCCGGCGCAAACATCCGCTTGCCTGGCAGGTGATCGAGGCGCACCTCCGGCGTATCTGGAACGGTGTTGTGGATGACGCCGACCCGAACGTTGTTGTGACGGTCGATCAGTTTATTGACGAGATCGAACACCTGAGCCGGGCGCGCAACCAGGCAGCGCACACCACCCCTATTCCGCGCGAACGCTTCCGCAATATCCTGCGCACACTGTGCAGCGCCGGTCCACTGCGCGTCGGGGCGCTCAATGTCTTGTTGATCGCATGGAGGGTCGAAGGTTGAAGGGCGCAGAGGGAACCTTTACCCTTCGGTTGCAGACCCGTACTTTTCCCACAGTCCCTGTGCCGTGCGGCGGAACATCTCGATCAGTTCCGGCGGCGACAGAACCGTGCATGCGTCACCGTAGCGCAGCAGCACCTGACGCGCCTGCCAGAGATTGGTCACGGTGGCAGTCACGGTTGCGCTGCCGTCGTCGTGATACTCGATCTGCGTATTCGGGAAATACGCTGCGACATCACGACGGCGGGCAACAACCGGGAGCAGGTGGTAGCGCAACGGGTAGAAGCGCGGAACGATCCGCTCCGGCGGCAGCATCGTCGGCAGCACCCTGACCGAACCGGGCACGATCCGATCAAGACGGTAGTCGATGGCGGCGTGGATCGTCTCGCCACCGACCGGTTTCACTTCCAGCAGGGTTGCGTCGAGATAGGTATGCCCTTCGGGGCGGAAGAAGATGCCATACGGCGCAACACGATGCTGGCGCGGTGCGTCGATATCGAACGTGCTCCAGTACAGAAAGCGCAATTCGCGGCGCTCATTGATCGCCCGTTTGACGGTGCGCAGCACACCGGGATCGACGCGCGACTCCGGCTGCGCCGGCAGTTGCAATCGCGGCGCAGAGCGCCGGCGCCGCTGCTCTTCCTGACGCTCAACCGGCAGCAGGCGCAGCACCTGATCGAGAAGCTGTCGCACGTTTGCGAGTTCCGGTATCGCTGCGCCGGGCGGAAAACTGGCATCAAGGAAACTGAATGCTTCCAGCGCCTCGTCCGACAGATCGAGCAGCGCCAGTTCTCCCAGGTCTTCGAGCACATACCCGCCGACATCGCGGCGCAGCGTGATGCGGCAACCGTACTCCGTCTTGAGCGCTTTGATGTCATGCCGGAGTGCGACCTGCGCCGCAGCGGGATACCCTTCAGTTCCGAGTTCGCGCTGGATCGCCTCGATGAGTTCTTCAGCAGTTGCCGGACCGCGGAGCAGCAATCGAACCAGGAGCAGACGGCGGCGAAACGTCAGTTGCGAACTGCGCTTGATCCCGCCTCCGTAGCGAGTCATAACGGTTCCTTTCGTGCAATGGCGTGATAGACCATGAGTATAGCACGAGCGGACTGAACGTGATCAACAGCAGCAAGGACAGGCGCTGCCAGGCGGATCAGGCGTTCGAGCGCTACGCCATCATCGTCCCACTGTTCGGTCTGGTTCAACTCCTGCACCAGCGGCATCCAGCATTCGATCAAACGAAGCATTGCGGTATCTTCGGGGGATGGGTTCGACATCGCACGACTCCTTTGCGTACACCAGGACGATCGTCTGCTTTCTATCAGTATACGCCGGGAGTGCGACGCAAATACGTTTTTCTGAATGGAAACCAGCGCGTGTGTGCCGAATGGCTATGCCTGAATCGTCTCCATCACGCGTCGGATCGTTTGTTCCGCCTGGGCGCGATACGTGGCACGCAGCGTTTCCAGATCGGGAAAGGGGCGTTCAATGATAAAAGGAAGGGTGCGAGTCGGTGCGCCAAAGGCGCTGCTGATCGCGGCAAGCGTTTGCGCCTGCCGGCGGGTGACCTTTGCTGGATCGGCATAGAAGTCGAGCAGATGTTCATTCGCACCGAAATCATCGATCACCAGAATCTGATCCGGTTCGATGGCAAGTCCGGCACGCACGCGACTCCAGAACAGCGCACCTTCTTTGTGCGCGCCAAGGTCGGCAGAGTTGGCGAGCGCGACGGTGTGGGGTGGAAGGGAGGCAGACGCGCTCCCATCGATCAACACCCGACCTGATGCATCCGTCTGCAATGCCGCCGCGCGCCATCCCATCGCCGCGATCTGCTGTGCGATATGCGCCGTCGCTTCGGCGTAGTGGTCGGTGGCGATCAGCGGCGCGACGCTGTTCGCCGATTGCAACGCATCGAACAGCGCGCGCCATACCGGGTCGATGACGGAAGCCTGCATATACGCTTGAACGAACTGTTCAGCGCGGCGAAGCGCATCATCGAACGCAACGTGCGGGGGATGCACACGCTGCGCCACCAGGTACGCATACGGGGTGCGCGTCGTGCTTCCGATCTCCCATGTCGGTTTCACGACATCGTTCCAGTAGCGCGCACCATCCACGCCCAATTCCCACAGCCCGGAATGCCGCAGCGCCTGCTCCAGGCGATCCGGCATTCCGAAGCAGACCGCTTCCAGGCTCAGCACCCCGGAAAAGTCCAGCACCAGCAGCGTGCGTTGTGTCATGACGGCAACCAGGCTTCAAGCCGGTACGCGCTATCCCAGAACATCCACTCCAGCCGCGAAGAAGAGACGAAAGCGGCGCGCATCCGCTCTTTCTGCGTCTCCGAGGCGTGATCGGCAATCCTGTCGGTCAGCGCAATGGCGCGATCAACCCATTCGCCGAACTCCTGACCGGCATACGTATCGATCCATTTCTGATAGGGGTTATTCGGCGCTGCGCGCTTGTAAATATCGTGTCCCACTTCGCGGTAGATCCAGAAACAGGGGAGAAGCGCAGCCATCCCTTCCTGGTAACTGCGACAGGCGGTTGTCGCCAGCAGGAAGTTGGTATAGGCGAAGCACGAAGGCGACTGCTGGCGGGTTGGCGTCTCGATCCCAAACTCGTGGAAGTATGACGTGTGCAGCGCACGTTCGACCACTGCCACGCCCTCGGCGAAACGCACGAACTGGAGCAACGCTTCTTCATCGGGAGCGCGTCCAGCCATCGTCGCCAGCGCACGTGCAAAATCGGACAGGTAGAGCGCGTCCTGCTGCATGTAGAATGCAAACTTTTCGCGCGGGAGCGTGCCCTGCGCCAGTTCCTCATTGAACGGGTGCCGGATGATCGCCTGGTAGATGTCGGTGATTGACGACCAGAGCGTTTCGGTGAAGCGCATCGCGTTCCCTCCTTTTTGCGCAAACTGTGAAAAGGTTTGACCGTGTTTCCGTCGGGGAACGCACAATGGAGAGGCTGCGCACCGTGAAGGAGATGAAAACGGCGACCGGCAGAAGAAGCCGATGACCGGTTCCGATTTCCTACGCCGGCATTACCCGGATCAGGTGCGAAGGGTAACTTCTCAGCCTCGCTCTGTCAGCGAAGCGCCCCTACGGAACGGTATGGAGTATACGCATGATGACAGCGACTGTCAAGACGCTGTGCAACATTCCTGTCGGATGCTGGCAGGATTGAGAGGACTACGGACGCAATCCGCGGGCGCGCAGATGGGCATCGAGCCAGGCGGCTTCGTCCGGCGTCAGGTCGGGAGGCGGCGGCGGTTGGCGGTAATCGATCCGCAGATCGTAGCGCGCATTGCGATACACCTGGTGCAGCAGTTGGGTGAGCGGCAGCGGCGTATCCGGGTCGGGGCGACGCAGCGGCACGGGAACGGTGGGCAGCGGTCGGTCGAGCGGGCAAACCCAGATATCGACGGCGGGCCAGCGTTCGGCGCGACTGAGGAAGACGAAGTAAGGCGCGGGAGGGAGCGGGTCGGGGCGCGCCAGGCGCGGACGCCGACCGCCGCGCAGCAGGTCGATTTCGAGCAAATGGACGCCGCTGCGAAACAGGTCCTGCCGCTTCTGCTCGTAAGCGTCGGCGCCGTCAGGCGTGGGGCGCTTGTTGGCCGGGGAGAGGAGTTCGATGGCAGTGACGAGGGTCTCATCGGCGACGGCGCGGAGTTCGACGCGGGCATAGCGGGTGGGAATGTCGAGGAGCGCCGCGCCGGTGAGCGACGGGGCGTCGACGGCGGCGGGCAGGACGGCGACGGCGGCAGGGTCGCGTTCATAGACGCCGACATCGGGAACGAGCGCACGGCGCGGGGCGGCGATCTCAATCTGCTCAAGCGCGACGTAGGGCGTGATCTGCGCAATGTACCCCGGCGCAATCCGCGCCTGAAGATAGTCGCGTATAGCAGTAATCAGCCCGATATGGACATCGGGCCACAGGCTTGATCGCTCCAGATACGGATCCATCCCCGGAAACGGCGGTTCCATACGCACCTCCTGCTGCGTTATGATACCACGCTCCGCCCGCTCGCGCATTGCCGACGAAGGGCAGGTTGGCTACGGACGCAAGCCGCAGGCGCGCAGATGGGCATCGAGCCAGGCGGCTTCGTCCGGCGTCAGGTCGGGAGGCGGCGGCGGTTGGCGGTAATCGATCCGCAGATCGTAGCGCGCATTGCGATACACCTGGTGCAGCAGTTGGGTGAGCGGCAGCGGCGTATCCGGGTCGGGGCGACGCAGCGGCACGGGAACGGTGGGCAGCGGTCGGTCGAGCGGGCAAACCCAGATATCGACGGCGGGCCAGCGTTCGGCGCGACTGAGGAAGACGAAGTAAGGCGCGGGAGGGAGCGGGTCGGGGCGCGCCAGGCGCGGACGCCGACCGCCGCGCAGCAGGTCGATTTCGAGCAGATGGACGCCGCTGCGAAACAGGTCCTGCCGCTTCTGCTCGTAAGCGTCGGCGCCGTCGGGAGTAGGGCGCTTGTTGGCGGGGGAGAGAAGTTCGATGGCGGTGACGAGGGTCTCATCGGCGACGGCGCGGATTTCGACACGGGCATAGCGAGTAGGAATGTCGAGGAGCGCCGCGCCGGTGAGCGACGGGGCGTCGATGGCGGCGGGCAGGACGGCGACGGCGGCAGGGTCGCGTTCATAGACGCCGACATCGGGGACGAGCGCACGGCGCGGGGCGGCGATCTCAATCTGCTCCAGCGCAACATAGGGGGCGATCTGCGCAATGTACCCCGGCGCGATCCGCGCCTGAAGATAGTCACAGATGGCGCTGATGATCCGATGGTGAACATCGGGCCACAGGCTTGATCGTTCCAGATACGGATCCATCCCCGGAAACGGCGGTTCCATACGCGCCTCCTGCTGCGTTATGATACCACGCTCTACCGGCTCGCGCATCGCCGACGAAGGGCAGGTCGGTTACGGACGCAAGCCGCAGGCGCGCAGATGGGCATCGAGCCAGGCGGCTTCGTCCGGCGTCAGGTCGGGGGGCGGCGGCGGTTGGCGGTAATCGATCTCAAGATCGTAGCGCGCTCGACGATAGGTTTCGCGGATTGCCGCACCAATATCGAGGCGCACATCAGGATCGGGCGCCTGCAACGGAACCGGTACTGGCGTCATCGGCGTGCGCAGCGACAGGGGCCAGATGTCGATATACGGGCGGCGCTGCACACGACTGAGGAAGATGAAATACGACGCTTCAGGCAATGGGCGTGCAACCTGTGGACGCTTACCGCCGCGCAACAGGTCGATTTCGAGGAGGTGCGCCGTGCTAAAAAAAATCTCCTGGCGTTTTTTCTCGTAAGCGTCGGCGCCATCGAGGCCAGGGCGCTTGTTCGCCGGGGAGAGGAGTTCAATCGCAGTAACCAGCGTCTGATCGCGTACCGTGCGAATCTCAATGCGACCATACTCGACCGGAACGAGCATTGCTGCCGGCGGACTCAGCGGGGCTTCTTCGACCACGGCAACGCCTGTGTACGGCAGGTTGAGATGATCACGATCAAGAACCGCAACATCCGGTGCAATCTTGCGCACCGGCGCGATCTCGACGCTCTCGAAGGCGACGTATGGCGTAATAACCGCCCGGTAGCGCGGTGGAAGTTGCTCCTGAATCTGGTCGCAGAAAACCGTAATCAGGCGATGATGAACATCGGGCCATAAGCCGGGATCTTCAAGATACGGATCCATCCCCGGAAACGGCGGTTCCATACGCGCCTCCTGTGTGGTGCAAGTTCCATGATAACACAGACGCGTATACTATAGCAGTTCCCATTGAGGTTGAACCAATTGGACCGGGTTGAACACTCCCAGAATCGCGCTCCCGACACGGTGACCGAAATGATGAAGATTGAAAATTAAATCCGCTATACTGCGCTAGCCGTGGGGCTGAAGCCCTCGGCTAACCAGGGCAAAGCCCGCCTGCGCGGGCTACACCGGATTATTTATTCAAAGACCATAATTTCGGTCTACGCTCTGCCGGAAACGGGCATCTCACGCGACACGGCGGATAGGAACAATGGTCAATGTATCTGAGAAATGCTATAAAAAAGTAATCCTGACTACAGCAGCGCAGCAGGCGTAGCATGGATGGAAATCTCTGCGCGCCCGGCGCCTCTGCGGTGCGCTTTTGCGGCAAAGGACTCACTGCGCATGTCGATTGACGAAATCGCGTTGGGATGCTATACTTACCTTCACATCGCGTCTTTTCGGCGCGGTTTGTTTTCTGTTGCTGTCACGATTTTGAAAGGAGCGCTGCAATTAGAGACCGGCTTCGTATCAACAATCGCATTCGCGCCCGCGAAGTGCGCTTGATTGATGAAAACGGCGCGCAGATCGGCATTGTGTCGATCCGCGACGCGCTATCCATGGCGGAAGAGCGCGGGCTTGATCTGGTCGAAGTTGCGCCAAACGCCGTCCCGCCCGTCTGTCGCATTCTGGATTACGGCAAATTTCGCTACGAGCAATCGAAGAAAGAGCGCGAGGCGCGCAAGAACCAGAAGCAGGTGGAGGTCAAGCAGATCCGACTGGAACCGAAGACTGATGATCACGATCTTGAAGTCAAAGCCAAACAGGCGCGGCGATTTCTCCTGGAAGGCGACAAAGTCAAGTTCAATCTGCGGTTCCGCGGGCGCGAGATCTTTCATCAGGAGATTGGGCTGGAAATGCTGGAACGCATGGCGGAGGAACTGCGCGACATCTCGGTCGTCGAGCAGCGGCCAACGATGGAAGGGCGCGTGTTGACATTATTACTTGCGCCGAATCAGAAAGCCAAAACGCAGGCGCAGCGCGAACGGCAGCAGCAGACATCTCGCAGTACAACGTCATCGGTAGCGAAGGTCAGCGCGCCCGCGTCTGATGCAGCGCCCGACGATCAGGCTGACGAAGAGGATTGAACGCATGCCCAAAATGAAAACCCATAAAGGCGCGGCGAAGCGGTTCCGGTTGACTGGCTCAGGCAAGATGGTTCGCACTGCCGGTCGTCGTGGTCACTTCCGTCGCCGTATGTCGTTGCGCATTTTGCAACACCTTGATCGAACGTTCGAAGTGCATAAGAGTGTTCAGCGCCGCCTGCGCCGTGCGTTGCCGTACATTGCGAAGCATAGCCGGTAAAGGGAGCGCCTGTTAGTATATAAGGATCAGGTTGTATGGCTCGCGTCAAACGTGGCGTCATGGTGCGTAAGCGCCACAAAAAGTTGCTCGAACAGGCAAAAGGGTATCGCGGCAGTCGCAGTCGCCGCGTCAAGGTGGCGCGCGAAACGGTGATGAAGGCGCTCTGGTATGCCTATCGCGACCGGCGCAACCGCAAGCGTGATTTTCGCCGCCTCTGGATTGTGCGTATCAATGCCGCCGCCCGAATGCACGGCATGTCGTATAGCCGCTTTATGAACGGTCTCAAGCGCGCTGGCATCGATCTTGATCGCAAGATTCTCGCCGATATGGCGGTGCGCGACCCGGCGGCGTTTAGCCGCGTCGTCGAACAGGCGCGACAGGCGGTGTGATTACCAGTCCGGCGAATCAGCACGTTAAGCGTATCCGCTCGCTGGCTTCCGATCGTCACGAACGCCGCCGCGAGCGGATGCTTGTGCTTGAAGGGGTGCGCCTGGTCGCCGATGCGCTCGAGAGTGGCGCCACACTGACCCTGACGCTCTATGCGCCGGATCAGTTGCAACTCACGCCAGCAGGCGCAGCGCTGTTGCAAAAGTTGCGCTACCTGCCCGCCAGTTATGAGGCGACGCCGCAGGTGGTCGCTGCGGCGTCGGATACCGTTCATCCGCAGGGTGTTGTGGCGCTGGCTTCGTGGCCCCATGTCGCGCCTGGCAAACCCGGCTTATTGCTGGTGATCGACGCTGTGCAGGACCCCGGCAATCTGGGAACGTTGCTGCGCAGCGCTGAAGCGGTCGGCGTGGCGCAGGTGCTGTGCAGTGTCGGAACGGTCGATCTCTATGCGCCGAAAGTGGTGCGCAGCGCAATGGGGGCGCACTTCCGCCTGGCGATGGAACAGGATTTGTCGTGGGACGCGATCGGTGAGCGCCTGGCGTCGGTTGATCACGTGTATGCCGCCGATCCGGAGGCGCGTATGCCCTACTACGCCGCCGACTGGCGTCAACCATCGGCGCTGCTGGTCGGGAATGAAGCGCACGGCTTGAGCGATGCAGCGCGTCGTCTGGCGACGAAGCAGATTGCCATCCCGATGCGCGGCGGAACCGAATCGCTCAATGTTGCAGTCGCGGCGAGCGTGATACTTTTCGAGGCGCTGCGACAGCGTACTCTGGGACGCAGTTAGTACTGACAGGGCTGTGACGAAGCGAGTAGGCGGGTGAGAGCGGACAGAGAGCGAGGGCCAAAGGGTGGAAGCCGTCGCCGTGACTCCCCGCTGAAGTTCCCTTCTGAGCCGCGATGGGGAAAGGAAGTGGAGACTGCCTGGTCTCCGCAGGCGCCGAGTAGTCATCGCCGGTTGCCCGCCGTTAGCAGGGCTATGAGGGTAGGGTCGCGCTACGCGCCTCTGCCGAATCAGGGTGGTACCACGGGCCACGCCTCGTCCCTGGCGAGTGCGTGGTTTTTTGTTGAACGCGGAGGATACGAGGATGTCGCTGATCGATCAGTTGAACCAACTCGAATACGAAGCCCTCGCAGCGCTGGAACAGATCGCCGATCTGACCGCGCTTGCGGAGTGGAAGAGTGCGTACCTGGGCAAACAGGGCGCGCTTTCTCGCCTGAGCCGCGGACTCGGTGCGCTTCCGGCGGAAGAACGTCCGGTCGCTGGCGCACGCTTCAATGCTGCGCGCGCGACGCTCGAACAGGCGCTCGAACGCGCCGAGGCGCAGTTAAAGCGTATTGCCCGTCAGCATGCCTTCGAAGCCGACCAGGTCGATGTTACCCTCCCCGGTCGTGCGCCTGCCGTTGGTCGGTTGCATCCGACCACCCAGATGCTCCGCACCATCTACGGCATTTTGGGTGAGATGGGATTCCAGGTCTGGGAAAGCCCGGAAGTCGAAACCGATGAGTTCAACTTTCAGTTGCTCAACATGCCGCCCGACCATCCGGCGCGTGATATGTGGGATACGTTCTATGTCGAAACGGCGCCCGGCGAGCCGACGCTGCTGCTCCGCACCCACACGTCTCCAGGGCAGATCTATGCGATGCGCGCCAATGCGCCCAATCCGGTGCGCGCGATTCTGCCCGGCAAATGCTACCGCTACGAACAGGTGACCGCACGCCACGAGATGCAGTTTTATCAGGTGGAAGGGATTGCAATCGGGGAGCAGATTTCTTTTTCGGACTTGAAGGGCACGCTGGTGGCGTTTGCTGAACGACTGTACGGCAAAGGAGTGAAAACGCGCTTCCGTCCCAGTTACTTCCCATTCACCGAGCCGAGCGTCGAGTTCGACATCGAATGTTTTCTGTGCGGCGGTGCAGGATGTCGCGTGTGCAAGCAGTCGGGCTGGCTCGAAATCCTTGGGGCGGGGATGATCCATCCAGTTGTGCTGCGCAACGGCGGGTATGACCCCGATACGGTCAGCGGCTTCGCGTTCGGCATGGGACCGGAGCGGATGGCGATGCTGCGCTATGGCATCGATGATATTCGCTGGTTCTTCAGCGGTGATGAACGGTTCTTGCAACAATTCTGATGAATGCCTCGTCGCCGCTCATCGCATTGGTTGGGTTATTTCTGGCGCTGTGTGTGGTGTACAACGCCGTGACGCCGCTCGGTGAGGGACCGGACGAGCCGGGGCATGCGGCGTATGTGTTCTTTCTGGCGCGCGAGGGGCGTCTGCCGGTGCAATGTTCGCCGCCCTGCGCCAGTGATGTGCCAGGATCGGGGCATCATCCGCCGCTTGCATATCTGCTGGCGATGCCTGCGGCGCTCTGGTTGCCGCCAACGCTGCGTACCTTCGATCTGCCCGGTAATCCACGCTTTACCTGGGCAGGCGGCGATCAGGTGAACGCGGTGGCGCACGGGAGCCGCGAACAGTGGCCCTGGGACGCACAGGTGTGGTCCTGGCGATTGGCGCGCCTGGCGTCGAGTCTGGCCGGCGCGGCGACGATCATCTTTACCTGTCTGGCGGCGGATGCGCTGCATCGTCGCCTGAACAACGATCCGGCGCGTGGGAACAGCGACCAGAAGGCGCTGCTGGCAGCCGCACTGGTTGCGTTCAACCCGCAGTTCATCTTCACATCGTCGCTGGTGACGAATGATGCGCTGCTGGCGGCGCTCGGCGCGGCGCTTCTCTGGCTGTTCATCAGCAGTCCGCGGTCGCTGCCGCATACGGCGCTGATCGGAACGATCCTGGGAATGGCGCTGATCACCAAACAGAGTGCGCTGCTCTTTCTACCGCTTGCGCTTGCCTGGTGCGCAACCGGCGGCGTCCGGCAACGATGCGCAGCCGCGATCCCGGTTCCTGCTGCGCTGCTGGTGGTTACTGGCGTCGCAGGACTGGTTGGCGGTTGGTGGTATGTGCGCAACTGGATTCTGTACGGCGATCCGCTCGGTTTGCAGGCGTTTCGGGTGGAGTTCACAACGCAGGCGTTCGAGGTGACCAACCCGGCAGCCTGGACAGGTGCGCTGACGACCCTGCATGAATCGTTCTGGGCGCGCTTCGGCTGGATGAACCTGCCAGCGCCAGCATGGACGATGCTGGTCTATACGCTGGTGATCGCGGCAGCGGCTGCCGGGTGGATACGACGTTCGATCCGACCGCACCAGATAACGTGCGCATGGAACTGGCAGCTTGCGGCGTTGCCGCTGCTGGCGTTCCTGTGGGTGGTGAGTTTCGCTCTGACCGCCGGGCTGGTTGCCTGGCAGGGACGGATGCTCTTTCCTGCGCTGGCAGCGATTGCGATCCTGATTGCGTGTGGTCTGGGAGTGTGGATCCGTGGCCGTGTACTGACGCTCACGATCATTATCGGAATGGCGGGACTGGCCGCCTGGCTGCCGTTCGGTGTCATTCAACCGGCGTATCCACGGCAGACCCTTGCGGCAGAAGCGGCGCGCAACTGGGAAGGTATCGACACCTATGCGCGGTTTGCCCGTTCGACCGAACCCGGTGCCGTCATTCGCCGCTGGCGGATCGACGGAACGCCGCGCCCTGGCGCAACCATCGAAGTGGCGCTGCTGTGGCACGCACGCTCACGCCAGGATCGCGACTGGTGGACATTCGTTCACCTGGTCGATGACAACCGACGGATTGTCGCCGAGGATAACCGCGAACCACGCGACGGCGCGTACCCGATGTCGCAATGGGTTGCTGGCGATTGGGTGGAGGCGCGCTACACGCTCGCCATTCCCGCCGATCTGCCGCCCGGATCATATGCGCTCTGGGTTGGGTTGTGGGACCCGGCGACCGGACGGCGCGCTGCGTTCTTCGATGATGATAATGTCTACGACCCTGATAGTGATCATGTCGTGCTCACCACACTGGTTATCACCGGACAATAAGGAGTTCATATGCGCGTTCCATTGTCATGGCTGAAAGAGTTCGTCGATATTACCCTGCCGGTAGAAGAACTCGCCGAACGCCTGACCCGCGCAGGGTTGGAGTGTGAGGGGATCGAACGGATCGGCGTCGAGGGCGCCGATCTGCCGTGGGACCCGGAGAGAATCGTCATCGGCAGGATTCTCGAAGTCCGGCAGCATCCAAATGCGGATCGGCTTGTGCTGGCCGATGTCGATTATGGCGCCGATGCCCCGCATACGGTTGTCACCGGAGCGCCCAATCTGTTCCCTTACAAAGACAAGGGGCGATTGTCGCAACCGCTGAAGGGCGTATTCGCGCGCGAAGGCGCTGAACTGTACGACGGTCACGCCGAAGGGTGGGTGAAAACGCGACTGAAAGGTCGTCCGGTGCGTGGCATTATGTCCGACGCCATGCTCTGTTCAGAGAAAGAGTTAGGGCTTTCCGAAGATCACGAAGGTATTCTGATCCTGCCGGACGATGCGCCGGTCGGTATGCCGTTGCGCGATTATCTCGGCGATGTGGTGCTGAAGTTCGATGTCCTGCCGAACATGGCGCGTTGTCTGTCGATTGTCGGCGTGGCGCGCGAGGTGGCTGCGCTGACCGGCGTGCCCTTACGGATGCCGGAGATGCACGTCGTCGAGGATGGTCCTCCCATCGAGGGGCGCGTCCGGGTGACGATCGAAGAACCTGACCTCTGCCCGCGTTTTACAGCGACCCTGATCGAGGGGGTCACCATCGGACCATCGCCGCTCTGGATGCAGCGCCGCCTGACGATGGCTGGCATGCGCCCGATCAACAACATTGTGGACATCAGCAACTATGTGATGCTCGAACTCGGCGGTCCGAACCATATGTTCGACGCGGATCGCGTGGCGGAACAGCACCTGATCATTCGCCTGGCGCGCCCCGGCGAGCGTCTGGTCACGCTCGACGGCAAGGAGCATAACCTGGATGCTTCAGTTGGCGGCGGAATGCTGCCGTTGCTGGTGTGTGACCCGCAGGGACCCCTGAGTCTGGCGGGTGTGATGGGCGGCGCATCGAGCGAAGTCAGTTCAACAACGACCCGTATATTGCTGGAAGTCGCGGTGTGGGATCCGACGATCATCCGGCGGATGGGGACTGCGTTGCGGGCGCGTTCAGAGGCGTCGAAACGGTTCGAGCGCGGTGTGGATTACGAATTGCCGCCGCTGGTGCAGCGTCGTGCGCTCTCGTTGCTGCAACGAATTGCTGGCGGCAGAGTAGCGCAGGGCATGGTGGACAACTATCCGCGTCCGTGGAAACCGGTGGTTCTCGACCTGACGCCGCGCGAGGTGCGCCGCATCGTTGGCGTCTCGCTCAGCGCCGCCGAGATCGCCGACCTGCTGCGACCGCTGGGGTTCGCCTGCGATCTGATCGACGATGGTGCGGCAGTGCGGGTGACCGCACCAGGTTTCCGGCGTGATGTCACGATGCTTGCCGACCTCTGCGAGGAGGTGGCGCGCATGTACGGGTACGACCGTATTCCGCTCACGCTGATGGCGGATGTGCTCCCTGAGCAGCGCAACAACCCATCGCTCGAACTGGAACTGCGTGTGCGTGATCTGCTGGCCGGGGCAGGGCTGGATGAGGCAATGACCTATTCGCTGACCAGTATGGCGGCAGTCGCAAAGATCAATCCAGCTGATGCCGATGCGTCGCTCTATCTGCGTCTGGCGAACCCATTGACGCCGGAGCGCGAATATCTGCGCCGGTCGCTGCTGCCGACGCTTCTGGAGGCGCTGGCGCAGAATCTGCGGGAACGCGAACGGACGTTGCTGTTCGAGATCGGGCGCGTGTACCTGAAGCGCGCACCCGGAAGCGGCGAAGTGCGACCGGAAGAACCGCGTCGTCTGGCGCTGGCGCTGGCGGGAAGGCGCTATGAACGTTCGTGGCATACGCCCGACGAGACGGTGATGGATTTCTTCGATCTGAAGGGGATTGTCGAGATGCTCCTGGCGCGCCTGAACATTGCCGATGTCCGCTTCGTGGCGTTGACCGACGATCCACGGTTTCATCCGGGGCGCGCGGCGCGGCTCGAACGCGATGGGCGTGTGATCGGCGTCATTGGCGAAGTGCACCCCGATGTTTGTGAGCGCCTGGAGATCGCCGCGCCGCGCGCGATGGCGGCTGAACTCGATCTGGACCTGATCGGCGAACTGGTCGAACCGGTGCGCTACCGCGCAATCTCACGCTATCCCGCCACAACCAACGATCTCGCGCTGGTGACATCGGTCGGTGTGCCAGCGGAACAGGTCACTCGCACGATTCGCAAATATGCTGGCGCGCTGCTTGAGTCGCTCACACTCTTCGATGTGTATACAGGTGAGCAGGTAGGGGCAGGTAAACGCAGCCTCGCCTATCGCCTGGTATTCCGCGCTCCTGACCGCACCCTGAATGATGCTGAGGTTGCCCGGATCCGGCAGAAAATCGTGCGTGGTCTGGAACACGACCTCGACGCCACGATTCGGGGGGAGGGTTGAGCGTTTTCTGCATTCCCGTGCGCTGGCGCTCCTCATCCCCCTAACCCCCTTCTCCCACGAGGGTTCAAGGGCGGACAGAAAAGGTGTTCGTTTTTGAGCCATTCTGGCCCTATGGGGATCAGGAGCGGTGACAACCATGCGGTAGTTCTGGTATGCTGGTCGTATCACCCGCCTCATATCCAGGAGACCACCGCATGGCCACCAGCAGACGTTCTTTCATCCGGGCGGTCGACTCGTTGTTCCGCCAGAGCATGAGCGACATGCCGCAACGCACCCGCCAACGGGTGGTCGTTCTCACCCTGAGCATCCTGTGCAGCGGCTCGCTCACGCTGCGCCGGATGGCAAGCACCCAGGCGTACCTGACGCTCCAGACGACGTGCGCAGCCCGTCATAAACGGCGGCTGCGGCGGGTGCTGAACGACCCGCTTCTGACCTGGGAACGGAGCGCTGCGCCCGTGGTGCGACGCCTCTTGTCGCGACGGCGGGCCCGCCGCCGGGTGATGATCATCGACGAAACCGCGCAGGCGGAACACCTGCGGGTCCTGACCGCCGCGCTCTGGCAGCGCGGTCGCGCCATTCCGTTGGCCTGGGTCTGCTGGCCGGGGCGGACCAAACCAACGGTCTCGTAGTGGAACCGGTGTGGTCACGTGTTGGACCAGGCGGCTCAGGCGCTGCCAGCGGACGCACGGGTGGTGGTCGTGGCAAATCGCGCCTTCGGCGGTCACGTGTTGACCGATCAGGCGCCCGCGCACGGCTGGGATGGGCTGGCGCCGGTGCACGGTCAGACGCGCTGGCGCGATCGTCAGGGACGCATCCCGCCGATGGTCCAGCAGGTCGCCCAACGCGGGGATCGCTGGAACGGCCAGGGAGAGGTTTTTATAGCGGTTCTCATAGAGGTTGAACCTCCTTGGACAAGCACAGTCACGCTCGCGCTCCCCACACGGCGACCGAAATGAATTTCAGTCTACAGGAGAAGCAATCCGACGTCGTCCGTCGTCGGGCGTGACTCCGTTCGTGCGGGCTAAAGCCCTCCCTGAGCGCATGGAAGCCCCTGCGGGGCTGGCGTTTCAGGTATCCTTGCCATAGCCAGGGGGACCTGGGTTGATCCAGCCCGCAGGGCTTGCCCGACCTCAGCCAGGGCTTTAGCCCGCCTGAGGCGCACGACGATTGAACGCTCCAGCAGCGGGCGCCTCGCGCGACACGGCAGACCCGGACAAGGGTCAACATATCTGAGAACTGCTATAATCCGCTATCCCGCGCGAGCCGTCGGGCCAATGGAGATTGAGCATGTATAGCAGCTCTCACAAAGATTGGTCTGGTTGGGCAGGGTTGCACTTGCCATCGAAACCAGACGCCGTGTGCGCCCTCCCTCCGCGTGCTCCGCGTCTCTGTGTGCATCAGACCGGCTCACGCGGAGTAACTGTGTTGCTTGTCAAGGGGCGCTCGTATGCACAGCCGGATCCCAGGGCTTTTGCTGACGCAATATTGCGCCGAGAATAGTCAGCAGCTTGCGCATCGCAGCGACGATGGCGACCTTGCGCGGCTTGCCAGCTTGACACAGGCGCTGATAGAAGGCGCGCCTGACCAGACGGCGCCGCGTGGCCGCCAGGGTCGCCATGTACAACACGCTGCGCACATCCCTCCTGCCGCCGGAGATATGCCGGGGTTTGTGCTGTGCGCCGCTCTGATTGGCATACGGCGCAACGCCCACAAAGGCCGCCGCTTCCTTGCGATTGATGGTCCCCAGTTCGGGCAGGCGGAGCAGCAGGTTCAGTGCGGTGATCGCGCCGATGCCGGGCACGCTTTCGCGCAGCTCCCGTTTCCGGCGCACCTCGTCGGTGCGCTCCGCCTCGTTGTCGCGTTCCTGCTCAAGCGCACGGATCTCCTGATCCAGCCAATCAATATGCTGCTGGATGCCCGGGCGGAGGTTCGGCGCGGCAGCCGTCAACCGATTGATCTCAGCCGTCCGCATCTGAATCACCTGCTCCCGCCGGACCAGCAGGTCGCGCAAGGATGCGCGCTGCTCGTCCGTCGCTTGGTGGTGCGGCGGGCGCACCCGTTCGGCAAAGCGGGCGAGCAACCGGGCATCCAGGCGGTCGGTCTTCGCCTGGCGTCCTTCCGCGTGCGCCAGGGCGCGCACGCGGCGTGGCTGCACCCGCGCCGTCGGCACGCCAGCCTGGAGCAGTTGGGCGAACACCATGCGCTCCAGCCCGCCGGTCGCCTCCAGCACAATCAGGGTCGGCTGCAGGCGCTGGAGTCGCGTGACCAGGAGCTGGACACCTTCGTCGGTAGACGGTATCGTCTCGCGTGGCGCGTGCGGGTCGGCGCCAAACGCCACATCCAGCGTCTGTTTGGAGACATCAATGCCGATAAAGAGCGACTCACGGGAAGCCATACACAGAACCTCCTGAGGAAAACGGCGCCAGCCTTGCTAGCATATGCGGGTTTGAGGGCCCAGATACCTGTTCGGCTTGGTCGCGTTGAAGGACACGGCTACCCAACACTCCGCGGCGATCTCGTGAACCTGGCGCAGAACGGTATACCGTGTCCCGTTAGATTATACTAGGCGCGGAGAGCGGGAGCGCAGCGGAAACGGGCGCCTTGCGCGACACGGCAGATCCGGACGAGGGTCAACGTATCTGAGAACTGCTGTAAAGCGCTGTTCCGCGACGGGAAGTCGAGCGGGCGGCGCCGGGAATCCAGCCGGGTGCGCGATCTGACGCATCAAGAGCATCTGGTGGCGGGGCTGGGACTGGCGACGCTGATCACGCTCGTGTTGGGCGTGCAGGCGGCAGAAGCCGAACGCAGCCGTCCCGCGCGCCGTCACCGCCGCCAATCGTGGCGTAGCCGCCAGAGTTGGTTCCCGCTGGGTCGTGAGGCCTTCTGGCATCGGCTGTGGCGGCGGGACCGCACCCCCATCCGCTGGGATCTCACCGACCTGGATGGGCGCAATTGGTCGGCCGAGCAGCGTGCCCGGCACGCCCTGGCGGGCGCCGACCTGGGGCGGCGGGCGGCCTGGTGGCGAGCCCATTGGAATGCGAGAAATCGTCAGAAGGCTCATATGTTCTGTCCGCCCTTAAACCCACACAGGAAGAAGGAGGAGTTGGGCGTCCTGATGCCTGAAACGGGAGATGGCACGCAGGGGCTTCACAAGAAACCTGCCCCTGTGAGCAAAATTGGGTGTCCTGTGCTGAAGGGTGAGGACCGATGCCGCTTTGGGCTAATGCTGTTGGGCGTTGACGTGGAGATGCGCGTGATAACTCGAACGCACCAGCGGACCGCTTTCGACGTGGCGAAAACCACGCTCCAGCGCATACCTGCGAAATTCGGCAAACTCGGCGGGGGTGACATAACGATCCACGGGCCAGTAACTTGCACCGGGTGAGAGGTATTGACCGATGGTGAGCACATTCACATCGACATCACGCAGGCGATCAATGACCTGGTACACTTCTTCGTTCGTCTCACCGGCGCCAACCATCATCCCGCTCTTGGTGACCAGATATGGTCGTGCGGCGCGCGCGCGCGCCAGCAGTTCGATGCTCTGCTCGAAGCGGGCGCGGGGACGGAAGCGCCGAAACAGACGCGGGACGGTCTCGATATTATGATTGAGAACGTCCGGTTCAGCGGCCAGCACCGTCTCGAGCGCCTCCCAATTGCCGTCGAAATCGGGGATCAGAACCTCGACTTTGCAGTCGGGCGCTTTTTGTCGGATCAGTTCAATGGTGCGGGCGAAGATAGACGCGCCGCCATCGGGCACATCGTCACGGTTGACCGATGTCAGGACGGCAAATTTCAACTTTAAGTGCGCAACCGACGCGGCGACCCGCTCCGGTTCATGCTCGTCGATTGGTTCGGGCTTCCCTTTGCCGATAGCGCAGTAGCGACAGCCACGGGTGCATATGTTTCCAAGCAACAGAAAAGTGGCGGTACGGTGATTCCAGCACTCGCCAATGTTCGGGCAGTGCGCTTCTTCGCACACGGTATGAAGATTCTGCTCGCGCATGAGGCGAAAGACATCGTGATAGTTCGCGCCGCCCGGCGCACGCACCTTGAGCCATTCGGGTCGGCGCGCCCGGTTTGAGGGCAACGAATCGGTTGCGATCAACGGGATCAAGTCTGCCATCGATGATCTCACATTCCAGCCGTCGTCGATCATCATCGACGACGTGATCCGCTTGTCGGTTGTCTGTTACGTTGTATTGTAGCGCACATCGCGAACATGCGCCTGTCCTGATCGCTAACAGCACAATACATCAGAACCGGCTTTACCGCTGCGCAAGGTGATCTCTTTCGGCTGCCGGGAGATGCGCTGTCCACTGTCCGGCAGTGACAACCACAGCCGGTTCCAGGTCGAAGACGGCGCAGAGATGCCCGATCAGCCGTTCAGCCACCGAACTCATCGCCACGACCTCACCCAGTTCGGCGGACATTGAGGTGACGCCGCGCCCATGCACACCGCAAGGGACAATCAGATCGAAGCCACGCAAATCGATGTTGACATTCAGCGCCAGTCCGTGAGTGGTCACGCCGCCTGCGCTCACCTTGATGCCGATAGCACAGATTTTTGCCGCGCCGTTCCGAACCCAGACGCCGGTCAAGCCGGGGACGCGCTCACCGATCAGACCGTCATCGCGCAGGACACGAATGACGCTCTCTTCCAGCCCGCGCAGATACCGACCAATATCACGTCCGTGCTGCAAGAGTTTGAAGATCGGGTAGGCGACGATTTGCCCCGGCGCGTGGTAGGTCGCCCCGCCGCCGCGGTCACTCTGGACCACGGTCACCCCTTCGGCGCTGAGGTGTTCCGCCGGAACGAGCAGATGTTCGGTACTGGCTCTACTGCCCAGCGTAATCGTTGGCGGGTGTTCGAGCAGCAGCAGGGTGTCGCCGACCTGACCGGCGGAGCGTGCGCGAGCAATTCGGCGCTGCACATCCCACGCAGTGCGATAGTCGATGAGACCCAGGTGGTAGATCGTCAGTGTCCGCATTGCACCAGACGCCCCCTTCGTCGTCGCAGCGTTTTTGAGTCAGACGCTACAGGTCGCGCAGCAGATCGATCCGCTGACCGGTTCCATCCACCGTCACGATCAGGCGGTCATATTCCCAGACGCCACGGGTGCGCACCCCGGAGATGATCAACGTTCCCGATCCACGCGGACCGGAGATCGGCAGGGTGAGGTCAACTTCGCCGCCCCCATTGGCATCGGTGCGGAGTGAGCCGGTGGGCAGAAACCATCCGATTTCGAGTGGACGCCCCAGCGCCGCTTCGACCTGCGGATCGCGTTGCGCACGCGCCAGCGCCTCCTGTGCCACGTCGGAGTTGCGGAATAGACTGATGACGCCAGCGAAGATGCCGACGACGCAGCCGACGACGACGATGAATGTTACGCCAGCGATGAGACAGGAGAGCGGTGTGCATCCCCGGCGACGAACGGTTACCATGGCATCCTCCTTCTGGCTGCGGGTGAAGTCGACGCGACGGCGACCGCAATTGCCAGACCGTGATCGTGCGACAGGCTGATACAGATGCTCTCGATGTGCAGTTCGCGGGCGCGCGCGCGCGCCGCTCCGCTGAGCGTCACAGTTGGACGCCCGTCGTCGTCGGTGAGCGTCTCGATGTCGCGGAACGCAACGCTGTGTGCGCTGCTGCCAGGACCACGCATCCCGACGCCCAGCAATTTGGCGACCGCCTCCTTTGCCGCCCAGCGCGCCGCCAGCGAATTGATCCGCCCGGCGCACAGCGCAATCTCAGCGGGAGAATAGATCCGCTGCACGAATCGGTCGCCCCAGCGCTCGACTGCGCGTTTGATCCGTGCTATCTCCACAATATCGATACCGGTGTAGACTGTCACTGCCTGCCGATCAGTGAGATGCCGGTCACTTCTGAGAGATAATCGTGTCCGCGCGCTTCGATGCGGATGCTCTGGATATAACGCGCCTGGCGCAAGAGCGCGTCGTCGCGCAGTTCGACATTCAGACGATACCACTGAAACTGCGGCACCTGCCGATACCGGATCTCTCCTGCATCCTCGCTGTTGGAGACCTCGCCGCTGCCGGTGTAGATGCAAAAATAGCGACTCGCCTCCTGATCGGTCGGACTGGTGGGTTTGTAGGTGATCCGCACCATCACCGGGCATTCAGACCCGGCGACTCCGGCGAGTTGCACCGTTTGGGTCAGCACCCGCACCCACATGCTCAGGCGCAGCGAGGGAAACTCCGAAACGTCGGCATCGATGGTCTGCTCGATGCCAACGGTGAAGGGACGGGTTTGCAAACCGTCGCGGCGGAACTGCCCGATCAATACCTGATCGTCCGGCGTGCAGAAGTCAGGTGTTTCGGGGCGGCAGGAACGCACAACGGTAAACCGTCCATTGTGCTCTTCGGGCGCCATGCCCGGTGCATTTGGAAGAGCGTATTTGCGCCAGGTTTTGGATGTCTGATCATACCGGTTCTGATCCGCATACTGTTCAAACCCGCCATCGCGGATCAACTCCCAGCGCGCTTCGCCAGGTCCGAGGAGGGCGCCGGCGGCATCGATCTGCACCAGTTGACCAGGCTGCACCTCGACCGTGTTCTCCCGATGTTCGATGATTGCAGAACCGGCGCGGGTGGCGACCTCGACCCGGATCGGCTCGCCGGTAACGGCAGGCGCAGACACCGCTCTGCTCGCATCGGTGAGCACACTAATGGAATAACTCCCGCCGGGCATGAGGCGGATGCGCGTTCCACCACCCACATCGACCACGTAGTCAACCTGATCGTAGGGTTGCCCGGCGGCGATGTCGTAGCGCAGGTAGCCAGCATTCTGACGCATGAGCGCCTCGAGACGCCCGTTGTGCCACGCAGTTGCGCGGTAACTGACCAATGCCAGTTCTGCGCCAGCGGGATGCGCCCAGAAGTCGATCTGCGTCCGATCGGCGAGCACCAGCGATGCGACAGGACCGTACCCTGCTTCGGTTTTGGTGCGGATCACGCTTCCTTCGGCGACCGTTGCGCAAATATCGAGTTCGCCGGGGCATGGATCGCGTTCTGGCGGCAGGCGTTCGATACTTTCGGCAACCAGCCGACCGCGCGGCTGAATCGAGACGCCGGCATTCACGTGGCTGCGCAGCACCGCTCCTTCGACAGGATTCATCGCCGTCGCGTAGTACTGCCAGCCGGCGTAACCGGCAACGGCGACCAGCACGCAGAACAGCGCGAAGAATACGAGCAACCACGTCCACGCAACGCGCTGGTAGTAGACCTGTTCCGGTTGTGGTCTGGCAGCCTGTGCCATAGCAACGTTATCTGAGCAGGCGTCGGATCCGAAACGTTAGTAAACCGGCAGATACCGGTCGAGTTCCCACTGACTGATCGCGTGGCTGTACTCTTCCCACTCACGTGCGCGGGCTTCGATGAAACGTTCGAGAATATGCGGACCAAGCGCTTCGGTGATCACCTCATCGCGCTGCAACTCCTCGAGCGCCGCGCCGAGGGTCGATGGCAGCACCTCGAACTGACGCGCGCGCAGATCGACCTCGAACAGATCCTCTTCAACCGGCGGCGGCAACGGCAGTTCGCGCCGGATGCCGTCGAGACCGGCTGCCAGAATGACCGCCAGCGCCAGATACGGATTGCACGACGGATCGGCGCAGCGCAGTTCGACCCGCGCCGACTGCGGTCGAGCGGTGCTGATACGCGGCACCCGCACCAGTTGCGCGCGGTTGGTGCGCCCCCAGATCAGGTAGACCGGCGCCTCGAAACCGGGCACCAGGCGCTTGTACGAATTCACCAGCGGCGCCAGGATGGCGATCATACCGCGCGCATGCGCCAGCAACCCGGCGATGAAATGCCGCGCCAGTTTCGAGATGCAGTACGGATCGTGCGCATCGAAGAACAGATTGTGACCGCTGGCTGCATCGACCAGACTCAGATGCATGTGCAGCCCGTTCCCGTTCAGGTGGGCGATTGGTTTGGGCATAAACGTGGCATAGAGGTTCTGTTGTTGCGCTATTGCCTTGAGCGTCGCGCGGGTGGTCACCAGATTATCGGCAGCGCGCAGACCGTGCGTATGGCGCAGATCGATTTCGTGCTGACCAAGCGCGCCTTCGTGATGGGTCGCTTCGACCTCGATGCCGAACGCCTGCAACGCGCGCACCATGCGACGGCGGATATGGGTGGCGGCATCGGTGGTGGCATCGAAGTATCCGGCGACATCATGCGGGATCAACGCCGGACGACCGTCCGGACCGGAGCGAAACAGAAAGAACTCGACCTCTGGACCGACCAGGAAGGTCATCCCCACGCGCTGCGCCGCATCGAGTGCGCGCCGTAGCGCGTAGCGCGGGTCGCCGGCGAACGGCTTTCCCTCCGGCGTATGGACATCGCAGATCATGCGCGCCGTCACGAATCCTGCCGCCTCGTCCCACGGAACAATCGCAAATGTATCGAGATCGGGCACAAGATACATGTCGCTCTCGGCGACGCGGGCAAACCCTTCGAGCGAGGATCCGTCGAACCAGACGCCGTGGTCGAGGCAATCGGGAAGTTCGGATGCCGGGATGGTCACATTCTTCACCATGCCGACAATGTCGGTGTACTGAAGGCTGACGAACTCAACCTGACGCCCGGCAGCCTGCTTGAGAATAGTTTCAGGAGAGACTGTCATTGGTTCTTCTGCACCCGCTGATACAAAATCTGATAACCGCCGTCACGCGCGCCACGTGCGACAACGCGGTAGCGCAGCACGCCGTTTTCGTCGAGTCGCACCATACCAGATCGCGATACCTGATCGCCAGGACGACTCTGGACGGCGAATGCAACGCTCCCCCCGGCGTTCAACAGTTCCAGACGCATTTCCCCCTGCTGGAGTTCCAGGATTGCGATCACCTGGAGCAACGCTCCGCCATCACCGAGAGGGACGGTATACACTTCAGACCCTTCGGCGCCCAGAAATGTGCGGGTCACATTTCCCGCATCGGGACGCACATCGGTTGACGTCCGCTCCCCCGACGCCAGCATACACGCCTGGAGAAAAAACAGGATCACTGCCGCGCCGATCAGCGCCAGGTATCGTCGTTTCCGGCACAAGAACGGTTGCACTCTCTACCCATACGACTCCGGGCGATCATCAGCATTGTACGTTGCCTCTTCCGGTACGAGCTTCAACCGTACCGGACGGCGCGCTTCGACATACAGATTACTCTCACAGTCGGTGCACACCAGACGCGTGCCTGGAGTCACATACTCTTGCAGCGCCAGTTTTCGCCCGCAGACCGGGCACGTTGTCACTTCGAGCGGCATCGTAGTCGTGCAGTGATTAATCCTGGGCGAACAACGACTCGACAAATGTTTCGGCATCGAAGAGCGCCAGATCGGTCATCTTCTCGCCGGTGCCGATGTAGCGGATCGGGCGCTCGATATCCTGCGCGATGGCGAAGGCGATCCCTCCTTTGGCAGTACCGTCGAGTTTGGTGACCGCCACGTGGGTCACATCGACCGCCTTCAGGAACGATTTTGCCTGCAACACACCATTCTGCCCGGTTGTGGCATCGATCACCAGCAGCACCTCGTGGGGTGCGTCCGGGAAGCGACGCCGGATAATATTGCGCAGTTTCTGCAATTCCAGCATCAGGTTTGTTTTGGCGTGCAGGCGTCCGGCGGTATCGATGATCAACACATCGACATCACCATTGGATACTGCTTCGATGGCATCATACACCACCGCGCCGGGATCGGCGCCCTGACCGCGTGAGATCACCGGCACACCCACGCGCTCCGCCCATGTTTCCAATTGCTCGGTCGCCGCAGCGCGGAAGGTGTCGCCGGCTGCCAGCAGGACGCGCCTGCCGAACTGGTTCTTCAGGCGGTACGCCAGTTTGGCGATCAGGGTCGTCTTGCCGGCGCCATTAACGCCAACCACCAGTATAATGTACGGGCGCGCATCAATCTGGGGCTGACGTTCCTGTTCCTGAAGGACGCGCACCATCTCCGCCTTCAACATATCGCGCGCCTCGCGCGCCCGCTTGACGCCGTAACGGTTGCAACGGTCCTTGGTGCGGTTGACCAGGTACATCGTCGTTTCGACGCCGACATCCGCCTGGATCAACAGCGCCTCGAGATCGTCCCACAGATCATCGGTGATCGGGTCATCGGTGGCGAACAGGCTGGCGATCTGTCCGAACAGACCACGACGCGCTTTCGCGGTTGCCTGATCGATCTTTTGCTCTTCCTGTCGTGCTTCTTCCTCAGTGCGCGGCGCATCCTGCCCGCGCCCGAACATCCGCTTGAAAAATCCCATGATCTCCTCACGATCTCGCCCGCGTTGCACACGTGTCTGCCCCGTATTGTACCACGTTGCCGCCAGCGATCAGCAAATCGGTCTGTCGGGACGTAGAACCTCTGCTTCTTGCACGTGATCTGCACGATTTTCATCTTGCTTCTGCACAGTCTTCATGGTATAGTTGAGACAGGTCCACACACAAGGTTCCCAGAGTCGAAACGCAAGCGCAACAGTCACATCAGAAGGGAGTGGAGTCACATGCTGCGAACCATCAAACGCCGCGGGGTGGCGCTGATCGCCGGTTTGGGTCTGGCGCTGAGCATTGCAGCCTGCGCAAGCCAGGCGAAGGTGCAGGATCAACCGTTGTTGAACCAGTTAATGGCGCCGAACGGCTTTGTCATTCAGCAGCCGGCGCAGTCTCCGGCGCAGTTGAATCAGACGGACGCGAACACAGCGCCCTTGTTTGATCGCGTTGAGCAGGCGCCCGCCGCACCCGCCAGCGATGCACAGGAGACGTTTGATCGCACTGAAAAAGCGCCAGCTGCCGCACCCGCAAGCGAGTCGCAGCGCGCGATGGAAACGAAGCAGGACGCTGCCATGTATATGGGGTGCGGGAAGTAACGTCGCCACCTCACGGACGTGCAACGAAACAGGGGTAAACGTTGGTTTACCCCTGTTTTCTCTTTCGTCGCCAGGCTATCGTGCGTCGGTCGCTGCAGGCGCCTGAACAGTAGACCGAAATTCATTTCGGTCACCTATCGTAGACCGAAATTATGGAGATTGAGCATTAAATCCGCTATACCGCGCTAGCCGTGGGGCTAAAGTTCTCGGCTATGTGAGGCGAAGCCCTCCCTGAGCGCGTGGAAGCCCCTGCGGGGCTATAGCGTGCTCACCGCTGAGAGCGATGGGCAGCACGATTGAACCACATGCGTCCTGGGTGCGCGGGCGTCCCCGCCCGCATACGGAGACTGCGGGCTGGTGGAGATTGAGAAATAAATCCGCTATCCCGCGCCAGCCGTCGGGCTGAAGCCCTCGGCCAGGCAAGGCGAAGCCCGCCTGCGCGGGCGCGACGTTGCTCGTGCGGGCTGAAGCCCTCCCTGAGCGCGCGGAAGCCCCTGCGGGGCTATAGCGTGCTCACCGCTGAGAGCGATGGGCAGCACGATTGAACCACATGCGTCCTGGGTACGCGGGCGTCCCCGCCCGCATGCGGAGACTGCGGGCTAGTGTAGAATAAATCCGCTATCCCGCGCCAGCCGTCGGGCTGAAGCCCTCGGCTATACGGGGCAAAGCCCGCCTGCGCGGGCTGGATTAGAGCACGGCGATGCGACGCCGAAGCGGCGCCGTCAGGGCACGGCATGCCGTGCCCCGACCTGCAGCCGGAAACAGGCGCCTCGCGCGCCATGGCAGGCCCAGACTATTCCAGACAAAACTCATCACAAGGGTTTTCATCTTTGTCAGTCAGGGGTTATCCGGCGCATCGCGCCACAGCGAACGTTCACATCAGGCACATAGCACCAGGGCAAACGCTCAAACCTTCAACCTTCAACCCCCAACCCTCCCACCTTCAACCTTCAACCTTCAACCTTCAACCCCGCCTCACTCCGCCGCCGTCGGCGCCATCTCCTCGCTGTAATCCTTCAGTGTCGAGAGATCGCGGATGCGCTCGGTGAACAGGATTCCGTCCAGGTGATCGATCTCGTGCTGCAAGGCGCGCCCAAGCAACCCCGTCGCCCGGCGGATGCGCTGCCGCCGCCCGTTGAGATCGGTGTACTCGACGGTGACCCACGCCGCGCGCGGCACTTCGCCGTACCAGCCCGGCAGACTGAGACACCCTTCCAGTCCCACGTCTTCCTGATCGCTGGCTTTGATAATTTCGGGATTGATCAGCACGAAGTTTTGCTCCGGCGCCACTTCGACCTTTGAACCATCGGGGCGCTCTTCGACCACCGGCGGGATTGAAATGACTGCCAGGCGCTGCGTGATGCCGATCTGCGGCGCTGCGAGTCCAACGCCGCTGGCGGCATGCATCGTCTCGAACATATCAGCCACCAGTTGTTTCAGCGCCGGGTTCGGCAACCGCACCGGGTGGCAGCGCGTCGTCAGGATTTTCTTGTCATCGGGATTATCGATACGCAAAATGCGGCGCAGCGCCATGGCGTCCTGTCCTCCACAGAAGTTGCAGCACTCTCGATTGCGGTGCATTGGGATAATTATAGCATGGCGGCGCCAAGCGTAGACCAACGCCGCGCCCGCACTTGACAGCCTGGCGTCCTGGTGGTACACTGCGCAACGCAATATCGCACGAGTTGGACATCAGTATGCATTCCCTGTTCGTCAAGCAGGTCAAGCAGAGCAAAAAGCCGGACTCCTGGTCTGGTTAGGCTCGCTTGTCCTGCTGTGTGGTAGACAGGCGCCCGCTTCGCCAGACCAGGTGAAGCGGGCTTTCTGTTTGTGTCTCAGGAGGGTATCGTGGGGCAAACGCTTGCAGAACAGATCCTTTCACACGCTGCCGGGCGTCCGGTCTCCGCCGGCGAGAATATCGTCGCCAGGATTGATCTGGCGATGATGCACGACAGCATCTCACCGAGCATCATCAAAATCCTGCACCACGAATTGGGCGCCGAACGGGTGTGGGATCGCGACCGTGTGGCAGTGGTGGTGGACCACGTTGCACCGGCGGCGACGATCCAGAATGCTGAGCATCAACTGGCGCTGCGACGGTGGGTGCGTCAGCAGCAGATCACGCATTTCTTCGATGTCGGGCGCGGCATTTCGCATCCGGTACTGGTCGAGGAGGGGCTGGCGCGCCCCGGTATGCTGATCATCGGCAGCGACTCGCACTCAACGGCGTATGGCGCGGTCGGGGCGTTTGGCGCCGGCATGGGTTCCACCGATATGGCGCTGGCGCTGGCGACCGGGCAGACGTGGCTGCGTGTGCCGGAGACGGTGCGCATCCTGGCGCGTGGGCGGTTTCAACCTGGGGTGGGCGCAAAGGATCTGGGGCTGCGCGTAGCGCGTCTGATCGGCGCCGATGGCGCGACCTATCAGTCGGTCGAGTGGCACGGCGTCGAGGAATTGAGCATCGGCGAACGGATGACGCTCGCCACGCTCTCTGTTGAAATCGGTGCGAAGGCAGGGATCATTCCGCCTGTCGGTCCCGGCTGGGAAGAGCACGCCACCCGTCGCGGCATCACCGTCCCGTCATGGTTGCGCGTCGAAGAGGGAGCGCGCTACAGTCGCACCGTGGAGGTCGATCTCGACACCCTTGAGCCGCAGGTGAGCGTGCCGCACTTCGTGGACAATGTGCGTGACCTGAGCGATCTGGGGCGTGTTGAGGTGGATGTGGTCTATATTGGCACCTGCACGAACGGTCATGCGAACGACCTTGCTGCTGCTGCGCGCATCCTGAAGGGGCGCAAAGTGGCGCGCGGTGTGCGCCTGCTCGTGGTGCCGGCGTCGAGCGAAGCGTTGCAGCAGGCGACGGCGGATGGAACGCTGGCGACACTCCTTGAATCCGGCGCAGCCATTGGCACCCCTGGATGCGGCGCATGTATCGGGCGGCATATGGGCGTCCTGGCGCCCGGCGAGGTCTGCCTGTTCACCGGCAACCGTAACTTCCGCGGGCGCATGGGATCGCCGGAGGCGCAGATCTACCTGGCGTCGCCTGAAGTTGCAGCGGCGACGGCAGTGCTCGGGTATATCGCCCATCCGGCGGAGGTGGTGAACGGGCGGTGAGTAAAAGGAATCACCTCGTGATCATTGATGACATACCTCTGTTTGTGCGCGCTATGCTTATCGGTCTCAGCATCGCTGCACCTGTCGGACCTGTCAGTCTGCTGTGCATCCGCCGCACGCTGGCAGACGGATTTGCTGCCGGTCTGGCGTCGGGAATGGGCGCTGCAACTGCGGATGCCGTCTATGGAATTGTTGCCGGGTTTGGGCTGACCTTCGTCACGGTATTGCTGACCGGCGGAGAGTTCTGGTTGCGCTTGATCGGCGGTTTGTATCTCTTCGCTACCGGCGTCGCAACGTTTCTTGCTCGACCAACCGGGCATGCTACGTCGGTCAACCGTCGTCATCTGTCTGGCGCATGGGCATCGACGTTTGTGCTCACGCTGACCAATCCGGCGACCATTCTGGCGTTCGCTGCGATGTTTGGCGGTGTGGGACTGACATACCAGGCGCACGCCAGCGATCCTGCTGTCATCGTTGTGGTTCTGGTGTCAGGAATCTTCACCGGCTCGGCGATCTGGTGGATGCTTCTGTGCATGAGTGTGAGCCGGTTGCGCACGCGACTCGATCAACGCGCCACGGTCTGGATCAATCGTGTGTCGGGTGTTGCCATCGCCGCGATCGGCGCCCTGGCGATTGGCAGTCTGTCAGGATCAGGGTAGAGGGAGACGACCGGTGCATCTCGAAACAATCTCCATCCATGCCGGGCAGGAGATCGATCCGACAACCGGATCGGTCATCCCGCCGATCTACCTGACAACGACCTTTGAACGCGCGCCCGACGGGAGTTTTCCGCACGGGTACATCTACACGCGCAATGGCAACCCCAATCGCGCGATGCTCGAAACCTGCCTGGCGACGCTCGAGGGCGGCGCAACCTGCGTGGCGTTCAGTTCGGGGCTTGCGGCGGCAATGAGCATCTTTCAGGCGTTGCGTCCCGGTGACCACGTCGTTGCGCCCGACGATGCCTACCACGGGGTGACGCGATTGCTGCGCGACATCATGGCGCCGTGGGGTCTGGAGTATACCCGCGTCGATATGCGCGATCCGCAGAACGTTGCGGCTGCGCTGCGCCCGAATACGCGCCTGGTCTGGATCGAAACCCCTTCCAACCCGCTGCTCAAAATTGCCGATATTGCTGCGATTGCGAGCATTGCCCATCAGGCAGGCGCGCTATGTGCGGTCGATAATACCTGGGCGACGCCGGTGCAGCAGCGTCCGCTCGAACTCGGCGCGGATATGGTGATGCACGCAACAACCAAATATATCGGCGGGCACAGTGATGTGCTCGGCGGCGTGGTCGTTTTCCGCGAGAACGATGCGTTTGCGGAACGGGTGCGTTTCTTGCAGATCAACGGCGGGGCGGTTCCGTCACCGTTCGACTGCTGGTTGACGCTGCGCGGCATTCAGACGCTGACGTACCGGGTGCGCGCTCACGCTGCCAGTGCGATGCGGGTCGCCCGTTTCCTGGCAACCCATCCGCGTATCGAACGTGTCCACTATCCGGGGCTGGAAACCCATCCCGGTCACGCGGTCGCCGCCCGGCAGATGCGCGGTTTTGGCGGCATGATCTCGATTGAGGTTCAGGGTGGCGAGGCGGCGGCAATGGCGGTCGCGGCACGGGTACGGATTATCACCCGCGCCACCAGTCTGGGCGGCGTCGAAAGCCTGATCGAACATCGCGCATCGGTTGAAGGACCGGAGAGCGTCACCCCGCCCAACCTGCTGCGTATCTCGGTCGGTCTCGAGCATCCTGATGACCTGATCGCCGACCTGGCGCAGGCGCTGGAGGTTGATGACGTTTCGCCGCAGCGGTGAATCGGTTCTTAAGTCCGGTCTGGTCTGCGCAGGCGGGCTTCGCACCACATAGCCGAGGGGTTATCGTAGCCGATAGCCGATAACCCATAGCCGATGGTCGAGAGGGTCGCCGTTGGAGTTCGCGTTCCGCGCAGGCGGGCTTCGCACCACATAGCCGAGGGGTTATCGTAGCCGATAACCGATAGCCGATGGTCGAGAGGGTCGCCGTTGGAGTTCGCGTTCCACGCAGGCGGGCTTCGCCTCGCCTGGCCGAGGGCTTTAGTCCGACGGCAAGCGGCCATACGGATTATAGCAGTTCTCACAAAGGTTGAACCCAATGGACGGAGTTGAACATTCCCGGAGTCGCGCGCCTCACGCGGCGACCGAAATGAATTTCGGTCTACACTTTGCCGGAAGCGGGCGTCTTGCGCGATACGGTGGATACAGACGATGGTCAACATATCTGAGAAATACTGTAAATTCTTAATCTTCATCAGCCCCGCGGCACGAGGCGAATACCGGTTTCTATTCTCATCGGTGAGATGCAGAAAGGACAGAACAATGGCTCGAATCTGGCGTTTTGGCGCGAATGTCAATACCGATCAGATCGTTCCCGGTCGTTATGCGCCCTATATGCTGAAGAGCGAGGAAGAACTGCGCAACTATCCGTTCATCGAGGCGCGCCCGGAGTTTGCTTCGACCGTGCGTCCCGGCGACCTGATCATTGCCGGTCCGAACTTCGGGTGCGGCTCATCGCGCGAATACGCGCCGCTGGCGCTCAAGATGGTCGGCATCGGGGCGATTATCGCGCCGCTGTTTGCGCGCATTTTCTACCGCAATGCGCTCAACCTGGGCATTCCGCTGTTCGAGGCGGATCTGACCGGTCAACTGGAGGATGGGCAGGAGGTTGAATTCAATGTCGAGACCGGCGTTATCATTGCCGATGGGCGCACCATTCAGTTGCCGCCGCCGCCCGAATGGATGCGCGAGGTCTGGCGCGAGGGCGGCATCGTTCCGTTCTACCGCAAGTATCGACGCTTCCCCGGAGCCGTGACGGTATGAGTGCAGCGCCGTACACCATTCTGGTCATCCCCGGCGACGGCATCGGGCGTGAAGTGATCCCGGCGGCGGTCGCAGTCTTGCGCGCTACCGGCTTGCCCTTCCACTTCGAGAACGCCGACGCCGGGTGGGAATGTTTCCAGCGCCAGGGGGAGGCGCTTCCCTCCGCTACGCTCACTGCTGCGCGCGCCGCAGACGCGATCCTGTTCGGCGCCGTCGCCTCGCCCGGCTACCCGGTCGCCGGGTATCGCAGCCCGATTGTCCGGTTGCGCCGCGAACTCGACCTGTACGCCAATATCCGCCCGGTTTTCGACGATCTGCCGGAGAACGGCAGCAACCCCCGGCGGCGGAAGGTCGATCTCGTCGTGGTGCGCGAGAACACGGAAGATGTGTACGCCGGACGCGAACGGGTCGAGGATGATGGGGCGACTGCGATCGCCGAGCGTGTCATCACCCGGCGCGCCAGCGCGCGCATCATGCGCGTCGCCTGCGACCTCGCGCGCGCCCGGCGCAGTGCGCGCAACGGATCAGACGCGCCGCCGGGCAGGGTCACCGTCGTTCACAAAGCGAATGTGTTGCGCGAAACGTGCGGACTGTTCCGCTCCGTCGCGCTGGAGGTCGCACAGGCATACCCCGATCTCCAGATCGATGAGATGCTGGTCGATACCTGCGCACTCCAGCTCGCCACCCGCCCCGAACGGTTCGATGTTATCGTCACCACCAACCTGTTCGGCGATATTCTGTCGGACGTTGCGTGCGCCTGGGGCGGCGGGTTGGGTCTGGCGCCGTCGGCGAACCTGGGTGAACGGCATGCCCTGTTCGAGCCAGTGCACGGCGCAGCGCCCGACATTGCCGGGAAAGGGATTGCCAATCCGCTGGCGGCGATTGGATGCACCGCGCTGCTTCTTGACCATCTTGCCGGTCGTGCACCGGCAGACCTGGCTTCCGCCATGCGCGGTTGGAGCGCACGCATCCAGCGCGCCATTCGCCACGTGCGCGCTGCCGGTCCACACACGCCCGACCTGGGGGGGAGCGCAGTCACAACCGATATAACCAACGCAGTATTATCCCATATGCTCACCACATAAGAAAGGAGACATCGCCGTGCGTGCCACATGCCCGGAGTGTGAAGCCGAAATCACCCTTCCCGAAGGCACAGTCGAGGGGGAGATCCTCACCTGCCCCGAATGCGCCGCCGAACTGGAAGTCGTCAGTATCGATCCGCCGGAACTGGCGCTCGCGCCGGAAGTTGAAGAGGACTGGGGAGAGTAACGTATGCGAGTTGGCGTCCTCTGCTCACGCATCCGCGTCGAGGAGAAACTGCTCTTCGCCGAACTGGAACGACGCGGCATCGCCTATGAACGCATCGACGACGATGATGTCATTTTCGATCTCAACGAAGGACGCTACGAGTACGACGTTGTGCTCGAACGGAGCATTCACCATTCACGCGCGCTCTATGCACTGAAGGTCTTCAACGATGCTGGCGTTCCGACGGTCAATACCGCGTATGTCGCCGACATCTGCGGCGACAAGTTCAAGACCACCCAGGCGCTGATCCGCGCTGGCGTGCCGACGCCGCGCACCCGTATGGCGTTTACGCCGGAATCGGCGCTGCGCGCTATCGAAGACCTTGGCTATCCGGTCGTGCTCAAACCTGCGATTGGATCCTGGGGGCGCCTGATCGCCAAGGTCAACGACCGTGAAGCGGCAGAAGCATTGCTCGAACACAAACAGATCCTCGGCTCATACCATCATTCGATCTTCTACATTCAGGAGTACATTCCCAAACCACACCGACGCGACATCCGCGCCTTTGTCGTCGGCGACGAGTGCATCTGCGCGATCTACCGCACGAGTGAGCACTGGATCACCAACACCGCGCGCGGCGGGATCGCAAGCGTTTGCCCGGTGACGCCAGCGCTGGCAGACCTGTGCGTCAGCGCGGCGTATGCAGTCGGCGGCGGGGTAGTCGCCATCGATGTGCTCGAAGCGTCCGATGGCAGGCTGCTGGTGAACGAAGTGAACTACACCATGGAGTTTCGCAACAGCATCGCGCCAACCGGCGTAGACATCCCGGCGCGGATCATCGATTACACGCTGGCGGCGGCAAAGAAGGGATAACCGGGAGGAGTGTTCGCATGAGCGTCCGTGTCTCTATCGTCGGCGGCAGCGGCTACGTCGGTGGTGAACTGCTGCGGTTGCTCCTCTTTCATCCGCTGGTAACCGTCGCGCAGGCAACCTCCGAGCGTCTGGCGGGCAAGCCGATCACTGTCGCCCATCCGAACCTGCGTGGCATTCCCGCAGCGCGCGAGGTGCAGTTTACCTCGCAGGATCGACTGACGCCGTGCGATGTCCTGTTTCTGGCGCTGCCGCACGGCGACGCTGCCCGCGCTATCGACCGCTTTGCAGAACTTGCGCCGAAGATTATCGACTGCTCCGCCGATTTTCGTCTGCGCGATCCGGCGTTGTACGCCCGCTGGTACGGCGAAACGCATCCAGCGCCGCACTGGCTGGAGCAGTTCGTGTACGGTCTGCCGGAACTGCACCGTGACGCTATCCGCACTGCCAGGTACGTCAGCGGTGTCGGATGCAACGCGACCGCAACCAACCTGGCGTTGCTGCCGCTGGTGCGCGTCGGACTGATCGACCCCACGCGCGATGTGATTGTCGAGGTGAAAGTCGGCTCGTCGGAGGGTGGTGCGCAACCTGGCGAATCATCGCACCACCCGGAGCGGAGCGGGGCGGTGCGCTCGTTTGCGCCCGTCGGTCACCGGCATACTGCCGAGGTCGTGCAGGAACTCGGGCTATCGCGAGTTCACCTGTCGATCACGAGCGTCGAGTTGGTGCGTGGTGCGCTTGCCACTGCGCACGCATTCGCCAGCGCTCCGGTGAGCGAAAAAGATCTGTGGCGCGCATTCCGCGCTACGTATGGCAGTGAGCCGTTCGTGCGCATTGTACGTGAAAAGCAGGGGGTGTACCGCCTGCCGGAACCGAAAATCCTGGCGGGAAGCAACTATGCCGATGTCGGGTTCGCCGTCGATGAAGAGACCGGACGGATCGTATCGATCTGCGCCATCGACAATCTGATGAAAGGCGCAGCCGGAACCGCTGTGCAATGTATGAACCTGATGTGCGGCTTCGAGGAGCGTACCGGTCTGGAGTTTCCTGGATTACATCCGATTTAGGAGAACTAAGAACCAAGAACTAAGAACCGAGGACTAAGAACTGAGAACTGAGAACCGAGGACTAAGAACTGAGAACTGAGAACCAAGAACCAGGAACCAAGAACCGAGAACCGAGGACTGAGGACTGAGAACCAGGAACTGAGAACCGGGGACTGAGGACTGAGAACTGGATGTTGTGCAGAGACCGGTCGTGCGTCTACCTGGCGGTTGATGAAGAACTTAAGGAAATAAACCGGTATGCGCCTCGTGCCGTGGGGCTAATGGAGATTGAGCACTTAATCCGGTTGCGCCTCTGGCCGTCGGGCTGAAGCCCTCGGCTATACGGGGCAAAGCCCGCCTGCGCGGGCTGACGCATGCCGTCGGGCTGATGGAGCCGGTATTCGCCCTTTGCCGTCGGGCTGAAGCCCTCGGCTATACGGGGCAAAGCCCGCCTGCGCGGGCTATACCGGACTTAATTTCTTAAAGATCATAAGCCCTCGGGCAGGCGAGGCGAAGCCCGCCTGCGCGGAACACGAACTCCAACGGTGACCCTATCGGTTATCAGCTATCAGCTATCGGCTATCGGCTATCGGCTATCGGCTATCGGCTATCAGCTATCGGCTATCGGCTATCGGCTATCGGCTATCGGCTATCGGCTATCGGCTATCGGCTATCGGCTATCGCCTAGAGATGTATGGACATGTCACCAATACCAGAGTTCTTGCGCAGCGAAAACCCGGCGCAGCCGCGGTACCACGAAGCGGTTGAACTGTTTGCCCTGTTCGACTACCTGAAAGCCATGCGCTGGGGGGTCTTCAGCATCCGCGAGTCCCTCCAGGCGGTCGGCGAATGCCGCGACGGGACGCTCCAGGGATTTCATCTGACCGTCGATGAAGCATGGGAAGCCGTGCGCGGCATGGACTCGCTCGGAGTCGGGGTGATCGAACTTCCCGCATTTCCCGCCAACCCGCCGGGACAGGCGTTCAACCGCCGTCTGCTGGAGCGCGCCGAAGCCCATCGCCTGACGACGACCTTCGCCGCGCATGCGCGCTGTGTGGCAACCGACATTCGCACCGCCGCAGAAACCGGCTTTCGCCGTCTCCACCTCTACATCGGCGTCAGCCCGATCAAGCAGGCAACGGTGCGCGCAAACGCGACGCAGCTTGCTGATCGCGCCTTCGATGCCATTCATCTGGCGCGCGAACTCGGCTTCGACTGTGTGCGCATCAGCACCGAAGACGCCTACCGCACGCCGCTGGACGACTACCGCGCCTTCTATGAGCGCTTGCAGGATCGCCTGATCCGTCACAACCTGCACGTCGATGGCATTGGCATCCCCGACACCGTCGGCGTTGGCACGATTGACGATCTCGGTGACCGGATCGCCATTCTGCAGCATATCGGCATCCGGTTTGCCTTTCTCGAATGTCACATCCACAACGACATCGGGCACGCTGATCGGTTATACGTCGATACGCTGATCCTCTGCATGCGACTGGGCATCATGATGCTCCCTGATTTCTCGATCCTGGGGATTGGCGAACGCAACGGGACGATCGGTCTCAGTTCGCTGATCGAAGCCATCTACCGGCGATTGTTGCTCCTCTACCCGCGGTCGATGCCCGCCATCCGTCAGGCAGTGCGCGAGAAGCTTGGTGTGCTGCCCGACGGTGAACTGTTCGTCAACCGCTACCGTGACCTCGATTCATTCTTCTACCGGATTCTGGCGCGCAGCGGCTTTGTGTTCGACCGGAGTCCGTTTTCATCGAACACCGAGTACGATGGTTCCGGCGTCCACGCCGACACCACCCTGCGCGCATTTCGCCTGGCGCTGGAGAACGGCTACGAAGGGCAGCGGGCGATTGATCTCGGCAACAGCGCCTACGCCGGGGCGCTGCCGCCCTACGACATGCCGCTGCGCACGCCAGTGCTCGCCTGCTTCGGCTGCGGCAAGAGCAACGTGCGCTTCTGGCGCGAACGGGAACACCTGGTCCTGCGTCATCCCGATGACATTCGCCTCAGAATTGCGCCCTACGCCGATGATCTTGCCGAAGAGAGCCTGCATATTCCAACCGACGAGGCAACCGCCGATGAACTCGCTGCACGGTTGATTCGCTGCGCCAGTGTGCGCGAAGGCGGGATCAACCATCACCAGGCAATGGAGATCGTCCGACTCTTCTACCGTCCAAAGGAGGCATGCGCATGATTGTCGTCAAAGTCGGCGGCGGCGCCAGCATCGCCTATGATCCGCTCTGCGACGACCTGGCGACACTGACACGCGCCGGTCAGCGTTTCGTGCTGGTGCATGGCGGCTCCCATGAAACCAACACCCTTGCCGAACGGCTCGGACATCCACCCCGCTTCGTGACATCACCCTCCGGGTACACCAGTCGCTACACCGACCGTGTGACCCTGGAACTCTTTCTGATGGCGACCGCCGGCAAAGTCAACAAACTGATCGTTGAGCGTCTCCAGCATATGGGAGTGAACGCCATCGGTCTCTCCGGTCTCGACGGGCGCATCCTTCAGGGGCAGCGCAAGGCGGTCATTCGCATCATCGAAGATGGCAAACAGAAAGTTCTGCGCGACGACTGGACCGGGACGGTTGAACAGGTCAACACCGACCTGCTGCGTCTGCTGCTGGACGCCGGACTGTTGCCGGTCATTGCGCCGATTGCCGTCAGCACCATCGGCGAAGCGCTCAATGTTGACGGCGACCGCGCGGCGGCAGCGATTGCGGCTGCGCTTGGCGCCGACACGCTTGTGCTGCTGACCAACGTTCCTGGTCTGCTGCGCGCATTTCCCGACGAACGCACCCTTGTGCGGCACATTCCGCGCGCCGATGTCGAAGCGTACCTGCCGCTGGCGCAGGGGCGGATGAAGAAGAAAATCCTGGGCGCGTCCGAAGCGCTCAACCAGGGCGTGGGGCGGGTCATCCTCGGTGACGCGCGCGTATCCGAACCGGTCTCGCGCGCGCTTGCCGGCGAAGGCACGGTCATCGCATGACACGCTGGCAGCAGACGCTCTTCATCCTGGTTGCCGCCCAACTGGTATCAGCCGTCGGCTTCGGTATGTTCTTCCCGTTCCTGCCGTTGTATGTCGAGCGCCTCGGTACGAACACCGGCTTCAGCCTCGAATTCTGGGCGGGGATGGTTTTTTCGGGGCAGGCGCTCACCATGGCGATCAGTTCACCGATCTGGGGATCGCTGGCGGATCGCTTCGGGCGCAAAGCGATGATCGAGCGTGCCATGTACGGTGGCGCTGTGATTATCTTGCTGATGGGTTTTGCCCGTTCGGCGGAAGAACTGGCGCTGTTGCGCGCCATCCAGGGCGCTATCACCGGAACCATTGCGGCGATCAATGCGCTCACCGCCTCGCTCGTGCCACGTGAACGGGTCGGGTACGCCATGGGGATGCTTCAGGTCGGGTTATGGGCAGGGATCGCTGCCGGTCCTATGCTTGGCGGCGTTGTCGCCGACCTGCTCGGCTTTCGTGCAGCATTCATCGTCACCGCGATCCTGTTGATCATATCGGGCATTGTTGTCACCTTCGGCGTGCAGGAGCGCTTCACACCGCCGTCGCAGGGAACGCGCAGAACCGGGATTATGAGTGATTGGCGGCGCATTCTGGTGTTGCCAGGTGTTGCCGCCGCATACACCACCCGCTTCCTCAACTGGCTCGGTCCGAACATGCTGCTGCCGGTGCTGCCGCTCTACATTGCCACGCTCATGCACGGCAACGAAGGGGTCAGCACCTTTACCGGCATTATCGTCGGACTCTCCTCGGCGGCAGGAACTGTCAGCGCGCTCTACCTGGGGCGGTTGGGCGACCGTATCGGTCACCGACGGGTGCTGCTGGCGGGAACGGCGGTTGCGGCGCTTGGTTTCATTCCGCAGGCATTCGTAACAACTGGATGGCAACTGCTCATGCTTCAGGCGCTGACCGGCGCAGCGACAGGGGGCATGAATCCGGCGCTCAGCGCACTGCTGGCGCGCTACACCGGCAGCGGCGACGAAGGGGCGGTATTTGGCATCGACAACTCGGTGAACTCCGCTGCGCGCGCCGCCGCGCCCCTGCTTGGCGCTGCTCTCGCCGCCTGGTTCGGGTTGCCGTCGATTTTCCTTGTTACCGCACTTGTCCTGCTGGGCGCGGCGGCGCTGACATTCCGCTGCCTGCCAGAGCGTATCGCCGTAGCGTCGCCAGCGACGCCAGCGGTGCAATCCTGAAGTGTGCGCGTCGCGCCTGTTGATCGTATGGATGATGAACTTCAAGAAATCATAGCGGTTCTCACAGAGGTTGAACCTATCGGGCAAGGTTGAACACTCCTCGGACGACCGCAACGAACATCGCGCCCCACGCTGCGACCGAAATGTCAGTCGGTAAGAGAGGACACCCGACATTATCCGTCGTCGGGCGTGACTCTGCTCGTGCGGGCTAAAGCCCTCCCTGAGCGCATGGAAGCCCCTGCGGGGCTGGCGTTTCAGTCATCCTTGCCATATTCCGGGAGGACCTGGGTTGATCCAGCCCGTAGGGCTTGCCCGACCTCAGATAGGGCTTCAGCCCGCCGGAGGCGCACGAAGATTGAACACTCCAGAAGCGGGCGCCTCGTGCGACGCGGCAGACTGCTATAATCTCGATCTCCATAAGAGCCTATCCGAATAACCCGGCGGCACGCACGGCGATCACGCCACAGGCGAAAAGGTTCCAGTGGTTCGGATAGGCGCTGAGCACACCGGGTTGCATAACTGTTTCGCGTGTCGGAACGACGAACCTTGTGCGACAGGGTGGTTCCGCTCGCCGCCTGGCGACTGAAGTCGCGGCTGGCAGGCGGGAAGCCCGCCTGCGCGGGCGTGAGGGGGCGCATCCCGCTCGCCCGTAGACCAGCCCGTCGGACTTCCACGTCTTAGCGCCTATCCGAAGAACCCGGCGGCGCGCACGGCGATCACGCCGCAGGCGAAAAGGTTACCGTGGTTCGGATAGGCGCTGAGCACACCGGGTCGCATGACGGTTTCGCGTGGCGGAACGACGAATCTTGTGCGACAGGGTGGTTCCGCTCGCCGCCTGGCGACTGAAGTCGCGGCTGGCAGGCGGGAAGCCCGCCTGCGCGGGCTTGCGGGGGCGCATCCCGCTCGCCCGTAGCCAGGCCCGTCGGACTTCCACGTCTTAGCGCCTATCCGAATAACCCGGCGGCGCGCACGGCGATCACGCTGCAGGCGAAACGGTTCCAGTGGTTCGGATAGGCGCTGAGCACACCGGGTCGCATGACGGTTTCGCGTGGCGGAACGACGAACCTTGTGCGACAGGGTGGTTCCGCTCGCCGCCTGGCGACTGAAGTCGCGGCTGGCAGGCGGGAAGCCCGCCTGCGCGGGCTTGCGGGGGCGCATCCCGCTCGCCCGTAGACAAGCCTGTCGGACTTCCACGTCTTAGAGCCTATCCGAAGAACCCGGCGGCGCGCACGGCGATCACGCTGCAGGCGAAACGGTTCCAGTGGTTCGGATAGGCTCTAATTTCGGTCTACCCGCCGCTGGCAACGGGCGCCTCGTGCGACGTGGCGGATAGGCACATATGGTCAATGTAGCGGACGACCGCAACGAACATCACGCACCACGCCGCGACCGAAATGAATTTCGGTCTACACGCTGCCGGGAGCAGGCGCCTCGTGCGACACGGCGGGTATGAACAATGGTCAACGTATCTGAGAAATGCTGTGATCCTCAATCTTCATCAGCCCTGCGGACAGAACGTTATCTTCATGAGCCGCCGGGCTACCAGGCGAATACCGGTTTATGTTAATTCTTCGTCAAGCGCCAGGTAGACGCACGACCGGTCTCTGCACAACGTCCAGTTCCAGGTTCCAGGTTCCAGGTTCCAGGTTCCAGGTTCCAGGTTCCAGGTTCCAGGTTCTCGGTTCTCGGTTCTCGGTTCTTGGTTCTCGGTTCTTGGTTCTCGGTTCTCGGTTCTTGGTTCTCGATTCTCGGTTCTCGGTTCTTGGTTCTCGGTTCTCGGTTCTCGGTTCTTGGTTCTCGGTTCTTGGTTCTCGGTTCTCGGTTCTCGGTTCTTGGTTCTCGGTTCTCGGTTCTTGGTTCTCGGTTCTTGGTTCTCGGTTCTTGGTTCTTGGTTCTCGGTTCTCGGTTCTTGGTTCTCGGTTCTCGGTTCTTGGTTCTCGGTTCTTGGTTCTTGGTTCTTAACCATACCCACGATTATGCCCGTTGCACGATTCATCATACTGATGTAATATCCTGATAGACTCCGAATGCTGCGGCATATTCACAGTACTCCGCTTTTTTTTGTCGCAGCCGGTTGAAACACGGGCAGTCCCGCAAAGGAGAAGCACTATGTCAAAAAAGTGGGTGTATCTCTTCACCGAAGGTAACGCGTCGATGCGCGATCTCCTTGGTGGCAAAGGCGCTGGCGTCGCTGAAATGACCCGTACCGGCGTTCCCGTTCCCCCCGGTTTCACCATCACCACCGAAGCATGCAACGAATACTACGCACGCGGCAGGCAGTTCCCCGAAGGGTTGTGGGAGCAGACTCTCGAAGCGTTGAAGGTGATCGAAGCGCAGGTCGGCAAGAAATTCGGCGATCCGTCCAATCCGCTGCTGGTATCGGTTCGCTCCGGTGCGCGCGAATCAATGCCCGGCATGATGGATACCGTGCTCAATCTTGGTCTCAACAAAGAGACGCTCGAAGGGCTTGCCCGCCTGACCGACAATCGGCGCTTCGCTGCTGATGCCTACCGGCGGTTCATTCAGTTGTTCGGCAAGATCGTGCTCGGCGTCGATGGCGAGAAGTTCGAGCACGTGATGAACGAAGCCAAAGGGAAGGATCGTCAGGATACTGATCTGACAGCCGACGAACTGATGCAGATCGCTGAGACGTTCAAGGCGATCATCAAAGAAGAGACCGGCATCGATTTCCCCGAAGACCCCTACGAGCAGTTACGCATGGCGATCACCGCCGTCTTCAATTCCTGGATGGGACGCCGCGCCGTCGATTACCGCCGTGTCTATAAAATCCCTGATACGCTAGGCACCGGCGTCAATGTGCAGATGATGGTTTTTGGCAATATGGGGAATGACAGCGCCACAGGTGTCGCCTTCACCCGCAATCCCGCCACCGGTGAAGATGAACTGTACGGCGAGTACCTGGTCAATGCGCAGGGTGAAGATGTGGTCGCTGGCATTCGCACCCCGAAACCGCTCAGCAAACTGCGCGAAGAGATGCCCGAAGTGTACCAGCAGTTCTCCGAGATCGCCAAGATGCTCGAACGTCACTACAAAGATGTACAAGACGTCGAGTTCACTATCGAACGCGGTAAACTCTGGATGCTGCAAACGCGCAACGGCAAGCGCACCGGCATGGCAGCGGTCAAGATCGCGGTCGATATGGTCAACGAGGGGTTGATCGACAAGCGTACTGCGCTGCGTCGGGTGCAACCGGAGATGCTCAATCAGTTCCTCTTCCCCATCGTCGATCCTCGTGCTGCTGAACACGCAACCAGGCTGGCGCACGGTCTGGCGGCCGGTCCCGGTGCTGCACAGGGGCGGATCGTGCTCGATCCCGACGAAGCGGCGGCGCGTTCGGAGCAGGGTGAGCGCGTCATCCTGGTACGCACCGAGACGGCGCCCGAGGATTTCCACGGTATGGTCGCTTCGCAGGCGATCCTGACGGCACGCGGCGGTCTTACAAGTCATGCCGCAGTGGTGGCGCGTCAACTTGGGAAGTGCTGCGTCTGCGGTTGCGGCGATCTGGAGATCGACTACAAAGCTGGCACAGTCCACGTCCATGGGACGGACACGATCCTCAAAGAGGGTGACTGGATCACGGTTGATGGTCACTCCGGATGGGTGTACGCCGGTCAGGTCGAGACGCGAGAAGCCGAGGTCATTCAGGTCATTCGTGGCCAGATGAAGCCCGAGGACTCGAAACTCTACGGCTACTTCAGCACATTCCTCAGTTGGGCGGATGAAGTGCGGCGCCTGGGTGTGCGCGCCAACGCCGATACGCCGACCGATGCGCGGATTGCGCGGTTGTTCGGCGCCGAGGGCATCGGTCTCTGCCGGACCGAGCACATGTTCTTCGAGGGGGATCGGATCGATGCCGTGCGCGAGATGATCGTGGCAGACACTGTTGAGGATCGTCGCAAAGCGCTGGCAAAGATCGAGCCGTTGCAACAGGGTGATTTTGAGGGCATCTTCGAGGTCATGGATGGTCTGCCGGTAACGATCCGCACGCTCGATCCGCCGCTCCACGAGTTTCTGCCGCATGGCGACCGGGAGATCGAGGAACTGGCGCATAAGATGGGCATCGACTTCGCCCGCCTCAAAGCAAAGGTAGAGAGTTTGCGCGAGGCGAACCCAATGCTCGGCTTCCGCGGCTGCCGTCTCGGTATCGAATATCCGGAGATTACCGAGATGCAGGCGCGCGCCATCTTCCGTGCCGCTGCCAACTGTCAGGCGCGCGGCATTCACGTGCATCCCGAGATTATGATCCCGCTCGTCGGTGATGTGAGTGAACTGCGGATGCAGGGCGACATCGTCCGGCGGGTTGCCAATGAGGTGATGGCGGAAACCGGGCAGAAGATCGATTATCTGCTCGGCACCATGATCGAGGTGCCGCGCGCTGCGCTGACCGCCGACAAGATCGCAACGGTTGCCGAGTTCTTCTCCTTTGGCACCAACGACCTGACCCAGATGACGTTCGGTATGAGCCGCGACGATGTCGGGCGTTTCCTGCCCCTCTACGTCGAACGCAAACTGTTGAAGGATGATCCCTTCGAGGTGCTGGATCAGGAAGGTGTGGGGCAACTGGTGCGGATGGGCGTTGAACGCGGGCGTAGCACCCGCCCTGATCTGAAGACCGGCATCTGCGGTGAACATGGCGGTGAGCCGGAAAGTGTCAAGTTCTGTCACCGCGTTGGTCTCAACTACGTGTCGTGCAGCCCGTACCGCGTCGTCATCGCTCGCCTCGCGGCAGCGCAGGCGGTGCTGGAGGAGCAGAAGGGTTAGAAGTGAGCTCCTGCGCCTGATTGAGTCCGCGTCGCAGGATATGGGCATGCGGCAGACGACGCAATCTTCCAGGGATATGGGCGCTGGAAGATTGCGTCGTCGCTCTGTTTCTCGCAGTGATATGCGCTGGGGGGCGCAGAAATGAAGGGCAGGAGCGGGTCTGCTGCACCTCACATCGCTCTACCCATACGTCGCCGCAAACTGGAATGTCGAAACCATGCGCGAGTTGCGCTGTACCTGGCGCCACTCGTTGCACACCTGGCGATAGATATCCAGCGTCGTTTGTGCGATCGTGTTCCAGTTGTACCGGGTGCAGACGTCGTGGAACGCATTGAGCGCACGCGCCTGGGACCAGTTGGGGTGTGCCAGGGTGTGTGTAATCCCCCAGACCAGCGAGTCAACATTATTGGGATACACCGTTAACCCGGTTTCGTGCAACTTCACCACTTCCGCCAGACCACCGGTGTGCGCCACGATGACCGGGCATCTGGCTGCCATCGCCTCCAGCGCCACGATGCCGAAGGGTTCATACAACGACGGAAAGACGGCGGCATCCGCCGCGTGATACAGGCGGTCACGCTCCTCATCACTGATGCGACCAGTAAACGTTACATGGTCGGCTACACCGGCGTCCTGCGCGCGCTGACGAAGTGTATCGAGATATCCGCCAGTGCCAGCGATGATCAGGTGCGCATGGGGAAACTGAGCCAGCACGTGTGACCAGGCGTCGATCAACAGGTGCAGCCCCTTTTCGTACACAATCCGCCCGACAGAGAAGACAAGCGGTTGATCGTCGCGCACAAAGCGACGGCGGAAGACTATGCGCTCCTCATCGCTCTGAAATGGGGAAGAGCGGACAACCACACCGTTCGGGACAACATCGATCTTGTCATGTGGCGCATCGAAGGTAGTGTGAACCTCGTGCGCCATAAAGTGCGAGCAGGCAATGATACGGTGCGCCTCGCCGGTCAACAAGCGTTCCAGACGGTCGATCTGAAGCGAGAGATCGTTCGCCAGATGCCCCTGATGCCGTCCGCGTTCAGTTGCGTGGATCGTTGCCAGGAGCGGGAGGTGGCACAGGTGTTTGAGGGCAATGCCTGCCTGTGCGACGAGCCAGTCGTGCGCGTGGATCAGATCAAAGCTGCCGGTGGAGCGCTGCACATCGAGCGCAGCGTGCTTCAGCGCAACGTTGAGTTCCTGGGTGAGCGGAAAGAGCATGCGATCAGTGATCGGCGGGACGGCAACGCGATGGATATGAACGCCCTGTGCAGTGCGCTCGTACCGGCTGCCCTCCTTGAGTTGAGGAGTGATAATGTGAACTTCAACGCCGATCTGCGCCAGGGCATCGGACAGATCGGTGACATGACGCCCCAGGCCGCCAATGATGTGTGGCGGGTACTCCCAGGACAACATCAAGATACGCATAGTTCTTCGACATAAAAAACCGACCGCTGTTCTTCAGCGTGTGGGTGCATAAATGCTGGCTGGTGCGCGTCATCACGCGATAAGAACAACGGCCGGGACGATCATCGCACCAAGGCGAATCTATTGTTAAGGAATTATAGCATAACCGGTTTAGCCTGTCACCTTTCAAACAAATGACAATCATGTGGTGTTGATCGTGTATAATCGATCATCTCTGACTCTTACCCCGGCACATATCGGCGTCAGTGAGGTCTGGTCGCCGGAAAAGGTCATTGCATTATCGTAAGCGCTCGTTTATTGAAAACAAAGGTCTCCGTCCGTGCTCAAGAATCGTCTTCTCCTTTCGATCAGCGCCGGTCATTTTGCGGTCGATGTTCTCAACAGTGTTGTGCCGGTCCTGCTGGCGACGCTGGCAGTGCCGCTGGCGCTCAGCAATGCCCAGATTGGTGTTGCGCTCACGATCCAGATCTTTGCCGGTGCGCTGTCGCAACCGCTCTTTGGCTGGCTGGCGGATCGCTTCAGCGCACGACCGGCCGCGCTGGCAGGCGGCGGTGTTGCGTGGATGGCAATCTGCCTGGCCGCCATTGCGCTTTCGATGAACTGGACCCTGATCGTTCTTCTCGTCGGGTTCATGGCGCTCGGATCGGGTCTCTTCCACCCGATCGGCACGGCAAGCGCTGCGGCGTCTGCACCGTCGCGCGCTGCGAGTGCAACCGCTATCTTCTTCTTCAGCGGGCAACTCGGTCTTTCACTGGGTCCGTTGCTGGGCGGCGCATTACTCACGACACCAGACGGCATACGTCTGATGTTGGTGCTTGCGGCGTTGATGCTTGCGCCAGCGGTGCTGCTGTTTGCTGCGCCCCGTCCTGTGATACCCGTGGGCGGTACGGCACGCGCCGCCCATGCTGCAGTACGTGTTGGGGTGGCAATCCTGGCGGCGTTCATTGTGCTGGTGGCGCTCCGTTCGTCTATTCAGTCGGTGTTTATGTCGTTCCTGCCCAAACTGTTCGCCGACCGCGGCTGGGCGCCGGTTGCCTATGGCGCGATTGCCGGAACATTCATGTTTACCGCTGCAATCGGCAATATCATTGCCGGTGATATTGCCGATCGCTTTGGTATGCGTGCTGCGACGATCTGGCCCCTCCTGATCAGTGTGCCTGCCGGTCTGGTCTGCATATGGTCGCCTTCACCACTCACAGCGTTCATCGCATGCGGCGTTGCCGGCATGGTTATCGGTGGGCAACACAGTGTGCTGGTAGTGCATGCGCAACGGTTGCTGCCGGTGCGACAGGGGTTTGCCGCCGGGTTGATCCTGGGGTTCACCTTCGCAACGGGGGGCATCGGCACTGCGCTGGTCGGCGCGCTGGCTGATACGGTTGGTCTGTTCACAGCGATGCAGGCCACGGTGCTGCTGGCGCTCCCGGCGGCAGCGCTGGCGCTGACGTTGCCCGGACGCGAATCTGTCGTTTCGGCAGTCGCAGCGGCAGAGGCGTAACGCTCCGGTGCGCTCTTATGTTTGGCAAGAACCACGGATGGGCATGGATGGCGGACCATATCGCACGATCCAACCCCGCCAGATCCCAGCAGACTCAAGGGCGGACAGAACATACGTTCATATCGTGAGATAATGTCTCATTGCGAAAGAAACGCCCACCAATGTGATGGTTCTGGTCTGCTGGTCGTGGCACTCGCGATTAATGCCAGGAGATCATTGCATTGGCGCCAGTGTCTGTCATTTTCCACCGGCGGTCGACGGGTGGTTCCGCCAGAGCGCCGTCGCCCCGCCCATGCAAACCCGCCAACGCCTTGCGTTTTTGACGCCCGGCATCCTGCTCAGCGGCGCGCCTGTGCTGCACCGGATAGCCAGCGCCCTGGCGTACCTGACGCCCCAGACGACGCGCGCAGCCCGTTATGAACGCTGGCTGCGGCGGGTGCGCAATGCCCCGCGGCTGACTCGAGAACGGAGATCTGCGCCGCTGGCGCGGCAGATCCTGATGCCGTACCACACCCGCCGCTGGGTGGTGATCATCGATGCGACGACCCACACCGAACCCCTGCGGGTCGTGACCGCCGCGCGATGAGAGCGCGGGCGTCGCGCCCGCATCCCCCGCCGCCTCACCCCTGGGAGCGCGGGCGTCGCGCCCGCATCCCCCGCCGCCTCACCCCTGGGAGCGCGCGCGTCCCGCTCGCATGTTCCCCGCCGTCTCACCCCTCACAGGAGCAGATGTTTTGGCAAGCCCCTGCGTGCCATCTCCCGCTTCAGCCATCAGAACGCCCAAACTCCCCCTTCTCCCCTCGTGGGAGAAGGGGGTCGGGGGGATGAGGGGCGCAAGACGAACAATAACAGCACTGCCTCCGCCCTTCATCGTACACGATCAAATCCGCTATCGTTTCGATCCTGTTCTGTTATGTTCTGGTTACAGGGACTTCATATACTTTGTGCAGAAAACATCAATGATCGGGCAACCGATTGTTACCCTTTGTACAACCCAAACATGTTCGTCCAACAAGGAGCCTGGCCATGCACCGCCGTTCACGCCTTGCGTCATTGTTTCTCGTGCTTGCAGTCACGGCCGCGAGCCTGGGTCTGCTCGCATCAAACGCTGTATTTGCCGGCGGCAATCCGCTGCCGGTCGCAACGGTGAACAATGCTACCGGTCTCATCGGCGAGACGGTGACCCTGACCGTCACCTTCGATAATGCCAGCACCGGCACGGGCGATCAGACCGGTTACGGTCCCTACATCGACCTGTTTCTCGATACCACCGGTCCTGATGGCGCTCCGTCCTTCGATGGACTGGTGACGACCGGTATGCGGGCGACGTATCTGGGGCAACCGCTGCCGGGAATGGAAGTGATCCCGATTACCGGACCGACGTATGTCCATCCGTTGACCGGACAGACGCTGTCGGTTCCCGGTTATGGAACGCGCTTCCAGAACGGCGATACGATTGTTGTGTTGACCCTGCTGTTCGGCAGTTTCACCAATACGCAGCCGCCGGCGCCGATCGATGTATCGCTTCGCATCAGCAATCTGGCAGACCTGGGAACGCCGCTGCCGGTGACGGCGGTTGCTGGCTTCCGCTACGGCGCCGACCCGCTTGACAACCCCGGCGCCGATCCGCCCATCCGCCAGACGACGCCGTCCGATGCTAATGTCACACCGACACTCTGGACGCTGACGAAGACCTACCTGGGACCTGAGGACGAAACTGCGACCGGGCGCAACTATCCGCGGCGCTACCGCCTCGATGTCGATATTGCCGAGGGCCAGCCCGTGACGAACCTTCAGATCACCGACGTGCTGGCGAACAGCATGCGTATCACCGGCAATACTGCCGCACAGATGAGCGCGATCCGCTACGATGCTCCAGGCATGCCCACCGAGGTCTTCACACCGGCGAACCTCTCCGGCACAGCCACGCCTGCCGCGCCCGGCGGTACGCTGATCTATTCGTTCGGCGACAAAACCGGCGTCCGGGGAATTGACGCCTCGTTCGAGTTCGAGTTCTACATCCCGCGCGATACCAGCGCTGCGACGCCAACCGTGCCGCAGGGAACCGACTCGACATTCGCCAACAATACTGGCAGTTCGTCGGCAACGTGGACGCCGATTGATACCCGCGACACATCCACGCCGATCACGATCACCCTGCCGCCCAATGCGCATACGCTCCAGCAGCATTCCCTGGCAACCCAGAAATCGGTGACACCCGTCGACCGCAACACGCTGAACCCTACCGGCGGTGCAATCATCCCCGGCTCGACGCTGCTGCGCTACGATATCGATTTCCAGGTGTCGGACTACTTCGCGGTGCAGAATGTCTACCTCGAAGATATTATCTCCGATGGGCAGCGCCTGTTTGTGCGCACATCAGGCATAACCTCGACCGTTCCGACGCTCCAGGTCGAGAATGCTTACGTGACCGGTGCATCCCCCACGCGCACCACTATCGCTGCTGCGCCCTTCAGCGGCACGGGGGTGATCACATACGAGCAACGCTTCACGACTCGCGGCACACCACTCTCCGATCCCACCAGCCCGCCGTCGGGTCCAGTGTTCACGATTCTGACGCCGGCGCCCTCGCTGAGCGGCACTACGTATGTGCGCTTCGATATTTCGCGTGAACTGATCGCCCGTGGCGTGAGCGGTCGTCTGGTCGGCGGCGACATTCCGAATGCCGGCGGTGCGCCCCAGAACAACAATCCGCCGCTCTTCGGTCCAACCAGAGGGCGCATTACGTTCTACACCGAAGTCAAGGACGAGTTCAGCGATGATTTCCCCTCCGGCGACCGCTCGGTCGACCAGCTGGATATTTTGAGGAATACGGTGCCGCAGATCCGTGGCGAGCAGATCAATACGACCACGATCAACAATGCCACGCCGACGGTTATCGGGCAGGCGACCGATGATACCGCCGCCAGCGTCGAACTGCCGATCGGCGACCGAAACAAGACGATCTACGCCCTCAACGGGCAGACGACCAATCTCGGCGATCCGGTGACCGTTCAGCCCGGCGATCTGGTGACCTACCGGTTGACATATCGCCTGCCGATCAGCAGTTTCGAGAATGTCCAGTTCATCGACTTCCCGCCGTTGCCGGTCTTCCCTGTGCCGGATCGACTCTTCTTCGACGCCTCCGCTGCGCCTGGCACGGTTCCCGGCGCGAACATGGTGAGCCGTGGACCTGGCGATACCTACCTGACGACGGTCAACCCGCCAACCACGGTGCGCGTCGCAACCACCGGCAATATGACCGGTTACAACCCTGCCGGCATTGGATCGTTCAGCGGAGCGCCCTCCATCATCGACGGCGTCACCCTGGCGAACGGTGACCGGGTGCTGGTGAAGGATCAGACCGATGCGCGACAGAATGGCGTCTATGTGGTTGTGAATGCTGCAAGCGGCGTCTGGAACCGCGCCGCCGACTTCGACACTGCGCGCGAAATCACGAACAGTCCACTCGTCGGCGTGACTGCCGGCGCCACCAATGCCGGTCAGCACTTCCGCCAGTCGAACCCCACGTTCAACACCTTCAACACCGATGCGATCACGTGGGCGCCGTTCATCACGACCGATGCCGCCGGGAACAGTTTCACCCTCAACTTTGGCTGGCATGACGACGTGGACGGCGGTCGACGGGAGTCGTTGATCGACCTGCTGGTGACCCTGCGCGTTGCTGATGCCGCATTTGCGAATGACCTCTTCCTGACCAACCAACTGCGCGTTAATGAGTTTTCGACCAACGCCGGTTCGCAGTACTTCGACGAGATCGTGATGTTCGAAGTTATTCGCCCGAACGTGACGATCAACAAGGGCATCGTCGGGTACAACGGTGTCGGTCTGACTCTCGGCGGGGTGACGTTCAATCCGCCTGACGGTTCCACCGCCTTCGGCGGGACACCGGTCTATACTGCAACCCAGGCGAGCGCCATCGGTTCGTCCGATGTGTCACTGCTCTCCGATGCCGGTGACCGGGTGCGGTATGCGATTGTGCTGCAAAACGAAGGGCGCGGTGACGCATACGATGTGACTGTCACCGATACTATTCCCGCCGACTACATCCGCCCGGCGACGCTGGCTGCCGCGAATTTCGCCGTGCGCCGCGGCGATGGAACCCTGCTCACCGGCGATGTCGTCAGCGGCACGGTGCGCGTGGCGACCACCGCACCACTGACCGGCGCAACGTATGCCACGTCGCCGAATAACGGTCAGTTCACCAATGCGCCGCGCATCATCGACGGGGTGACATTGAACGTGGGTGACCGCGTGCTGGTGAAAGACCAGAGTGTTGCTTCTCAGAATGGCATCTATGTCGTGACGAGCGTCTTTCCCGGCGTCAATCAGGCGACCCTCACCCGCGCCGACGACTTCGACGATGATGCCGAACTGACCGGCGGCTACCGGGTTGCGGTGCTCGGCGGACTGAGCAGCAACGCCAACCGCGCCTTCAGCACGCCTGGACCGATCACCCTCAATACCACACCGATCACCTGGACTGATGCCGGCGTCAGCGATTACTACGCCGTGTACAATCCGCTCACCGGCGTCTTCAGCGTGACGCTGGCGGACAATTACACGGCGGGCAACACCACCGCTCCAACCCGCGATGATCGCCCCGGCGGTCTCAGTCGCGGCGCGTCCGGTCCGGCGAGCAATGTCGTCGCAGTAACGAATGGCTCAAATACGGTTATTATCACCTATGACGTGACCCTTGGCGATAACGTCGAACCCAACCGGCAGATTATCAACACGGCGACCCTCACCCATGTCGCCACCAGCGACGGCGGGGTGGATGATCAGCCCGATCCGTTCGACACCGCGCAGGTCACCATCCGCCGCCCAACCATTGCCAAGACCCTGACCGCTACCGAAATCGAGGATTCGTTCAACAACCGCCAGCAGGCAGTCATCGGCGAACTGATCACGTACACACTGACGCTCACCGTACCCGAAGGGGTCATGTCGAACGCCACCCTCACCGACACCCTCGACGCGGGGCTGGCGTTCGTCGATGTGACGGGAGTCAGCGCGTCGCCGGCCCTCGCATTCACCGGCGGCGGGCTGCCGACGGTCGGCGCAACCCCGGCGAACACGACGATCGGCGCAGGCGGACAGACCATCACCTTCAATTTCGGCGCGATCACCAACAGCAATCGCGACAACACCGTCGAAGAAACGATTGTCATCACCTACCGCGCCATCGTGCTGAACACGTCCGCCAACCAGAGCGGCGCGCAGCGCAACAACCGCGTCGAGTTCTCGTGGGTTGTTTCCGGTCAGGGTTCATATGCGCTGACGCCGGTCGAAGCCGCCAATGTCACGATCATCGAGCCGACCCTTGGCGTCGCCAAGACCCTCCCGCCCGGCGTGTACGATGCCGGTGACCTGATCGACTACACGATCACCTTCAGCCATACTGCTGGCAGCCAGGGAACCGCATACGACGCGGTGCTCACCGATGCGTTGCCGATCGATCCGTTCGGCAGCGGCTCGTTGATCCTCACCCCGACAATCCTGAGCGTCACCGATAGCGCCGGTACGTTGACTACTGCCGACTTCACGCTGACCGGCAGCAATGCGACATCCTGGACGCTCAGCAACCCGACGCCGGTTGACGTTGCGCCCGGTCGCGTTGTGACGATCACCGTGCGCGGCACGCTCTCCAACGCGGCGATGCCCGGCGCGGCAATCACGAATACCGCCTTCCTGCGCTGGACATCGCTCGACGGGACTCCAGGGCAGCGTTCGACGCACAACGCTGCTTCGACCGAGCGCACCGGCGATGATGGACCCGGCGGCGCGTTGAACGATTATGCCGCCACCGGCTCGGTTGCCTTCATCGTGCCGACGGTGACGCCGGGCAAGGCGCTGATCGCCACCTCTGAAGCGCACACCTCCGGCAGCAACGTTGCCATCGGTGAAATTGTGCGCTTCCGCATTGCCATTGGCGGACCGGAAGCCTCGGTCTATGCCTTCTCGCTGGTTGATCGACTCCCGCCAGGTTTGACCTTCCTCAACGATGGCTCGGCGCGGTTCGTCTTCATCGCCGATAACAACATCACGACCGCAGGCGTCTACGATGTTGCACCGGTATCGTGCCCGGCAATCAGCCCGGCTGGGGTAACGACGCTGGCGGATGTGCTGAATCCAGCAACCCTTCTCTCATCGAGCATTAACTGCACCTTTGGAGACAGCAACATTTCCAGCAACGAAACGGTCAATCAGGATGTCTACGCCAGCGGAACGGACGTGTTCTTCCGCTTCGGTAATCTGTCGAACAACGACAATGATCCGGGTGAAGAGTTTATCGTTGTTGAGTTCAACGCAATCGTCGATAATGACACGTTTGACCCGAACGATGCCGGCAATGTGCGTTCCAACACCGTCGTTGCGCGCATGAATCCGCCCGGCTTCGGCGCATTCGAGACCGCTCCGTCGCCAGAGGTGACGGTGACGGTGGTTGAACCGAACATTCCCTTCAACGTCGCGACAAATAACAAAATTGCGACGCCGACATCGGGCGATGCGTTCGATGTGATCACCTACACGGTCACCTACACGAACGCGACTGGCGTGACAGTGACCGACGCCTTCGATGTGCGTCTCCTCGATGTCCTGCCCACAGATATGACCCTGATCACCGGGAGTGTCGCAGTCACATCTTCCTGCGCCACCGGCATCACCAACAGCAGCGCCGGGAACACGGTCGATGTCACCGTCGGGAGCGTGCCGCCGGGGTGCAGTGTGACCGTCACCTACCAGGCGACGCTGAATGTGTCGGTCATTCCGGGGCAGACGATCACCAACACTGCAACGCTGACCTACACCAGTTTGCCGGGGAGCAGCGGCACCGGCGGCTTCTTCGGCTCAACGGCGGGTTCCGGCGGCAGCGCCACCGGCGAGCGCAACGGTTCTGGCGGGATCAACGACTATGCCGGCAGCGACACGGCGACGGTCACCATCGTTGCACCGACGCTGGCGAAGCGGATCGTCGCCACGTCCGAAGCGCACACTGCCGACCCGCTGGTGCTGGCGGATTTCACGAACACTGGGTTTGACGGCTTGACAGGTTCCTGGAATACAAACGTCTTCACATACCCGACCTTTGTGCGCATCTCAGGAAGTGCAACCGAAAGTGGCGGGGGGTACATCACCTTCGCTTCGCCGGTTGACCTCTCCAATCACACGGCGCTGGCGCTTTCGGCACGCCTGGTCGCCGGGAACGGCGCCGACAACATCGATGTGCATCTCCAGGACGCCGACGGCACCAACTGGCGCTGGCGCTTCCCTGCGAGCAGTTTCAACTTCTCGACATTCACGCTCGTGCCACAGAGCCTGATCGGACCCAACAGCACAACCATCGCCGCCGGTACAACACCGGGTCTCAACCTGCGCAACATCACCCGGCTCGAAATCCGCGGCGACAATGGCACGGCTCAGTTCGCCATCGACATCGATGCGGTCATCGCGTTCGGCAATGCGGCCGTGCCGGGCGAGATTGTGCGTTACCGGCTGATCGCCACCATTCCCGAAGGCACATCGCCGAACCTGCAACTGCACGACCGCATTCCCTTCGGCATGCGCTTCATCAACGACGATACCGTGCGCGTGGCGTTTGTCAGCAATAGCGGCGTCATCACTTCGACAAGCGCTGGTGCGCAGGTTCCCGCGCTCAGCGGCGCAGGATTGAATATCACCGGCAACCAGGATAGCGTCATCGGGTTGAGCCTGGCAGTCGGAAGCGGCAACGGGCTGGCAATCGGCGAAGGAACGGCATTTGACGGCAATGTTTCCAACACCAGCACCGTTACTACTGACACCGACACGTTCAACGACGGGAGTGATGTGTACTTCCGCCTGGGGAACGTCGTGAACAACGATAACGACGATGATCTGGAGTTTGTGGTTGTCGAGTTCAATGCTCAGGTGCTCAATACATTCAGCGATGGTAACCAGAGCGGCAGGCAACTGAACAACGATTTCCGCTACCTCCGCAGCGGCATCCAGGTTGGCACGACGTCTGTGACCAACGATGTCAATCGCGTCACCGTCGTCGAGCCGCAGATCAACAATCTGAGCAAGACGATCAGCGGCGCGCCTCCGGCAGACGCTGGTGACGTGTTCACTTACACGCTGCGCTTCGCCAACGGCGTCGCATGGCCCTCCTCGCCGGCTGTGCCGGTGCGCGTTGCCACGACCGGCAACATCGCCGGGTTCAATCCGACTGGCGGCTTCGGCGGAACCGGTCAGTTCACCAATGCGCCCGCAACCGTCGATGGCGTGACGTTGAATGTCGGTGACCGCATCCTGGTGCGCAGCCAGGCGAACCCGGCGCAGAACGGCGTCTATACGCTGGTCTTCATCGACCCGTTCACCGGCGCGCGCACCTGGGATCGCGCTACCGACCTGGACAGCAACGCTGAACTGGCGATCGGCTACCGCGTGATCGTTCAGGAAGGCTCGCTGGCAGGCAGAACCTACTACCTGGATGAGCCGTTGCCGTCGTCGATCAACGCCGGACCGATCCTCTGGCGCGACGTCGATCCGGCGCTGACGGTCGCAGTCGCAACGACCGGCAATCTGGGCGGCGGAACGTTCGACGCGACCGGCGGAACGCTCGGACGCGGCACGCTCAGCACAACGGCAACCGTCATCGACGGAGTAACGGTCAACGCAACCAACTTCCCGGTCGGCACACGCATTCTCGTCAAAAACCAGACGACCCAAAGCCAGAACGGCATCTACCGCGTGACCGGTTTCAGCGGATCGACCATGAACCTCGAACGGGTGGCTGAATTCGACTCTCGCCCGGAAGCGATTGACGGCACGCAGGTGTACGTCACCGGCGGAACGATCAACGCCGGGCGCACGTTCGCGGTCTCAGGGGCGCCCTCTGGAACACCGATCACAACCTCACTGACATTCGTGCTGGTCGATCAGGTGACCGCCTTCGATGTGACTGTCTACGACCAGTTGCCGCCGACCCTTGAACTCCTCGGCGTGCAGATCGACGCGCCGACGGGGACGACGGCGACCAATGGTTCAACTCTGGGTGTCGGCGGGGTGATCAGTTACACGCTCGACCGGCTCGACTCAGTCCAGGACATTACCTCCGGCAGAACCGATGTGGTCGTCACGGCGACGGTGCGCGTGGTTGCGGGAACGGTCGCCGGCGCGCAGATCACCAATACGGCGCGGGTGCAGTACACCAGTCTCCCCGGCGAGCGCGGCACAATCGCCAACCCCACCGGATCGAGCGTCGCAGCCGGAACTGCCGGAACGCAGAACGGGGAGCGCACCGGCGGCGACGTGCCCAACCCGATCAACAACTCGTCGCCATCGATCAACACCATTCGGAACAACTACAGCGTTGGCGCAATCGCGCTGAACCGCCTGGCGCAACCGTCCTTCGACAAGCAGTTCCAGGGTGGTTCGATCTCCGATGACGACACCAGCGTGCCGGGCACGTCCGGCATCAGCGTCACCGTTGGCGAAGCGGTACTCTACGACCTGCTCGTCACCATGCCCGAAGGAACCACCAACAATCTGCGGGTGGTCGATGCCGTTCCCGATGGGATGCGCTTCGACACGTCGTTCAACGGCGTCGGCTATCAGATCGTTACTTCTGCTGGCGGTCTGCTCACCGACAACTTCAGCAATCCGGCGGCGGTTGCATCGCCGACCCTGACCGTCTCCGGCACAGGCACGCTCGGCGACGATGGTGTGGACGCGCTGTTCACGTTCGGGAATGTCACGGTTGATGATGACAACAACCCGAACAACAATGCCTTCATCATCCGCGTGCGCCTGATTGTGACGAACACAACGGCGAACCAGAGCGGCGCAACCCGCGCCAACGGCGGTGCGCTGCGCTACAACGATGGGTACAGCGGCGCGGATGTGACACTGCGCGATCCGACCGAGCCGCAGGTGACGGTTGTCGAGCCGACGCCATCGATCCTGAAGTCGGTCAGCGGCGCGGCAGCCGACGCCGGCGACCCGATCACTTACACGATCCGTCTGGAGAACAGCGCGCCGCGCAGCGAGATGACCGCCTACGATGTGGTGATCAGCGACACGATTGCGCCCGAACTGATCAACCCGACGATTGTCGCGGTCAGCGCAACAGGCGCGCCCGTGAGCGTCGCCGACTTCGAGATCGTAACTGTTGGACCGGATCGCATCCTGCGCACGACTGCGCCGATCACCCTGCCGCTCGGATCGACGGTGATCATCACCTTCACCGGCGACCTGACGAGCACAGTGACGACCGATCAGATCATTACCAACCGTGCGTCGATGTTCTGGAGCAGCACTCCCGGCGCCAACCCTGATGAGCGCAATGGGAGCGGTGTTCCCAACCCGCCGGAGTGCAGCAGTCTGCCCGGCAACTGCAACCTGGACAACACGCAACTCAACAATTACGGTCTCATCTCATCGGTGACAACCACCGCCATTGCGCCGGTGGTCGTCTCGAAGTCGGTGATCGAAGGGGTGGCGCCTTCGACGAGTGGCACGAATGTCACCATCGGTGAGATCGTCACCTACCGCCTGGCGGTCAGTCTGCCGGAAGGCGTCACGAGCGGGCTGGTCATCACCGATACGCTTCCAGCAGGCATGGCGTACCTGCCGGGCAGCGCCACGCTTGTGACCGGCACGCTTGCCACGGGTGACCCGGCGCTCAGCGGCGGGCATCCGGCGGGCGCTGGCACGCTCGCCTTCAACGGCGTCTTCAGCGATCCGACCGATCCGGCGGTCACGCCGATTGGCAGCCTGCAATTCCTCAACGGAACCGACGTGCGCTTCACGTTTGATCAGATCACGTTGCCGGGCGACAACGACACCCGCAACAATACGTTCTTCATCCGCTACCAGGCGGTCGTGCTCGATGTGCCCGGCAACACCGGCTTCACCGGCAGCCAGACAACACTGACGAACAGCGGGCAATTCGATGTGCCCTCGACGCCGCAACCGCCGGTCGACCTGTTGATCGATCCCAACGGCGCAACCGTCACCGTCGTCGAGCCGGAACTGGCGATTGCCAAGTCGGTCGCTCCGACCAGCGGCGATGCCGGCGACCCGGTGACCTACACGATCACCCTGAGCCATACGGCGCGCAGCCTGGCGGATGCCTTCGACGTGGCGATCACTGATGCGCTGCCAGCAACGATCGGCTCATCGCTCACGGCGCCGATCACGATTGCACAGGTGAATGCCACGCACTCGGTTGATGGTGATATTACCGGCAACTTTGGCGTCACGAGCAACACGCTGACGACCACGACACCGTTTACGCTGCCGCTCAACGCAACCGTCACGGTGACGATCACCGGCGTGTTGCGGCAAAGCGTACAGCCCGGCGAGACGATCACCAATACCGTCGCTCTGACCTCCACCAGTCTGCCCGGTCTGAACCAGGACCTCAGCCCGGACACGACCGGCGTCAGCGATGGAACCGACCGCGAGCGCAGCCGCAGCGCCAGCAGCAGCGTGACGCTTTCCACCGGGCAGGGCGCGTTCAGCAAGGAGCTCTTCGCCACCAGCGCACCACATACGAGCGGCGAGGACATCACCATCGGCGAGATCATCAGTTATACCCTGATCGTCGATCTGCCGGAAGGCACGATCCGCAACCTGGTGTTGACCGACGATCTGCCTGCGGGTCTCGACTATGAAGGGTTCACGGTCATCACCGACGCAGCGCAGAGCGGCGGACTGCTGACGCAGGACTTCGTCGGAACCGTTCCGTCGATCACCGTGACCGGCGGCGCGGGCAGCGGCGATGATGTCACCCTGACGTTCGATAGCGACGTTGTGGTGACGGGCGACAACAATGCGGCGAACAACCGCTTCCTGGTCGTAGTGCGCGTGCGGGCGCTCGACGAACCGGGGATGGTCGGGCTGATCCCGCCGGGGCAGACCACCCTGACGAACACCGCAGCGATGCGCTACACCGACGGCTCGAACATCACGCGAACGTTCACCGATACCGAAACGGTGCGCGTCGTCGAACCGCAGCTGACGATCACCAAGAATATCGTTCAGACTGTTGCAAATGCGGGTGATCCGATCACGATCACGCTGACGGTGACAAACACTGGCACATCGGATGCCTTCGATGTTGTCATTACCGACACGCTGCCACCCGATTTCGACGCTGCAACCACGACCTTCGGCGCAGCGGGAAGCGACTATCCGGCGACGTTCACCCCATCGCGCACCGGTAGCGAGGTGCGCTACGAGGGCGGACCGATCCCGGCTGGCGCGACGGTGACCTTCACCTTCCGCGTCAACCTGACCGGTACAGTGACGCCCGGCGCGACGATTGTCAACACGGCGCGCATGGCGCGTTCGACCAGTCTGCCAGGCGATGATCCGACGGAGCGGGTGCAGACGCCGGTCGACTCGTCCGACACCATGACCATCCGCAGCAACAGTCTGAGCGGCTTCGTGTATGTCGATGCCGACAACGACGGCATCTTCGACACGGGCGAAAGCGGCATCGGCGGCGTGACCATCACGCTGTCGGGAACCGATCATCTGGGCAACAGCGTGTTGCTGACGACCACGACTACGATCACTGGCTTCTACCGCTTTGACAACCTGCGTCCGGGAACCTACACGCTGGCGGAAACCCAGCCAGCCGGTTACCTGGATGGACGAGACACCATTGGCACACAGGGCGGCACGACCGGCAACGATGTGTTGAGCAACATTGTTCTGCCAGTTGACGCCTCGACCAACGGGGAGAACAACAACTTTGGCGAACTGCTGCCCGCGCGCATCGCCGGGTTCGGGTACGAGGACGACGACAACGATGGCGTGTTCGACACGGGCGAAAGCGGCATCTCCGGCGTCACCATCACCCTGAGCGGGACCGACGACCTGGGCAACAGCGTGCTGCTGACGACCACGACCACCGTGACCGGCTTCTACGCCTTCGACAACCTGCGTCCGGGAACCTACACGGTCAGCGAGACTCAGCCGACCGGCTATCTCGACGGGCGCGACACGGCAGGAACCCTCGGCGGCGACACCACGCTCAACGACCGGATCGCCAGCATCACCCTGCCTTCCGGCGTTGCCAGCCTGAACAACAACTTCGGCGAACTGCGTCCGGCGAGCCTGTCGGGACGGGTCTACCGCGACGACAACAACAATGGCAGCCTCGACGCGGGCGAGCCGGGCATCTCCGGCGTCACCATCACGCTGAGCGGGACCGACGACCTGGGCAACACGGTCACCCTGACGACGACGACCGATGCAAGCGGCGTCTACACCTTCACCAACCTGCGTCCGGGGACCTACACGGTCAGCGAGACCCAGCCGTCCGGCTATCTCGATGGCGCAGAGAGCGTCGGCAGCGCGGGCGGAAGCGTCATCACCAACGATGTCATCGGCAACGTCACCCTGAGCGCAGGCGTTGCAGCGACCGGCTACAACTTCGGCGAACTGCTGGCGGCGCGCATCGCCGGGTTCGTGTACGAGGACGACGACAACGATGGCGTGTTCGACACGGGCGAAAGCGGCATCTCCGGCGTCACCATCACCCTGAGCGGCACCGACGACCTGGGCAACGGCGTGCTGCTGACGACCACGACCACGATCACCGGCTTCTACGCCTTCGACAACCTGCGTCCGGGGACCTACACGGTCAGCGAGACCCAGCCGTCCGGCTATCTCGACGGACGCGACACGGCGGGAACCCTCGGCGGCGACACCACGCTCAACGACCGGATCGCCAGCATCACCCTGCCTTCCGGCGCTGCCAGCCTGAACAACAACTTCGGCGAACTGCGTCCGGCGAGCCTGTCGGGGCGGGTCTACCGCGACGACAACAATGACGGCATCCCTGATGCAGGCGAACCGGGCATTGGCGGGGTTACCATCACCCTGACCGGAACCGACGACCTGGGCAACAGCGTGCTGCTGACGACCACGACCAGCATCACCGGGTTCTACACCTTCGACACCCTGCGTCCGGGGACCTACACGGTCAGCGAGACGCAACCAATCGCGTACAATGACGGAATTGATCGCTCTGGGACGGCAGGCGGCGACCTGATTAACGATCAGGTCAGCAACATCGTGCTTGGCGCAGGGGTCGATGCCGTGAATTACGACTTCGGCGAACGGGGAACCTTCGTCAGCGGCATCGTCTGGATCGACACCGACCGCGACGGAACGCTCGACGGTGGTGAAAACGGACGACTCGGCGGCGTCACCGTCACGCTGTCGGGAACCGATCTCCTGGGCAACAGTGTGCTGCTGACGACCACAACGACGATCACCGGCTTCTACATCTTTGACAACCTGCCAGCTGGCACCTATGTCATTGAGCAGACGCAGCCAACCGGCTACGGCAGTTCGACCCCCAATACCCTGAGCGTGACTGTCCCGCTCACAGGGTTGACCGATCAGAACTTCGGTGAGACCGTGAGCACCCTGAGCGGCTACGTGTATGTGGACAGCAACAACAATGGTGTGTTCGATGCGGGTGAAAGCGGCATTGGCGGCGTGACGGTCACGCTGACCGGAACTGACGTCAACGGCGTATCCGTGACTCTTACGACGTTGACCCTGGCGGATGGCAGTTACCGCTTCGAGAACCTGTTGGCGGGAACCTACACCATTAGCGAGACGCAGCCGCTGATCTATAGCGATGGGCTGGAGAGCATCGGCACGATTGACGGAACACCCGTCGGCATGCTCGTCAGCAACGACGTGATCGGCAACATCACACTGTCAGCAGGAACCGACGGCATCAACTACAACTTTGGGGAACTGGCTGACGCAGGGTTGGGTGACCGCGTGTGGCTCGACCGCAACGGCGACGGCGCACAGGACCCTGGTGAGTCGGGGATTGGCGGCGTGCAGGTGTATCTCGACCTGAACAACGATGGTGTGCTTGATGCAGGCGAGCCGGTGACCACCACCAACGCGCTCGGTCAGTACTTCTTCGGCAATCTGCCGGGCGGAACGTACACCGTGCGCGTGGATACGACCACGCTGCCGGGAGGCGTCGGCCAGACCTACGACCTGGATGGCGCAACCGTAACGCCGCATGCGGCAACTGCATCGCTGGCGGCAGGCGCGACCCGCACCGACGTGGACTTCGGCTACCGTGGAACCGCCAGCATCGGCGACCGCGTGTGGCTCGACCGCAACGGCGATGGCGTGCAGGACGCCGGTGAGCCAGGTCTGAGCGGCGTTATCGTCTACCTGGACCTGAATGGCAACGGCGTGCGTGATGCCGATGAGCCGTTTGACGCCACCGATGCGAGCGGCAACTATCTGATCGGCGGGCTGCTCGCCGGAACGTACACCGTGCGGGTGGACGCTTCAACCCTCCCCGACGGGGTCAGCGCCACCTACGATCTGGACGGCGTCGGGACGCCTGGCGTTGTTACCGGCGTGACGCTCAGTAGCGGTCAGGCGCGCACCGACGTCGACTTCGGCTACCGTGGAACCGCCAGCATCGGCGACCGCGTGTGGAACGACGCCAACGCCAACGGCATCCAGGACGCCGGAGAAACGGGAGTCAGCGGCATTGTTGTCGCACTCTACGACTCGACCGGCACGCTGCTGATCACCACGACGACCGACCTGAACGGCAATTATCTGTTCGATAACCTGCCCGCCGGGACGTACACCGTGGGGGTTGGCGCGACGCCGGGGCGCAGCATCAGCCCGCGTGGAGCAGGAAGCGATTCGGCGCTCGACTCCGACATTGATCGGGCGACCCGGCGCAGTAACCCGATCACACTTGCCATCGGCGAGGATCGCCGCGACATCGACATCGGTCTGTATCAACTGGCATCGGTTGGAAGCCTGGTCTGGCTCGACCGCGACCTGGACGGCATCCGCGAGGCGGATGAACCGGGGATCGGTGGCATCGAGGTACGCTTGCTACGCAGCGATGGAACGGTCGTCGCCACACAGATGACCGATGCAAATGGCTACTTCATGTTCACCGATGTCGAACCGGGCGAGTACCGGATCGCGTTCAGCGTCCCATCCGGCTACTACGTCAGCCCCTTCCGGCAGGGGAACGACCGCAGCACCGACAGTGACGCGGACCCGGCAACCGGTCTGACGCCGATCTTCACCCTGACGCCAGGGCAGATCGACCCGACCTGGTTCATGGGGCTGTCGCCAATCTCACCGACCGCCATCCAGTTGACGCGCTTCAGCGCCGAACGCGGCGCACAGGGCGTCGTCGTGCGCTGGGAGACGGCTGCGGAGTACGGAACGCGCGGCTTCTACCTGGAACGCAGCGCAACCGGCAGCCGCAGTGATGCCGTGCGGATCACCGATCGCCTGATCCCGGCGAGGGGCAGCGTCAGCAGCGGTGCGGCATACGAGTGGAACGACACGACAGCCGCGCCGGGAACACGCTACACCTACTGGTTGATCGAAGAGACCGTCGATGGCTCGACGCACATCTACGGACCGGCGACTCTCGCATCAACGACGGGCGGCGGGTATACTGTGATGCTGCCGCTCATCGTGCGGTAGGGAAACCTTCAGAAACAACAGGAGAGCACAGGAGTTCGTCCTGTGCTCTCTTGCTCTCTGGAGGGGATCTATCTGCCTGCTGACGGGTTTTCTCCTGAAACAGAGCGCGCTACGACGTTTCGGACTCAGGATCGATGCCGAGCGCCCGCAGCCGCGCCGCCAGACGCTCCGCCCGCTGCCGCGCTTCTTCCGCCTGCGCCTGCGCTGCTACTCGCGCTGCCGCTTCCGCTTCGGCGCGCTGTCGCGCTTCTTCCGCCCGCTGTCGCTCCGCCTCCGCCCGCTGCCGCTCCGCCTCGGCGCGCTGCCGCTCCTGCTCCAGTTGTGCTTGCAGTTCCACAAAACTCATAAACGGGCGCCCGTCCGGCAGATACAGCCGCACGTCGCCCCCTTCGCGCCGGAACCGCACCCCCAGGCGCGGGCTGACCCACCCGTCGATCTCCTCGATGACCCGCAACCGCCCTGCCGCCTGGCGCCATCCCGTCATCTCGCCCCGCTCCGGGTCGTACACATAGTACTCTTCCACCCCATACGTGTCGTAGAACTCGAACTTCGCCGCAATCTCGGTCAGCGTGTTCCCCGGCGACAGCACCTCGAACACCACCTGCGGCGCAATCCCCCCCTCTTCCCACTGCCGGTACGAGCCGCGGTCGCCCTTCGGTCGCCCGAACGCCACCAGCACGTCCGGCGCGCGCCGGATGTCGGGACGCCCCTCCACCGGATACCACAGCAGGTCGCCCGCCACAAACACATCATCGCGGTCGCGGAACAGCGCGTCGAGGTTGCCCTGGATGGTCACGATTGCACGAAACTGTTGCGTGTTATCCGCCATCGGCATCCCGTCGCTGTCGGGGTAGACAATCGGTGCCGTCTCTACCGTCGTGCTGCTCATTGCCCACCTCACTATGTAAAGATATCTATACGTATGATACCACGCGGCATGGTTTGATGCGACCTGGACGAAGAGTACGCTCTAAACCAGAAAGCCCCGGTATAGACCGGAGCTCCCTGGCGAAGGAGGGAAGAAAGGGTTGCTTGAAGTATAGAATATCCGGCGTCGTTTTGCTATCTCCCCTTTAGTCCTGTTCCGGCATAGCACTTTTGGCGGCGCCTGAGCAGACCACGAGCAGTCGCCTGATCCACTTTGATTAACTGATCCTTGACAATTCCGCGCATGTCTCATATACTCTGCTTACTCCATCAAACGATTGATTGAATACTGCGACGAACACTCCCTGTTCTCCGCCTTTTCCTGCACAGCGCCAGGAATCCGGCAGGGAAATGTCGCCGCACAGATCCTGCCCTATGGTGTCAACGCCTGACAACACCGGCGGAACCGCTGATCGCATTGTGGCTATTGCCGCGACGCTCTTCGCAGAGCACGGCTACCACGGTCTTTCGATGCGCGCGCTGGCAGCGGCTGTCGGGTTGAATGTTGCGACGATCCATTACCACATCAGCAGCAAGCAAGAACTCTACCGGATGGTATTCCGGCGATTGGCGGAACGCGAGCATGCCGTGATCGCAGCCCACACCCGGCATGTCTCGGACGATGATATTGCCCATCCCGCTACGTTTCTCCGGCGGTTGTACGACCTGGTCGATGCGCTGGTCGATCTGACCATCGAACAGCCGGAAACGCCGCGTCTCTGGCTGCGTCGCTGGCTGGAACAGGACGAGTCGCCGGCTGCAATCGAGGCGGAAGTGTCGCTGCCGCTGTACGATATGGCGCTCGATCTGCTGGAACGGGCGCAGGCAGCAGGAACGATCCGATCATCAGGCGTCGATCTGCGCATGATGCTGACCGGTTTCATCTGGATACTCTACGGCTACTTCGCTGGCAGTCCGCTCGACGCAAGCGGCGCTCGCGTCGATCCCTTGCATCCCGAACAGATAGCGGCATTCAAACGGTTCCTGCACGCCTATACCGCGCGTATGCTCGGCTTGCCGGAGGAGCATGGCGAGCCATGATCACCAGCCGATCGCTGACCGGACAGTTCAAGGAGGAACAGGGATGGGAAGATTGTTCCGCTACATCACGTATTCGATGGGAAACTTCGCCAACACCATCGCCTATCAGGTCTTCGGGAACCGCATTCAGTTCTACTATGTCGATGTTTTGGGATTGAACGCTGCTGCGGCAGGGGTCATCTGGACGATCTATGGGCTGTGGAATGCCATCAACGATCCACTGATGGGGCAACTCTCCGACCGTACCCGCACATCGATGGGACGGCGCGTACCGTATGTGCTCTTCGGCGCCGTCCCTCTCGGACTCTCCTTCTTTTTCCTGTGGACGCCGCCCGGTCAGTCGCCGTGGATGCTTGCGGCGTATTTCCTGGTTATTCTCTTCATCTTCGATACCCTCTATAGCCTGACGATCATCGCCTACAACGCCCTCTTTCCAGAGGTGGCACCGCACCTGCGCGCGCGCATCGACCTTTCCGCCGTGCGCGAGGTGCTGGCAACCATTGCGCTTCTGCTCGCCTTCATTCTCGCGCCGATCCTCGCCGAGGGGGTCGGCTATATCTGGATGGGCGCCATTATGGGAATACTGGTGGCGGCAGGATACCTGATCTCGATGGTCGGCGTTCGTGAAGATCTCTCGAAGATCAAGGACGACCACGTTGGATTGATCGCATCGCTGCGCATTGCGCTCTCCAGCATTCCCTTCCGCTGGTTCATCGGCGCCAACATCGCCAAAGAATATATCTGGCTCGTGCTGGCAGCCATGCTTCCTTTCTGGCGCAAATATGCTCTTGGCATCCAGGGGCAGATCGAGGTCTTCGGTATCAATCTGAGCGGCGGCGATGCCGAAGCCATCCTGCTCGGCGTCCCGATCTTACTGACCATCCCGGCGCTGCTCGCCTGGCGACCGCTCGTAGCGCGGATCGGTCCGCGCCGGTCGTGGATTATCACCAGTTTTTGTTTCATCCCCGGTTTTCTTGCGATGATTCTCGCCACCGACTTCACTACCGGACTGATCGGCACGCTGCTGGTTGTGCCAGGTCTGGCGGGTTCAATGATCATGCCGTTCCCGCTGATCTCCGAAGTTATCGATGACGACGCAGCGCGGCATGGGTACCGGCGCGAGGGCATCTTCTTCGGCATCAACGGCGGGATCACCAAACTGGCGTTTTCAGCCCAGGGCGTGCTCTTCGCTACCGTGCTCTCACTGTCGGGGTATGTTGCCGGCAGCGAGGTTCAACCGGAAAGCGCTGCATGGGGGGTGCGTTTCCTGATCGGTGTCACACCCATCATTGCTGCGCTGCTGATCGCTTTCTTCATGTGGAAATATCCGCTCGAACGCGCCGTCGGGCGCAACCTCGCCCTTGAAAGGAGTTCACCGTGACTATTCCGCCGATCAGCATGACGCCGGACGAAATCATGGCAACACTGCGCAGGTTCAAGGCGCACGACATGGACTGGCAGTCTGGTCGCGTCTTTGCGTATATCTATCAACCCCACGAAACAGCAGCGGCAGTGGTTAGAGACGCTTATATGCTCTATCTCGCCGAAAACTGTCTCGACCCGACGATATTCCCCAGCATCGCACAACTGGAGCGCGACGTGGTGCGCATGATCGCCGGTCTGCTCCAGGGCGATGAACAGGTTGCCGGCAATGTGACCGGCGGTGGCACGGAGAGTATTCTGCTGGCGGTTAAGGCTGCCCGCGATTGGGCGCGCGCTCACCGACCCCATATCGCGCAACCGGAAATGGTGCTGTCGCGGACGGCACACGCAGCATTTCACAAAGCGGCGCACTACTTCGGCGTCAAACCGGTGGTCGTCGCGTTCGATCCGGCGACATTCGAGGCGGATGTGGCAGCAATGCGCGCGGCAATCACCGATAACACAATCCTGCTCGTGGCGTCGGCGCCATGCTATTCGCAGGGCGTTATCGATCCCGTTCCCGCAATTGCGTCGCTGGCGCGGGAGTATGGACTCCTCTGCCACGTCGATGCGTGTGTTGGCGGCATCTATCTCTCCTTTTTGCGGAAACTCGGATATGCGGTTCCTCCCTTCGATTTCAGCATTCCCGGCGTCACATCCCTCTCTGTGGACATGCACAAATACGGATATTCCGCCAAGGGCGCTTCGCTTATCCTCTACCGCGACCGCGCCCTGCGGCGGTATCAGATGTTTGCTTCGACCGACACAACCGGCTATACCCTCATCAACCCGACGGTTCTCAGTTCGCGGTCGGCTGGACCGATTGCCGGTGCGTGGGCGATCCTGCACCACCTGGGTGAAGCGGGGTACCGGGAGATCGTAGCGACGGTGCAGGCGGCGACAGAGCGGTTGATCGCCGGCATCAACGCGATTGACGGGTTGTTTGTGCTGGGGCAGCCAGCCATGAGCATGTTTTCCTTCGCCTCGAACAACATCAATGTGTTTCATCTGGCTGATGCGTTGCGTCGGCGCGGGTGGTATCTTCAGCCGCAGTTTTCGACGCCGCTTTCGCCGCGCAATCTGCACGTCTCCGTCACGTATGGCGTTGCACACAACGTCGAGGCGCTGCTCGCCGATCTCGCCGCCTGCGTGGAAGAGGTGCGCCAGGCGCCGCCAACCGATCCGACGCTCATCCAGACACTTGTTTCTGCAATTGCGCGCGATCCATCTCCAGCAACGATCATGGAACTGATGGCGGCAATCGGTTTGCGACCGGGCGCCTTGCCGCAGGAGATGGCGCTGATCAACGATGTCCTCGATGCGTTGCCGGATGCCGTAGCAAATGAGATTGTGATCGACTTTTTCAACAATCTGTACTGAAGATATCGTTTCGGTTCAGTTGAGACCGAAGGGGAAGACCATGAATCGAACAACCTATCCGCAGCGCACCTGGCTCATCACCGGTTGCGCGACCGGCTTTGGCGCCCGCCTGGCACAGCAAGTGATCGATCGCGGGGAGCGCGTCGTCGCTACCGACCGCGCTGTTGACGCGCTGGCGCATCTGCACACCGACGATCCTGCGCGCTTGCTGCGTCTGGCGATGGATGTCACCGACCCGGATGCCGTCCGTCGCGCTGTTGAGATGGCGGTGGCGCGCTTCGAGCGTATCGATGTGCTGGTCAACAACGCTGGTCTCGGACACGGCGGACCGCTGGAGGAAGCACGAGTGGACGATATTCGCCGCCTCTTCGATGTGAATATCATTGGTATGATGATCGTGACGCAGGCGGTTCTTCCTCATATGCGCGCATCTGGTGGCGGGTATATTATCAATATCTCGTCGGACAGCGGCGTCGTGGGATTTCCCTTCCAGGGCGTCTACACCGCCACCAAGCATGCCGTCGAAGGTTTCTCCGACTGTCTCTATCAGGAAGTAACCCCCTTCGGCATCCGTGTATCGGTCATCCAGCCATGCGGCATGTTCAAAACCGACATGCCCGCCAGTACGATCACCGCTGCCAGAGCCGCGATCCGTCCTGACAGCCCGTACTATGCCCGTGCCACCCGCATGGCGGACGCGCTCGCCGCTGCCTGGGAGCAGAGCAGTGATCCGCAGGACGTGGTCGATGCGATCATCGAGGTTGCCGATGCCGATCCGCCGCCGCTGCGCCGCCGCGTCGGTCCGCCCGACCGCACCGCGCTGCCCGGTTTGCGTCAGCGGATGTCGCACGAAGAGTTCGTCACATTCATCTATCGTATGACCAGCGAAGATGTCGCGCGACCTGCCATGCCGCGCGGGCGCGTCGATGGCGGACGACTGGTGGTACGCACGCTGCGCGAAGCGGGGGTGACGCATGCCTTCACCATCGTTGGCGGACATAACTACCAGCTGGTCAATGCCTGCCGCGAAGAGGGCATCCGTGTTATCGACGTGCGCAACGAGATGCACGCCGCGCATATGGCGGATGCCTTCGCTCGCTTTACCCGCCGACCGGCGCTGCTCACCGTCGATGCCGCACCAGGTCTGGTCAACGCTATCGCCGGAATTGAAGTCGCATATGAGGCGCAGGTTCCGCTGATTATTGCCTGTGCCCAGGGGTCGCTGGCAGGGCGCGACATCGGTGTCATGCAGGCGATCGATCAACTTCGACTGTTGCGCCCGGTCACCAAATGGCAGCGCACATGTTTCGATGTGAAACGGTTGCCGGAATACACCGCCGCTGCGTTGCGTCACGCAACAACGGGCCGCCCCGGTCCGACGTTTCTCGACTTTCCGCTGGAAGTGATGCAGGCGATGGTGGACGAAGATGCCGTGACCTTTCCACGCAACTATCGTGTGACGACGGGACCAGCAGGAGATCCGGCACTGGTGCGCCGGGCGCTTGACCTGATTCGACGCGCACGACGGCCGCTCCTGATCGTCGGCAGCGGCGTCTGGTGGGCACACGGCGACGACGAACTGCGTCGCTTCGTCGAGACAACCGGCATCCCTGTGCTCAGTCGCAACCTGGCGCGCGGCATCATCCCCGATGACCACCCGCTTTCAGCCGGGTTCTATCCCACGCCAGCTGCGATGGCAGACGCTTTCCTGGTGATCGGGACACGTCTCGACTGGACGATTGGATACGGGCGTTTTCCCCTCTTCAACCTGGACGCTCCCGTCGTTCAGGTAGATATTCACGCTGAAAGCATCGGCAAAACGCGACCGATCGATGTTGGGATTATTGGTGATGCGGCGCAGGTGCTGCGACAACTCAACGACCTCGTTGCGGCGGGCGGGGAGTGGGCAATGGAAGCGGCGTGGCCCCCCATGGCACACGGGAGCATTGCCATGATGCGTCAGGAAACTGCGGCTGCCGCAAACCTTCCAGCCCGCCCGTCCGACCGCCCCATGCATTCGATCCAGTTGATGCAGGCGCTGGCAACATGCCTGCCGCGTGAGGCGATCAAAGTGGTGGACGGCGGTTACAGCGCGGCGTTTGCGATTCAGTATCTCGATGCCACCGTTCCTGGTGGGGTGACGTGGGTGGGCAGCACCGGACATATCGGGGTGGGATTGGGTTTTGCCATCGGCGCCAGACTGGCACATCCCGACAGCCCGGTGGTGGCGATCATGGGTGATGGCGCTTTTGGGCTATGTGGACTGGAGTTCGATACTGCAGTGCGCCACCAGCTGCCGATTATCGTGGTGATCGCCAACGACGAAGGGTGGGGTGAGACGCGCGATGGACAACGGCGACGGTGGGGCGATGCGGCAGTGATCGGTACGCATCTGGGACCACGCCGTTACGACGAACTGGCGCGGGCGCTCGGCGGCTATGGCGAACGTGTCGAACGACCGGAGGAGATTGCGCCCGCCATTCGACGCGCCTTCGAGTCGGGAGTGCCGGCGATCATCGATGTGCATACCGATCCGGAACAGCGCAGCACGGCAGTCGCCGGATTGCCCTGGATCGTTGAGTGAAGGGAGAAACCATGCCACCTGGAGCAGCATCAGAGACGCTTCACACGGTTATCTCGCATCTACGCACACAGCAGCAATCGCTTCTGGAGGCGCTGCACGAGATTCTCTCGATTCCCAGTGTCAGCATGGATCCGGCGCACACCGCAGATATGACAACTGCTGCACAGTGGCTGGCAGACTATCTGCGACGCATCGGCATGGATCATACCGCGATCATCGCCGACGATGGGCATCCGATGGTCATCAGCGAGTGGTTAGGAGCAGGCAATACGGCGCCAACGTTGCTGATCTACGGGCACTACGATGTGCAACCTGCCGATCCGACGGATGCCTGGTACACGCCGCCTTTCGTTCCAACAGTGAGAAACAACGCCATGTATGCCCGCGGCGCGTCTGATGATAAGGGGCAGGTTATGGCGGCAATCGCTGCGCTCGAGGCATGGCTGCATGTGACCGGGAGATTGCCGGTGAATGTCAGACTGATCATCGAGGGTGAAGAAGAAACGTCCAGCGTGGCGCTGCGGCGTTTTGTTCGCACGCAACCGGAACGTCTGCAATGCGATGCCGTGATGATCATCGACTCGACAATGTTTACCCCGCAGCAACCGCTCATCCTGTACGGAACGCGGGGGAACTGCTACCTGGAGATCACGGTTCGCGGACCTGCGGGTGACCTGCACTCAGGAACCTTTGGCGGCGCAGTAGAAAACCCTTTCAATGTTCTGGTCCGGTTGCTGGCGGCGCTTCAGGATGGCGTAACCCGCCGCGTGCGCGTGCCAGGTTTTTATGACCGGGTGCGCGCCGTCGATGATACCGAACGGCGTCTGCTGGCATCACTGCCACTTGATGACGCTGCTCTTCTGAGGATGACCGGCGTACCGGCGCTCGCAGGCGAAGCCGGCTTTTCCGCTATCGAACGCGCCAGCATTCGACCCACCCTGGATATTCACGGCATCGGCGGCGGTTTCACCGGACCAGGGAAGAAAACCGTCATCCCGGCACAGGCGACGGCGAAAATCTCAATGCGGCTTGTTCCATACCAGGCGCCGCACGAAATCGTACAGTTCGTCACCCGGTTTTTGCAGGAGCAGGCGCCGCCAACCGTTACACTCGATGTGAAGGTGCTGAGTGCATCCCATCCTGTCCTCATCGATTATCGCGCCGGAGCGATACAGGCTGCATCGCGGGCGTTCGAGGCAGCCTTCGGTGCGCCGGCAGCCTTCACGATCGGCGGGGGCACATTGCCAGTTGCCGCCGATCTGCAGGAGGCGCTGCGGGCGCCGCTGGTCATAACCGGTTTCGGCTTGCCCGACGACAATATGCATGCGCCGAACGAAAAACTGAACCTCGACTGCTTTGCGCGCGGGTGCGAAATGATCGCCCACTACCTGGCGCTGCTGGCGGCGTCTTCTGGGGCGCAACCCTCTGCTCCCTGAGCGCTACTCATACGCCAGCACCTCGCGTACCGTGAGGCGCGTCGCCTGATATGCCGGCACGAGGCTTGCAATTGCCGCGACGATCGTCACCAGCACCAGCCAGATGATCGCACCGCCAACCGAGAACGAGAAGGTCAGCGGTGTCTGGAAGAACGCCATACCCACGGCATCGGAGATCAGTTTCGCCAGCGGAACGGCAACGATCATCGCCAGCGCCCAACTCAGCACGCCAATGATGATACCCTCGGTCACAACAATGCGCTGTACCGCGCCGTTCGATGCGCCGATGGCGCGCAGAACGCCGATTTCGCGGGTGCGTTCGAGCACATTGATGCTCATCGTTCCCATCAAGCCCAATCCGCCGACAGTTGCCAGCAGGAGCGCCATGACCAGCAGAAAGGCGACCAGGATGTTGAAGAACAGTTCGTTCTGCTGCCGGATGCTTGCGACGGTCTGCGTGAACGCAAGCCGCATGCCGAGCGATTTGTAATGCTCATCGAGCGCCTTTGCGACCCGCTCCTGATTGGCGGCGTCCGCCGGTTCGATCTGCACCACAAGGATGGCGGCGCGTCCAACGAAGCCGTTGACGCGCGCAAAGTATGGATAGTTGGTGTACACCATCGCCTGCCCGCCAATGCCGCGCACAATGCCGACCACGTTCCACTCCATCTCGCGGCGGTCGATCTTCAGCGTCACGGTATCGCCGACCTTGATATCAGGTTCCAGGCTGAGCACACTCGAATTGATCACCAGTGCGTTTTCATCATCAGGGAGCAACCAGCGTCCCTCAAGAACGGTCGGAATGATCATGCGCGTGTCAGCGGGCACCGAGTACATGAACAGTTCTGCGCTTTCTGTGCCGTTTGCGCGAACGCGACGCACCGACCTCCCGCCCCAACTCTCAGCAACGGTCACACCGGGCACGGCCAGCGCCTCGCGTTCGATCTGTTCGACGCGATAAAAGCGCGAAAACATCCCCATGACATCAAAATTGAAGTATTTCAGCGCATCGTCCAGCGTCAACAGCATCGAGTCGCGCACGCTGAACACCGACATGAAGATGACGCCCGAGAGCGTGAGCGTCATCATTGTCAACGTCAGCCGTCCTTTGCGCCGAAAGGTGTTGCGGAGCGATAACATCAACGGACGAGAGAGTCCGTGAATACGCTCCAACAGACGATCAATGCGACCACGCCCAAAGCGTCCCTTCCCCAGACCGTAGCCGCTGATCGCCTCATGAACCGTCACGCGGGCGCCGCCGAAGATCGGCAGGAGCGCTGCCAGCAACGGCGTGATCAGACCGACAGCGATCATGATCAGCCACGCCTCAAGCGGCATTGCCAGACTGGTCACATCGGTGTTCATCATACCGGCGATGAGGATGGTGAGACCTGCGGCAACCAGATACGCCAGCGGCATTGCAATCACCAGCGCCATCCCCCCAAGCAGCAGCACGCCTGCGAGATACATAACGACGATATCGACCGAGCGGGCGCCGATGGCTTTCATCACGCCGATTTGCCGCACCTGCTGGGTCAGCAGCGCCGATATCGTATTAACGACCAGAAAGCCGCTGGCGAACAACGAGAGCGCGCCCAGTAAACCAAGCAGCAAGAATAACGGTTGCAACACCTGATACGCCGGATGCCGTCCGGGTTCCGGCAGGTAGGTGAAGTAGACGGCGCGACCGCTGCTTTCGATCTTGCTCCGCACCAGGGCGGCGACGGCTTCAATATGCTGCTTGTCGAAGCGATCACCGGTCACGGTGATATCCAACCCGGTGTAGAACTGGGGTTGATCGAGCCATTCGAGCGACTCGAACGTCATGAATGCATACGTCTGGTTGGTCAGGGCTGCTGGCGGAAGGTTGGGAGTCGCCACAACTCCGGCGATGCGCATGCGGCGCTGAGTTTCATTGGTCAGTCGAATAGTCACGGTATCCCCGATTGCGGCGCCGGTCAGCGGCAGCGATGCGCGTTCGATCAGCAATTCGCGGTGGGGCGGGGGCCATGCGCCTGCCACCGGGAATACTTTATTGATCCGCATGTCTTCAAAGTCGCGCACAACATAGATCGTCAGATCGCGCCACTGATCAGAACCGATCTGGATGCGTGCGTTGACGGTTTGACTGCCGACAGCCTCAGCGACGCCGGGGATCCGACGTACTGAACGCACCAGGTCGTCATCGAACGCATCGCAGTAGATCGATACATCGGCGGGGTTGACTGCCAGGTATGCGGCAGTCATCTCACGTGACAGCAACGCATTGGCGCCAGCGATTGCGCCAATCGCGAAGACACCGACAGCGATCGACAGGACGACCAGGAGGGTGCGGGTTTTATTGCTCCAGACATCGGCGAAAACTTTGCGCCAGCGCGGGCTCAGCATCATGGCATGCTCCTTGAAGATACCTGCTGGTGGGACGAATGCAGAGCGTTCAGAGTTGCGCTGAAACTGAGCAGGGGTGGTGGTTTGTCTTCTCAAGCACATGTCTAATATATCACCAACATGCCGCTTATACTCTTCTAACACTGTGACGCTATAGAATCTAGTGTCAATTTCCCAAAACACACAGAACACGCAATCCGATAAGGAGGCGAGCCTATGCATGTTCGACCATTAGGCGATCGGGTTGTCGTCAAGCCCAAACCCAGGGAAGAAAAGACCAAAGGCGGCGTCATCCTGCCTGATACCGCCTCGAAAGAGCGGCCTATGCAGGGTGAAGTCATCGCCGTCGGACCGGGGCGGCACACCGATGACGGCAAACTCATCCCCATCAGCGTCGAAGTCGGTCAACAGGTGTTGTTCGCCAAATATGCCGGAACTGAATTCAAAATCGATGATGAAGAGTATCTGATCCTGCAAGAACGCGATCTGCTTGGCATCATTCAGGAGGAATAGCCTATGGCGAAACAGGTGATATTCAACGAGCAGGCGCGCGCAGCGCTCAAGCACGGCGTTGATACCCTGGCGCTCGCTGTGAAGACAACGCTTGGTCCTCGCGGGCGCAACGTTGCGATGGGCAAGAAATGGGGTGCACCCTCCGTCACCCATGACGGCGTCACCGTAGCGAAGGAGGTCGAACTGAAGGACCCCTTCCAGAATATGGGCGCCCAACTCCTCAAAGAAGCCGCCAGCAAAACGAACGATGTCGCCGGTGACGGCACAACAACGGCCACAGTGCTGGCGCAGGCGATGATCGACGAAGGATTGAAACTGGTCGCCGCAGGCGCCAACCCCATGATCTTCAAACGTGGTCTGGATAAAGGGCGCGAGGCGCTGGTTGCACGCATCAAAGAGCAATCGATCACCCTCAAGAGCCGTGACGAGATTCGCCAGGTAGCGACCATCTCCGCCCAAGACCCGGAGATCGGCGAGTTGCTGGCGACCATCATGGATAAGATCGGGCATGATGGGGTCGTCACCATCGAAGAGGGCAAAGGCACAACCCTGGAGTACGAACTGGTCGAGGGCATGCAGTTCGACCGCGGGTACATTTCGCCCTACTTCGTGACCGATTCGAGCCGCATGGAGGCGGTCATCGACGAGCCGTACATCCTGATCACCGACAAGAAGATCAGCGCCGTCAATGATCTGCTCCCGATTCTGGAGGCGGTGCTGGCGACCGGCAAGAAGGACCTGGTGATCATTGCTGAAGATGTCGATGGCGAAGCGCTGGCGACCCTGGTGGTCAACAAGATGCGCGGCACCCTCAACGCGCTGGCGGTGAAGGCCCCCGGTTTTGGCGACCGCCGCAAAGCGATGCTCCAGGACATCGCCATCCTGACCGGCGGCACGGTCATCAGTGAGGAGGTCGGGCGCAAACTCGACAGCGCCAAAGTGCAAGACCTCGGTCGCGCTCGCCGGGTGAAGTCGGACAAAGACAACACGGTGATTGTCGAAGGGTTCGGCGACAAGCAGGCGATCCAGGCGCGCATCCGGCAGCTGAAGCAGCAGATCGAAACCACGACATCGGACTACGACCGTGAGAAACTGCAGGAGCGCGTCGCCAAACTGTCAGGCGGCGTGGCGGTGATCAAGGTCGGCGCTCCGACCGAACCGGCGCTCAAGGAGCGCAAGGCGCGCGTTGAGGATGCGCTGAACGCGACCCGCGCCGCAGTCGAGGAAGGCATCGTACCGGGCGGCGGCATCGCGCTGTTGAACGCCATCCCGGCGCTCGATAATGTACAGACGCAGTTTGAGGAAGAGCGCATGGCGCTGAACATTCTGCGCCGCGCGCTGGAAGAGCCGCTGCGCCAGCTGGCGATCAACGCCGGTGAGGACGGCTCGGTGGTGGTGAATCAGGTGCGCACGCTCCAGCGTGAACACAACAATCCGAACTACGGGTTCGATGTGATGACCGGGAAATACGTTGATCTCATGCAGGCTGGCATCATCGACCCGGCAAAGGTGGTGCGCACCGCGCTCGAGAATGCGGTCAGCGTTGCAGGTATCGTCCTGACGACCGATGCGCTGATCACCGATGCGCCGGAGCCGAAGAAGAACGGTGCGCGCACGCCATCGATGCCGGAGGAGGAGTTCTGAGACGGGATGGGTCGTGAAGATTGAGCACCTAATCCGGTATTCGCTCTTGCCGTCGGGCTAATGGAGATTGAGCATTTAGAGCCTATCCGAATAACCCGGCGGCACGCACGGCGATCACGCCACAGGCGAAAAGGTTACAGTTTTTCGGATAGGCTCTGAGCACACCGGGTCGCGTGACTGTTTCGAGTGTCGGAACGACGAACCTTGTGCGACAGGGTGTTTCCGCTCGCCGCCTGGCGACTGAAGTCGCGGCTGGCAGGCGGGAAGCCCGCCTGCGCGGGCTTGAGGGAGCGCATCCCGCTCGCCCGTAGACAAGCCCGTCGGACTTCCACGTCGTAGCGCCTGTCCGAATAACCCGGCGGCACGCACGGCAATCACGCCGCAGGCGAAAAGGTTGCAGTTTTTCGGATAGGCTCTAAGTCGGGATGTATCCATACAAGAGATAAACCACGAAAGGCAGGGTATGCTCGCCTCACCTCGTCCATCAGGATAAGGGTGCGTCAATGCATACCCTGCCACTGCGTTAACATATTCCTTTCTTCCCTCGAATTGCTGATTGGCGACAATCTCGACATCCCCCCACGGCACGCCGTCGCCCTGAAGGGCGCGGCGAGCAGGACGAAGGCTGCTGACGCGGCCTGTCCATCCAGCCTGCGCAGGCACGCCGTCGCCCTGAAGGGCGCGGCGAGCAGGACAAAGGCCGCTGACGCGGCCTGTCAATTCAGCCCGTGCGGGCACGCCGTCGCCCTGAAGGGCTCGGCGAGCAGGACAAAGGCCGCTGACGCGGCCTGTCAATTCAGCCCGCGCAGGCGGGCTTCGCCTCGCGTAGCCGAGGGGTTCACCCCGACGGCACACTAGCCCGCGCAGGCGGGCTTCGCCTCGTCTAGCCGAGGGGTTTAGCCCGACGGCACACTAGCCCGCGCAGGCGGGCTTCGCCTCGTCTAGCCGAGGGGTTTAGCCCGACGGTGAGCCGTCGCCCTGAAGGGCTCGGCTACCAGGACGAAGGCCGCTGACGCGGCCTGTCAATCCAGCCCGCGCAGGCGGGCTTCGCCTTGGCTAGCCGAGGGGTTTAGCCCGACGGCACGCCGTCGCCCTGAAGGGCTCGGCTACCAGGACGAAGGCCGCTGACGCGGCCTGTCAATCCAGCCCGCGCAGGCGGGCTTCGCCTTGGCTAGCCGAGGGGTTTAGCCCGACGGTGAGCCGTCGCCCTGAAGGGCTCGGCTACCAGGACGAAGGCCGCTGACGCGGCCTGTCAATCCAGCCCGCGCAGGCGGGCTTCGCCGCGCCTAGCCGAGGGGGTTTACCCCGACGGTGAGCCGTCGCCCTGAAGGGCTCGGCTACCAGGACGAAGGCCGCTGACGCGGCCTGTCAATCCAGCCCGCGCAGGCGGGCTTCGCCTTGGCTAGCCGAGGGGTTTACCCCGACGGTGAGCCGTCGCCCTGAAGGGCTCGGCTACCAGGACGAAGGCCGCTGACGCGGCCTGTCAATCCAGCCCGCGCAGGCGGGCTTCGCCTTGGCTAGCCGAGGGGTTTACCCCGACGGTGAGCCGTCGCCCTGAAGGGCTCGGCTACCAGGACGAAGGCCGCTGACGCGGCCTGTCAATCCAGCCCGCGCAGGCGGGCTTCGCCGCGCTTAGCCGAGGGGGTTTAGCCCGACGGTGAGCCGTCGCCCTGAAGGGCTCGGCTACCAGGACGAAGGCCGCTGACGCGGCCTGTCAATCCAGCCCGCGCAGGCGGGCTTCGTCCCGTCTAGCCGAGGGGTTTAGCCCGACGGCAAACACTAGCCCGCGCAGGCGGGCTTCGCCTTGGCTAGCCGAGGGGTTTACCCCGACGGCGCCCCAGCCCGCGCAGGCGGGCTTCGCCTTGGCTAGCCGAGGGGTTTACCCCGACGGTGAGCCGTCGCCCTGAAGGGCTCGGCTACCAGGACGAAGGCCGCTGACGCGGCCTGTCAATCCAGCCCGCGCAGGCGGGCTTCGCCTTGGCTAGCCGAGGGGTTTACCCCGACGGCGCCCCAGTCCGCGCAGGCGGGCTTCGCCGCGCTTAGCCGAGGGCTTCAGCCCGACGGCTAGCGGGGATACAATCTCCATTACCCCAACGGCACACTAGCCCGCGCAGGCGGGCTTCGCCGCGCTTAGCCGAGGGCTTCAGCCCGACGGCTAGCGGGGATACAATCTCCATTACCCCAACGGCACACTAGCCCGCGCAGGCGGGCTTCGCCTTGGCTAGCCGAGGGGTTTACCCCGACGGCAAACAATAGCCGTTGGAGAAGCCGAATACCGCGCGCTGCATACGCTCTGGTGTTGCGCCCAACTCTTTCTCGTCCCATGATGCAACCCCGGTCACAAAGAAACGGGCGTGGGCCATAAACCGTTGCGGATTGATGTGCGGCAAATATTCCATGGCGCGCACATCGCTTTCGCCGGAGTGGACGCCGACAATCAGGAGCGGCGGGATTGATCCCGCAGTGATAAGCGGCTCGATGACCTGCGCCAGTCCTGCTACCGCTTCACCATCAGCTGCGTAGATGACCGGGTAGTTCCCAGAAACGGCGTGGCCCGGCGGAAGATAGAGTGTGAGGTCGCGCTCCATATCCAGGGCTGCGCTGAACCGCCGCTCGACCTGCACGGTTCCCGACAATGTCGCGGACCGCGCTACCGGCGCAGGAGCCAGCGGCCCGCGCCATACCGCTATCGTTTGTCCAAGCGGGACGATGCAGCGCCGACCGCCTCGCCTGGAAACGCGACCTCGATGAGTTTCCTGCGTGTTGTTGAAACAATGGAAGCCAAAGCGCTGATGGTGTGGACGCTGCCGGGTCGAATGGAGGGGTGGTGGGCCGGGTGGGGATCGAACCCACGACCGTCGGTTTAAAAGACCGCTGCTCTACCGCTGAGCTACCAGCCCTCGCTGTGTATTATAGCATGTTTTTGGACGATGCTGCAGGCGACCCGGCGGTCAGACGCACAATCAGAGAATATACCCCCGTTTGCGCGCCACTTCTTCTTTGTGCTTGCGAAAGAGCACATCGCGCTCGGTGCCCTTGATTTCGCGCGAGTAGGTGCTGAGAATCCGTTCGACTTCGGCGTCGATCTCCTCCTCGATCTTCAGATCGGCAACGATGAAATCATAGATCGCTTTGACGCGCGCCGCGCGCCCGGCGCCGGGGGTCGCGCCGCGCGGATCCTTGTACGCCACCAACCCGCGTTGTTCCAGTTCATCGTGCAGTCGCTCGGCGATCCGGCGAATTTTGTCTTCACTCAGGCGCATAGCAGGCTCCTACAGTTTCACCCGACCCAACTCCGCTTCCAGGCGACGCACCAGCGTGCGCAACGCCTTGATCCGCGCAAATCGCTTATCCTCGGCTTCAATGATCGTCCATGGCGCAGCTGGCGTCGAGGTGCGCAGAAGCATCTCGTCTGCCGCCACCTCATACTGCGGCCATTTCTCGCGGTTGCGCCAGTCCTCTTCGGTCAGTTTCCAGGCTTTGTACGGGATCGACTGTCGCTCCTCGAAACGCCGCAACTGCTCTTCCGGGCTGAGATGCATCCAGAACTTCACAACAATTGTACCAAACTCGACCAGCTGGCGCTCGAACTCGTTGATTTCGGCGTATGCGCGCTGCCACTCCTCCGGGCGCGCAAACCCTTCGACACGCTCGACCAGCACCCGCCCATACCACGAGCGATCAAAGATGGCGATCTGTCCACGCGGCGGCAAGCGTCGCCAGAAACGGTAGAGATAATGGTGCGCTTTGTCTTCGCCGGTCGGCGCAGCAATCGCGTGCACCACATAACTGCGCGGGTCGAGTTTCTCGGTGATGCGCTGAATGGTTCCACCCTTCCCGGCGGCGTCCCACCCCTCGAAGACAACCACAACCGGACGCTTCTGCAGATAGACCTGAAAGCCAAGGAGGCGCAGTTTGGCTTGCAATTTGTTGAGTTGACGGCTGTACTTTCCAGGATCAAGACGCTGGCTCAGATCGACTCGTCGCAGAATGCTGACGCCGATTGGCAGTGGGGGCGTTGCAGCCGCGCCGTCGCCCGGAAGCGCCATTGTTGTCGGGCGAGCGCCGCGCGTGCGCAACACATCGAGGCTGCGACGGAAGGATGTGCCGCGCGAGTCGAGCAGTTCTTCGCGCGCTTCGGCATCCACACCAACCACCGGACGACGCCCGATGCGCGCCTCGAGCGCGCTCAGGATCGCCTCGAATGCCGCCACGCGCGCATAGTGCCCACACGTTGCCGGAATAATGATCCAGGGCGCATACGGAGTGTCAGTGCGCGCGATCATGTCTTCGACCACATCACGCACCCGTTCGTAGTGGCGATGCTGCCACAGGTCTTCCTCCGTCACCTGCCAGGCGGTCGTTTTGTCACCGAGCAGTTTTTTGAACCGTCGCCCCTGTTCACGCTGCGAAATGTGCAGCCAGAACTTCAAGATCACGGCGCCATCGTCCGACAGTTGCCGCTCGAACGCCGCAATGTCCTCGCACCGCGCGCGCCAGTCGGCGACGTTCAACACATTGCGCACCCGCTCACCCAGTACCTGACGGTACCAGGAGCGGTCGAAAATCGCAATCTGACCGTAACTGGGAGTCTTCAGCCAGAAGCGATAGAGCCAGGGATACTGCATCTCGTAGGTGCGCGGCGGCGTAATCGGGTAGACCCGCAACCCGCGCGGATCGAGGCGGCGGGTAATGACGCTGATCGTGCGCACCTTGGCGGCGCCAGCCCACCCTTCGAACACAAACAGCGCCGGGATGCGCGCCTCGAACAATGCCTGTTCCATATCGTACAGGCGTGTCTGGAGATCGACGAGGCGCTGGCGATAGTCGCGTTTGCTGAGCGTGAGCGTCAGATCGACCTGTTCGAGCATGGTTACATCCCCCGTTTGCGCGCAATTGCATCACGGTACAACTGCACATACTCTCTGGCGCTGCGCTCCCACGAGAAATCCTGCGCCATCGCTGTCTGAATCATCTGCTGCATATGGTGCGGTCGGTCGAAGTAGGTGCTGATCGCCCAGCCGATGGTGTAATAGACAGCATGGACGCTTGGTTCGTAGAACTTGAAGCCGGTGCCGGCGCCGGTTTGCTCGTCGTACTGCTGCACCGTATCTTCCAGACCGCCGGTGGCGCGCACAATCGGCAGCGTGCCGTAGCGCAACGAATAGATCTGGTTCAATCCGCACGGCTCATAGCGCGACGGCATGGCGAAGAAGTCGCTGCCGGCTTCGATCCAGTGCGCCAGCTGGTTATCGTAGCCGATGAAACTGCCGACTCGTCCCGGAAAACGGATCGGCAGCAGCCCGTAATACCCTTCCAGACCCCTATCGCCTGCACCCAGAATGGCAAACTGCACCAGCGCCTGGTTCACCAACCCTTCAATCGCGCCCGCCAGCAGGTCGAGACCCTTCTGATGCGCCAGGCGGCTGACAACGCCAACAATCGGGATATTGGGGTTGGGGTCGAGACCCATCCGCAGTTGCAATTCGCGTTTGCAGATCGCTTTGCCCGTCAGGTTGCGGGCGCTGTACCGCGCCGGAATAAGGGGGTCGGTCTCTGGATTCCACTGGGTGTAATCGGCGCCGTTCAGAATGCCCCGATAGGCGTCGCCCCGGTCATTCAGGTACATCGCCAGACCATGCCCGCCTTCCGGGGTGCGCGTCTCCCGGGCGTAGGTCGGACTGACCGTGTTGATCATATCGGAATACTGAATACCCCCCTTGAGAAAGTTGATCCGCCCGTGATCCTCGAACTTGTCGGGAGTGAAATTACCCCACTGCAATCCCAGATAGGGATAGTGCACAGCATCGTACACACCCTGGTACGCAATGTTATGAATGGTCAACACACTCGCCGCGCCACCCAGCACCGGGTCATTCCAGTGCCAGATCTTGAGGTATGCCGCCGCCAGCGCCGTATGCCAGTCGTGCGCGTGAACGATATCGGGGCGGAACCCCATGTCGATGCAAAGTTGCAATCCGGCGCGCGTCAGAAAGCCGAAGCGGCGCGGGTTATCGAGATAATCGTTATAATCGGCGTCGTGGTACAATCCGGGGCGTCCGAAATATTTCTCGAACTCGATGAAAAATATCGGTACTCCGTCGTGCGTGGTGGTCTGAACGGCGCACCATTCTTCGGTATCCCCCATCCAGACCCCCATCGGCGCCAGGAACGGGCGAATGTTGTAGCGCTCACGATTAATAAAACTATAGAGCGGCATGATCACAATGACATCGTGACCCAGGGCGCGCAGCGCCTTCGGCAGTGAACCCACAACATCCGCCAATCCACCGGTTTTGGCGAATGGCACGCATTCCGATGCAATCATGGCGATCCGCAGCGCCGGACCTTCCTGGGGCACGGCGCGCGTGCGTTTGGGGCGTGGCATGACTGTTCTTCTCCTCTATATTATTCAATCAAGGCGATCTGGCTGCGGCGAAAGGCGATCGCGGCGCGACCGCCGCCATACGGATGCGCATTGCGCTCGAAGAGCGCACCATCGTACCCCTCGCGATCAAGCCACCATTCGATCATTGCGTCTGTGTTCATATCGAGACCCAGACTCGCCGCCTCCTGCGCGATCCGCTGTTTGAGGCGCTTCCAGGTTGCAGCGTCACACACCAGCGGACGAAACATTTGCACCCGGTAGAGGCGCTCGACTGCCCCGCCAAAACGAAGCAACGCGCCAAGCGCCGAGACTTCGATCAGCGGGATGCCGCGACCCGCTGGCGTGCGCTGCTGGGCGCTGTTCGGCATACGGAACAGCCCGTGCACTTCCCCCTGACGCGCCCACGTTTCCGCCTCGCGGGCGTTCATGCGGCGCACCGTCTCAGGATAATCCGACACGCGCGGAACACGCGGCGGCGCCATGATCTGGATCTGCGGCACTGGCAGATCAAAGCGCGGCGTCTGCCCCTCGATCCACCAGGCAGCAACGACATCCATCGGCGGATCGGCGCCAATCCGGTAGCGGAATCCGCGTCGTGTGCGCCCCTCATCGGCGTGCGCCACAGCCCCGATCTGCACCTGCAAGCGCATATTGTGCGCTGCACCCGGCGCTGCAAACCAGACGCGCTCAACTGTGAATCGCACCAGCGTGCGGCTGGTTCCATCCGCTGCCCACTCCTGGTCACATTTCTTCCAGCCGTGGTCGGTCAGACCGCTCCAGCCTCCCACAACTGCGCGTAACGGCGCATAGATTGCAACAATATCGTCAGGACCGGGCAATTCCGGCGTAAACCACAACCCCGGCGGTACAGCGCCTGATGACGGTAACTTCACCGTGCCGCCGACAACGATCTGCCCGGTGCGAGCATTTGCCAGGCGTACTGTCGGTCCGGTCGTCGCATGAGGTGCAGCATCCTCAACACGCAGCGACGACTCAACCGGCTGACCGCATTCGATGCAGAAACGCGGATGACCGGGCGGCAGGTCTGCACCGCAGAATGTGCAAAAGCGCGAAAGAGACTGCTCGCTGCTGTTCATACCGCTATTATACGCCGTCCAAGAACACGATTGAGCAGCGATCACCGACGACAACAAAAGCGCGCCAGGTGGCGCGCTTTCGAGAACATCTATGCAGAATTGGACACTATATCACCCTGTGCTGGAGTGCATACGCAATGCCGCGCTGAAGCGCCCGGTTCGCCGTATGCCGCCCACGACGATGGGATCTGAAACCGGCATACGTTTCACCTTCCCACCTTCAACCTGCAACCCCCACTCACCTTCCCACCTTCAACCTGCAACCCCCACTCACCTTCCCACCTTCAACCTGCAACCCCCACGCTTCGTTCAGGGCATGCGCGCGAACGTGCACCATGCAACGCTCAACGTTCCATGTGCACAATTAATACCCTCCCGTCGTGATCGGCGCCTTCGCTCCTTCGCCGATCACCGGCAACCCTTTGCGCCGACAGAACTCGTCGAGGATGGTGGCGGTCGCTGTTGCGCCGACACGGGTCACCCCAACGCGCAACACATCGATCAGCGCATCAAGCGTGCGCACACCGCCAGCCGCTTTCACCTGCACCCGCGGCGACACGCTCCGTCGCATCAGGATCAGGTCTGGAATGGTTGCGCCAGACGGAGCGAAGCCGGTCGAGGTCTTGACGAAGTCCGCTCCTGCCGCTTCGACCAGGCGCGAAGCGCGTTCCTTTTCGGCATCGCTGAGATACGCATTCTCAAGAATGACTTTCACCAATGCCCGCCCCTCGGTGGCAATCACCACAGCGCGAATATCTTCGAGCACATCGTCATCGTGACCGGAGCGCAACCAGCCGATGTTGATCACCATGTCGAGTTCGACGGCGCCCTGCTCGATTGCCAGACGAGCCTCGAACACCTTGACGGCGGTCGCGCTGCTGCCATGCGGAAATCCGACGACCGTGCCAACCGCCACATCGCTGCCCGCCAGAAGACGCGCCGCCAGCGGTACATCACATGGCTTGACGCACACCGACGCAGTGTGGTAGCGCCGTGCGAGATCACACCCCGCAGCGACCTCCTGGGTCGTCAGTTCGGGACGCAGCAGGGAATGGTCGATTGTCTTCGCCACCTGTTCGTAGGTCAGGGTCTCAATCGATACTTCGGACATCCGGTTGCCTCCTTGCAGGTTTTGTCCTGTTCTTCTGCGTGAAGCGAGCCGCCTGACGATGCAGGCATTCGCTCATGCACGCGGCGATTGTACCACTCCTTCGTGCATGTCCGCATTGGCGGTTTCTTGACAGGGAGCCATGATCGGGCGAAAATCAGGCGTCGTTCACTGCCTGGAGAGAGGTGCTCTATGCCAGAGATCGCCGCCGCTGTTGTCGGTACAGGATTTATCGGCGTTGTGCACGTCGAGGCGCTCCGCCGGCTCGGCATTCCGGTGCTCGGCGTGGTCGGCTCGAGCGTCGAACGCGCCCGCGCGAAAGCCGATGCAATGGGCATTTCGGTCTATGCCAGTTTTGAGGATATGCTGGCTGATCCGCGGGTCACTGTGGTTCACATCACCACCCCGAACTACCTGCACTTCCCGCAGGTCAAAGCGGCAATCGCCGCCGGTAAGCACGTAGTCTGCGAAAAGCCCCTGGCGATGACGTCCGCCGAGTCGGCGGAACTGCTGCACCTGGCAACCGAAGCAGGCATCGTCCACGCCGTCAATTTCAATATTCGCTTCTACCCGCTCTGCCAGCACGCCCGCGCCCTGGTGCAGGCAGGTGACATCGGCGCACCGCGCATTATTCAGGGATCGTACCTCCAGGACTGGCTCATGCTGCCCACCGACTGGAACTGGCGGCTGGAGCCGGAACTCGGCGGCGAATTGCGCGCCGTGGCCGATATTGGTTCGCACTGGCTCGACCTGACGACCTTCATCACCGGCGAGAAGGTCAGTGCAGTGATGGCCGACCTGGCAACATTCATTCCGGTGCGCCGCAAACCCACCCGACCTATCGACACCTTCACCGGCAAAGAGGTAACCGTTACCGAGACGATCGATCAACCTATCCATACTGAAGACTATGCGAGCATCCTGCTGCGCTTCGCAAGCGGTGCACGCGGCGTCCTGACAGTGTCACAGGTCAGTCCGGGGCGCAAAAACCGGCTGAGTTTCGAGATCGATGGCGAGCGTTCGGCGCTGGCGTGGGATTCGGAGCGTCCTGAGGAGTTGTGGTTGGGGCGTCGCGAGACCGCAAGCGGACTGTTGCTGCGCGATCCGGCGTTACTGCTCCCGGCTGCCCGCAGCACAACCGATTACCCCGGCGGTCATGCCGAAGGCTTCCCCGATACCTTCAAACAACTCTACAAAGCGGTCTACCGCGCGGTTGCCGCAGGCGCGCCGCCAACGACGCCCGACTACCCGACATTCGCCGACGGTCATGAGGAACTACTGCTGGGAGAAGCGATCCTGCGCAGCGCGCGCGAGGAGCGCTGGGTGGCAATCGAACGCTAACAGCATGGAGGAACTGCAATGAAACTCGGATTCTTCACGGCTGCGCTGCCGCATCTCTCACTCGAGGAATGCGCCGAATGGGGTGCGGCGAACGGCTTTGAAGCCATTGAGATCGCCTGCTGGCCCGCCGGTTCTGGTAAGGAACGGCGCTATGCCGGCGTCTGTCACATCGATGTCGAGACGCTCACCGATGCGCGCGCGACCGAAATCCGTGACCTGATGGCGCGTACCGGTCTGACAATCTCATCACTCGGCTACTACCCCAACAACCTGCATCCCGACCCGGAGCATCGGGCGCAGGTCAACGCCCATCTCAAGAAGGTCATCGACGCCGCCAGCAAACTGGGAGTCGGGATCGTCGGCACCTTCATCGGGCGCGACCCGGCGAAGAACGTTCCCGACAACCTTGAACAGTTTGCGGCAGTCTGGCCCCCGCTGGTGCGCTACGCCGCTGAGCGCCATATCAGGATCGCCATCGAAAACTGCCCGATGATCTTCAGTTACGACGAATGGCCCGGCGGCACGAACCTGGCGCATTCACCGGCGATCTGGCGCGAAATGTTCCGCATTATCCCGGACGAAAACTTCGGCTTGAACCTCGACCCATCGCATCTCGTCTGGCAGATGATCGACTATGAGCGCGCAGTGTACGAATTCAAGGATCGGATCTTCCATGTCCATGCCAAGGATATGGAGATCAACCGTGATGGACTGTATGCGCACGGAGTGATGTCCGCCGGTATGGGATGGCAGATCCCGCGCCTGCCGGGGCTGGGTGAAGTGCGATGGGATCGCTTTATCGCTGCGCTTTACGCCGTCGGGTACGACTTTGTGGTGAGTATCGAGCACGAGGATCGCCGGTTTGAGGGAACCGAAGAACTGGTGAAGCGAGGATTCCTGCTTGCGCGCAATGTGCTGCGCCCGTATCTGGTGTGAGTGACCATGGCGGGCTGCTGAAGCCGGGCTTCAGCAACCCGCCGCGCCATCATTCATCGGCGAAGCGTTCTTCCTTCCAGGGATCGGCATTATTGTTATAGCCGTAGCGTTCCCAGAAACCAGGGCGATCCTCTGCCATGAACTCGATGCCGCGCAGCCATTTGGCGCTTTTCCAGAAATACTTGCGCGGCGTCAGCAGACGCAGCGGATAGCCGTGTTCCGGGGTCAACTCCTCGCCTTCATATTTATACGCCAGGAGCGCATCGTCCTCCAGCAACACCTCGAGCGGCACATTCGCCGTAAAACCCTGCTCGCAGTGCGCCATCACATACCGCGCCGACGGCTTGAGCGGCGGCAGATGCCTGAGAAACTCCTTGAACTGCACGCCTTCCCAGCGGGTATCGAGTTTGCTCCATCGGGTCACACAGTGAATATCGGTCGTGATGGTGATCGTAGGCAGGGCGCGGAACTCGGCAAAACTGAAGCGTGCTGGCGCCTCAATCTCACCCCAGACGCGCAGATCCCAGGTGTTTTCAACATCGTGATAGATTGGAACGTCGCCGTAGTGAAGAACGGGAAACTTCTCGGTTACGTACTGACCCGGAGGAACACGATCGCGCCTGTCGGGGGGAATACGATCATCGTTCTTCTTGAATGCGTCAAACATACCACTCCAGATTTCTAAAAACTCAGGCTTTCAAAGGCAATACCCATGCGTATCGCCCTGCGGTACGATGCATCACCGGCGATCTCGCGCAGCGTGCGGTGCAGCCGATCACGTTCCAGCGGCTCGTTGTAGCACTGGACCAGCCGATGGATCGGTTCTGCCAGTTCACACGATGGACAAAATGCGTAGACCGGACCGTCTCTCGTCATTGTCTCGGACAGCACCCCGCTCTCTGCCAGTTCGCGCAGCGCCTCGCGCGTACTCCAGATATCGCGGTAGATGCGATTCGCCACCTGCGCGGCAGTGGCGCGCAACTGCTGATGCTCAACAAACAGCAGCACAAGTTGCAGTTTGAGCGGCGTATCGACCACGTCCTCAAGCAACGAACGCACACTCTGGTCGATCATTGACCTGCCTCCTTCTGAACTAGGGGTCATCGGCGACCACACGTATCAGCGGACTGCGCACACATCCAGACGCTTCCGCCGACAGCGGCTTCCTGCGTTCGTGGGAGGAGCCTTTCCCGGTCGGCATACCTTCTGGCGCGAGAAAAGCTTGTGGAATTTCTCACAAGGTAACGATTTGGTTGATAACAGTATACTACAAAAGGTGGGCATGTGCTAGATGTTTTTTTGACATGAGATTCCAATGCGCGATCTGAGTTGACATTTCTCCACTTTTGGTGCTACCATCCATCGAACAGACCATGCATGATGTTTGTTCGCGCCGCATGCACTGTGCGCCTGTGAAAGGGAAGGCAATGAGCCAATCAGAGCGAATCCTGCTGGTTGACGATGAAGCCAACATTCGGCTGACGCTAGGCGCAATGCTGACACGTGCCGGCTATGACGTAACGACCGCTTCCGGCGGCGCTGAGGCGATCGCCCTCCTCGAAGAGCAGGCGTTCGACCTCCTGATCATCGATCTCAAGATGCCTGGCGTTGACGGGATGCAGGTGGTCACCGCAGCTCGTGCGCGCCACCCTGACGTGCCGATCATTATCCTGACCGGGCACGGCTCGCTTGAAACCGCTGTCGAAGGGTTGCGCCAGGGCATCTTCGACTATCTGTTGAAGAACACCGAACCGGCGAAGGTGATCGAGCGTGTTCAGGCGGCGCTGCAGGCGCACGCTGCCGAACAACGCCGCCGTGCGCTGCTGAACGCCGTCGAAGCGGCGGTTCAGGAACTGCGCGGCTCGGTCGCTGCCACCGCCGAGACGCCGTCGGCGCCGCAAACGGAGCGGACGATCGTCATCGGGCAGTTGCAACTCGATACATGGCGTCAGGTAGCCACGCTTGGCGGGCGGACGCTGGCGCTTACGCCGACCGAGTTTCGCGTGCTCCTCTGCCTGGCGGAACACGCGGGCACGATGCTTTCCTACAGTCAGCTGGTCAAATGCGCCCAGGGGTACGATGCCAGCGATCTCGAAGCCGGCGAACTGATCAAGCCCCACATCCACCATTTGCGCCAGAAACTGGAGCCAGATCCCAGTTCGCCGCGCTACATTCTGAATGTGCGGGGGAAGGGGTATCTGCTGGCGATCAATAATGAGTAGACGCAGTGCGGGCGCGCAGCACATCGGTGACCGCGCGCCCGTGTCGTTTACAGCAGCGACGCCAGTCGGCGCACGCCCTCGTCGATCTGCTCCGGCGTCACCGCGCAGAACGGCAGCCGAACAAAGCGTTCGCCATCCGGCGCCGGACCTTCGTCAGGGTCGGCAAAGAACGCCTGCCCTTCGGTCAATACCAGACCGATCTCCTTCGCGCGTGCAACCAGGTTGCGGGTATTGGCATCAGCCGGCAGGGTGACGCTGATGAAGAAGCCGCCATCCGGTTCGGAAGCGGCGACGCCGCTCAGGTAGCGCCGCACCGCGTTCATCATCGCTTCCCAGCGGGGGCGGTAGAGTTCTTTCAGCCGCTCGATGTTCGGCGCCATCCAGCCGCGCCGGATAAACTCTGCAACTGCTGCCTGCGTCGGGAGCACCGGCGAAAGATACGTGTTCTCCGCTTCCTTCGTCACCGCCGCCACCAGCGACGACGGCGCCACCAGATAGCCGACGCGCATGCCAGGACTGAGAAGTTTGCTGAACGATGTGATGGTGATCACCCGTCCGGGATTGATCGCGCGCATCATCGGCACGCTCTCGCCACGGTAGCGCAGCAATCGATACGGAATGTCCTCGATCACCCAGAAGCCATACCGTTCGGCGATGTCCAGAATTGCGCGCCGCTTTTCCAGCGATGTCGTCACCCCGGCCGGGTTCTGGAAATCGGGAACCGTGTAGAGGAATGCCGGGGTCTGCCGTTTGACCTCGGCTTCGAGACGCGCCACGTCAAGCCCATCGGCTTCGAGGGGAATACCGACCACCCGCGCACCACGACGGCGAAACGTCGTAATGGCGCGGTCGTAACTGGGCTGTTCGGTCAGCACCGTCGTCCCTGGACGCACCAGATGCGCCGCCAGCAGATCCTGCAACTGCAATGATCCATTGGCGACCATGATTTCGTTGTCCTTCACGCCGTAGTCGGCGGCGAGCAGCGCCCGTAGCGGTGCATAGCCGGGCTGGTGACCGTACTGGAGAACGACTGCCGCATCCGTCTCGACTGCCGTCGCCAGACATTCGGCGATCTGCGCGGTTGGAAATGCTTCGGCTGGCGGAACGCCACGGGTGAAAATGATGGTGTCGTGCATGATCCTTCCTTTTTTGGTTAAGAGAATACCACCCAGGATTGTGAAGAATTTTACAACATGTTCGTTCCGGTGTGTATACTAGGGCTGTCGGTTCTTTGTGATGAACCGCACAAGGTTACCGCTCATCCACCACATGCTAGAAGGGGGACATCGTGCTACCTGTCAATGAAAGCGTCCTTGACCGCGACATTCGTCTTGGCGTCGGCTTGTTGATGTTTCTGTTCGGCTTCTTTGGGCTGACCGGCATCTGGCAGATTATGCTTACCGTTATCGCTGTGTTGCTGATTCTCAGCGCAGTGACCGGTTTTTGCCCGCTGTATGCGGTTCTCCACGTCAATACTGCCGAACACAGCAAGCGGTAATGTTGCAGCCTCCCGGACGAGGTGACTGGAGGGGATGCACCCTCCAGTTTTTTTACTGGAACCGAATTCCGGGGTGTTGACGCGCAGCGATGATCCTCCAGGCTATGTCCGGCGCGCAATCATCGCATCGATCCGCGCCGGTGCGTCGCGCGGCGTATCGGGATCGGGACACTGCTCATCGATCCAGTGTTGCAGGCGTCGCGCCGCCTCAGCGTGGATATGGTCCGGCAGTATCCAGCAACTGCTGTACATCCGCTCCTGATACCTGCGTGCAACCTCACGGACTGTCTGCAGTTGCTGGCGATAGGTGATCAGCGTTGTACGCTCAACCGTCGCTCCGAGCGCATGGAGATGATCCCGAAAGCGTTCGTCCAGACCATGCGGTGCACCATCGCGGCGCTGATCCGGCGGCACGTTCAGTTCATCAAGAATGGCGGACCATGCGCGTTGCACCTGGGCGCGGGGCGTGTGATCCGCGCCGTCACATTCGCCACGTACCTCGTCGGCAAGCACGATCGCTCCCCCTGGTCGTAGCGCACGATGCGCTTCATTCAGCACCTGGCGCCAGTCTTCTACCAGATGGAGCACGTGAACCATCACCACGGCGTCGAAGGTTGAGTCGGCTATGGGGAGGTGCATCGCATCGCCGCATATCAGATGCACACGGTGGACTCGACTATCGAGTTTCCGACGCAGTTGCCCCATCATCCGACGCGAGAGATCGACTCCGGCGTAGAAGTACCCTGCCTCGATGAATGGAATGGCGATACGTCCCGTCCCGACGCCAGCTTCCAGTATCTGTGCGCTCCGGCTCAGTTCAAGGGCTGCAATGATCGCGTCGCGGAGACGCTCCGCCACACCCGGCGGATAGCCACGGGTGGCGTCGTAATAATCAACTGCACGATCAAATGAAATGCCTGGCATGTGGAGAACCGAGAACCGAGAACCAAGAACCAGGAACCGAGAACCAGGAACCGAGAACCGAGAACCAGGAACCGAGAACTGAGAACTGAGAACTGAGAACCAAGAACCAGGAACCGAGAACTGAGAACCAGGAACCAGGAACCGAGAACTGAGAACCAGGAACCGAGAACTGAGAACCAGGAACCGAGAACTGAGAACCGGGTTCAACGTGCAAAACTCGACCTTCTAACGTTCGTTCAACCTTCAACCTTCTAACGTTCAACCTTCAACCTGCAACCCGTAACCTGCAACATTCCAACCTTCAACCTTCAACCCTCAACGCTCCAACCTTCAACGTTCAACGTTCCAACCCTCAACGCTCCAACCTTCAACCCTCAACGTTCCTCCGGCAAGGGCAGGCGTGGTCGTTCGCCGAAATCGGGAAGTTTGGGCGCGTGATCCTGCATCAGGCGCAGCACTTCGGCAATCGCGCGCTCGAGTTGCGGATCGACGCCCGCAACGTAATCCTGTGGTCGCATTTCGACTTCAATATCCGGTTCAACGCCGCGATTCTCCAGTTGCCAGCCCGCCTCCGCCGACCAGAAGGAAAACTCCGGTTGCGTGGTCACACCGCCGTCGATCAGGGTATCGCGTGGATAGATGCCGATGACCCCGCCCCAGGTGCGCTTGCCGATCAGCGGACCGAGTTTCATCATTTTGAACACGTGGCTGATGATATCGCCGTCGGATCCGGCCGCTTCGTTAATGATCGCCACCATTGGTCCCATTACCGACTCCGGCGGGTAGGGTTCGGGTTCGCCCCAGCGTGAAACACCGTATCCGAGGCGCTTTCGCGCCAGTTTTTCGACGATTAACGGCGAAACGAAGCCGCCCGTATTATACCGCAGGTCGACGATCAACCCTTCATACACCACCCCGGCAAGAAAGCCGCGGTGGAACTCGGCATACCCGTGTGCCTGCATATCGGGGATATGGAGATACCCGACGCGCCCCTGCGTTGCGTCGTGGACGATCTGCCGGTTCCGTTCGACCCATTCCCGATAGCGCGCGCGACTCTCGTCGTAGAGCGCCTTAACGGTCACCGATCGAAGCGTACCGTCCATCTTCATAAAGGTCAACAACACATCGCTGCCCGCCTGGTTGATCAGCAATTCGTGCGGCGATACGTTTCGCCCGACCCGATGCCCGCCGACTGCGATCAGGCGGTCGCCGGGCACGATGTTGATCCCTGGCTGCGCCAGCGGCGAACTGGCGCGCTCGTCCCATACATCACCCCGGATCACTCGCTCGACCACATAACTGTCGGTTTCGGCGTCGTAGCGCAGATCTGCGCCCAGTCTGCCTGGGCTGTAGCGCGGCTCAGGACGGTAATCACCACCATATTCGTAGGCATGCGATGTTCCCAGTTCGCCCTGCATCTCCCACAGCAGATCGGAAAATTCGCCGCGCGTTGCAACCCGATCAAGCAACGGCAGGTAGCGCTGATAGACCGCCAGCCAGTTGACTCCCGACATATCCGGCGTCCAGAAATGATCGCGCTGGAGACGCCAGGCTTCGCGGTACATCTGCCTCCACTCCGCCGGCGGCGAGACCAGCAGTTTGATGCGCGCGAGATCGATCCATCCGCTCTTCCGTCCAGGCTCAGGGCTGTTATCCTTCGGTTTCTCGCCTGCTCTCACAACGCGCACCCGATTGCCGGAACGGTAGATCAGCGTCTTCGCATCGCGTGAAAGGGCAAAGCGCGAGACGCCATCGATCAACGTGTCGCTACTCAGGGTCTCGAAATCGTAGACATCGAGACGCCCGCGACTCGCTGACGCACTGCCCGACATGTGCGCCTGACTCAGCATGCCTTCGATTGGAAAAACAGTAAAGAGCGCCTTTCCCGGTATCCCCGCGATCTGCCCATACCGCCCAACCGGTACGGGAAACGCGACAATCCGGTCGGCGATGCCTTCGAGATCGATCACGACGCTTTTCTCGGACGACGCCTCTTTCGGAGCAGTGGCTTCTTCCTGACCCGACGACGCTTCACCTGAAGCAGGCTTCGCCGTCGGTCGTTCCAGCGGATGCGGACCCGGCACAAACGGCGAACGCAGATCGGCGCGCAACGTCACCAGAAATGGACGCGCACCGCGGGGAAATCCCAGGTCGAAATGAATATCATCACGCACCGGATCGAGATCGCGGTATGAAATAAAATAGAGATACTTTCCCTCTGGATCGAACGCCGGAGATCGATCGACCAGCACCGGTCGCGTGACCGGGGTGATCGTCCCGGTGGCGATCTCGCACAGTTTAATAACCGATGTCTGCTCCGTTTCCCAAAAGCCATACGCAAGCCAGCGTCCATCTGGCGACCAGGCGATGCCGGGCATAGAGGCATATCGACTGCGATCAAGCAGCCGCACGGAGCGATCATTCAGATCGACCAGCAGCAATTCATTCCGGTTATTCGCAAGCGCGACAAGCGGCGCTTTGGGTGAGACGGCGAGCGTCAGAGGACGACCGATATCGAGTCCGTCCAGGCGCACCGGTTCCTCAAACAGCAATGTCGATGATCCCGTTCCAGGCTGGACATCCGCGACGTCCGTTCTGGGAGCGACCTGACCATTGCCCAATGTGACCGGGTGGACTTCCAGCATCTCTTCGCCTGCGGCATCACTTACCACCACAATCCGCCTGCCGTCGGGCAACCAGTCAGCCAGGCGATAGCGCACTGCGCCAGGATCGCCGTACTGCAACACAGCCCCTTCCCAGTTGCCGAATGTAAACGGCTTGCCGCGAACGACGGCGACGAGCGAGTGCCCCTCCGGATGCAGTGCAACACTTTGAAGAAAACGCGCCGGATCGACAAAACGACGCTTTCGCTGCGTTCGCGGGCTGTGCAGTTCGATCTCGATCTTGCGCGATCCATTCGTTGCCGGATCAAACAGGTAGAGATCCGCGCCAGCATGGTAGACGATCCGCCGTCCATCGGTGGACGGAAAACGCGCATAGTATTCGCGGTGCCAGGTATGGCGTTGCAGGTCCTCGCCGGTCGGCAGGCATGAATAGAGATTTCCGACGCCTTCGTGATCGGACACAAAATAGATCCGGTCGCCAACCCACAGCGGAATGGCGATATTGCCGGGGAGCGAGATCAGACGCCGCCACTCGCCGCTGCCATCCGGGTCGATCCACACATCGCCGGTGCGTCCGCCGCGATACCGCTTCCAGCGCGCCGGGTCGCTCTCATTGCGCCCGATGACCATGCCGCCGTCTGGTCCATACGACACGTGAACCGCCGGACCGGTCGGAAGAAGGCGCGGCTCGCCGCCATCGGCAGCGACAGCGTACAGCAGGGGAGATCGCGAAAACGGTGAATGCGCAGAACTGGCAAACAGAATATCGCGCCCATTGCGACTCCATCCGCATACGCGCATTGTTTCACCGAGAAACGTCAGCCGACGCGCTTCACCGCCCACTGCCAGCATCACAAAGACTTCCCCCGGACCCTCATCGCGTCCGACAAATGCCAGCAATGTACCATCGGGGGAGAGCGCTGGCGACTGCACACTGCCAGGGTTCGCGGTCAACCGTCGTGCCACGCCGCCCGATGCGGCAACCAACCAGAGATCATCTTCACAAACAAAGACAACGGTGTCGTCATGAATGGTTGGCCAGCGATAATATCCGTGCGTGCTCATACTGTTCCCAATCGATGAAGCCAGAATGCCCGATAACATCCGATGGGGGAAGTGTACCACAATTGGGGAATGATCGGGAAAAGGTGAACCAGGCGCGTGCGCAGCGTTTCGGACTTAACCAAACATTGACAAGCGATTCAGGTAGTGTTATGATTTCTCCACTCTTCGCTTCTGGTGAATGATTCCCGACAACGATTGTCATCGCGAACCTGCCGTGGGTGTCCAGGAAGCCACCATAGCGCTGCACAGGCGCGGCTTGACCGTATCTATAACTATTGCGCAGAACCAACCTGTTCCTATGCACGAACGCTGCCATGCCACCGGCGACGCACTGAGGAAGCGCAACACGCAAGCGCGTGTGCGTGATAGATTCTCCGCCTTCAACAAGGACACGGAAAGGAACACCAGCGCATGACACACGACAGAAAAGCACGACTGAACCGACGCACGTTTCTGCGCGCCGCAGCTATCGGCATCGGGTCAGCGGCGCTTGCCGCCTGTGGCGGCGGCGGCGCAACCGCACCAACCCAGCCGCCAGCGACGCTTCCCCCGCCAACGACGGCGCCAACCCTTGCGCCGGTTCAACCAACGCCGCCGCCAACCGCCGCCCCCGCACCAACTGCTGCACCGGCGGGCACCGTCACGAACTCGCTCGGCGTCACCCTGCCGGAGAACGCCGCCCCGCTCGAACATCAGACCTTCGTCGTCTACTTCGATATCACCGCCGACTTCACCAGCCCTAACCAGATGGAAACGATCTACAAGTCGGGAGGCTTCGGCAGCATCACCAACCTGACCGGCGATACCCTCGTGCGCCTGAACAAGGACTTCCAGGTGCAACCGGCTGCCGCGCTCTCGTGGTCGTCCGATGAGACCGGCAAGGTCTGGACGTTCAACCTGGACCCCAATCTGGTCTGGAGCGATGGCACACCGGTGACGGCAGAGGACTTTGTGGCAACCTTCCGCTACGCTGCCGACCCGCAGCATGCCTGGGACTTCGCCTGGTACTACAGTGCGCCGGGAGCGATCAAGAACTGGGACAAGTGCGTTGCTGGCGAACTGCCGCTGGAAGAGCTTGGCGTCACAGCGAAAGATAAGCACACCCTGGTGATCGAAACTGAAACGCCAGCGCCCTTCCTGCCCGCCAAACTGGTCTACAGCGAAGTGCTCAGCGCCGCGAAACTGAAAGAGTACGGCTCCGGTCTCTACACGGCAGACCCGGAGAAGACCATTTCGTGCGGACCGTACATTCTGAAAGAGTTCAAGCCGCGCGAACGGGTGGTGTTCGAGATCAACCCGACCTACAAAGGCACGAACCGTCCGCGGATTGAGCGCGTCGTTCAGATTGCGGCACGCCCCGAAGCCATGTTCGCCGGATACCAGGCGGGCGAAGTTGACCGCGTGACCGGTGAGCAACTGCAAACAGCCGACAACGAGATCATCGCCAGAGACCCCGAACTCTCGAAGCAGGTGCGTCTGACCGCTGGCGACTTCCGCACCGATTACCTCTTCTTCGACTGCCAGAATCCGCCGTTCAACGATGTGCGCGTGCGCCAGGCGTTCAGCCATATCGTCGACCGCGATACGCTGATCAAGACGATCATCACGCCAACACAGGGCATCCCGGCATACTCCTTCCTGATGCCCGGTTTCCCGGCATCGAACTCAGAGGGGTTGAAGGATATTCAGCGCTACGACCCTGAACTTGGGCGCGCACTGCTCAAGGAAGCTGGCTACGAAGGCGGCAAAGGGTTCCCCAAATTGACCCTGTGGCTGCGCAATGAGCCGCAGATCCGCCAGGCGCTCGCCGCAGCAATTGCCGCAGCCATCACCCAGGAGTACGGCATCGAAGTCGAGGTCTCAAACAAGGACTTCAAGACCTTCATGGATGCGCTCAATGCCAAGCCGACTCAGATCCAGTTCGGCATGGTGTCATATGGCATCGACTTCCTCGACCCGTCGAACATGCTCGGCGTCTGGCTCAGCACGGGTCGCCACAACTGGTTCAACAAGAAATTCGACGAGATGGTGCTGTCGGCGTCGGAGAGCACCGATCCAAATCGTATCAAGGTGTTCCAGGATGCGGAGCGATTGCTGTGCGAAGAAGCGCCAGCGGTCTTCATCTACCACCGTACCGTCGCCGACATCTATAAGCCCTATGTCGTCGGTGAGTGCTTCGAGCCGAATATCGCCGGTTTCTCCGGTTTGCAGTGGCCCGGCTTCACATCAATGAGCGACTCGTTGCAAACCATGTATATGAGCAACGAGGTCACGAAGTATCGGAAAGCGCCTCCGAGATAAGCGGGTCAGAACGGGGGTGAGGGGTCGGGGAGCGTCGCCATGCAACCTTTCCCTGCCTCTCACCTCTTACGGAGTTGCTCATGGTTGCCTACATTCTGAAGCGTCTGGCAGGGCTGGCATTCGTCTTCTTTCTCGTGTCGGTCGTCGCGTTTTTACTCATGCATTCAACTCCCGGAGGACCGTTCGACGAGCCGAATATGCCGCTGCCGCCGGCGGCTAAAGCGAACATTCTTCGCAAATACGGTCTTGATCAACCGCTCCATATTCAGTATATTAACTATATTTCAAATGCGCTACGCGGCGATTTCGGCTATTCGTTCTCAAGCCCAAGCGAAACCGTCGCCCAGGTCATCGGGCGCACCTGGCCCATCAGCATCACCCTTGGCGGCGTCACCGTCATCGTGGCGCTTGGGAGCGGCATCCTGATCGGGATTCTCGCTGCCATCCGTCAGAATACGATTGTCGATTATGTCGCCACGTTTCTTGCAACCCTTGGTCTCACCGTGCCCAATTTTGTGATTGCGCTCTGGCTGATCCTGGTGTTTGCGGTCGAACTTCAATGGCTGCCGATTGGCGGATGGGGCGATGACTGGCGTCAGATCATTATGCCGATGATTGCCCTTGGGTTGGGACCTATGGGGATCGCCACGCGCTACACCCGCGCCAGTCTGGTCGATGTTTTCACGGCGGATTATATTCGCACTGCACGCGCCAAAGGGTTGGCTGAGCGGATGGTCGTGATGCGCCACGCCGTCAAGAATGCGCTCATTCCGATTATTACCGTGCTGGGTCCGCGCATTCCCGATCTGATCACCGGCACGATCTTCGTCGAGACGATGTTTCGCGTGCCGGGTCTGGGCAAATTCTTTGTCGAGAGCGTTCTCGACCGGGATTATCCGATGATCATGGCGTTGACGCTGCTGATTGCAGCCCTGTGGGGTATTGTCTATCTGCTTACCGACCTGTTGTACACCCTGATCGATCCGCGCGTGAAACTAACGTAGCGCCATGAACTACTGTCAGAGAGTGCTATGAGCGCAATTGCGACAAAGGATGCTGTCACTGCTGTTGACCCGATCATCGCTCGCCCTCCGAGCAACCTCTGGCGCGATGCCGCCATTCGCTTCTCGAAGAACAAACTGGCGATGGGGGCGTTGATCGTCGTCGGGTTCCTGGTATTTCTGGCTGTGTTCGCCGATGTTCTGGCGCCACAACCCAATTTTGCCCGCCCTATCGATGCGCGCAAGTTTCCCGGAGAGGCGGGATACATCCTGGGGACTGACGATGTCGGGCGCGATATGCTGAAACGGCTGATCCACGGCGTCCGCACCTCGCTGATCGTTGGCATATCGGTGCAGGCGATTGCGCTGGTTATTGGGGCTGCACTGGGGCTGAGCGCGGGATTCCTGGGGGGATGGGTCGATTTCTTCGTCATGCGGGTTGTCGAACTGTTCACCGCTATCCCGCAGTTGCTGTTCGCCCTTTTCCTGATTTCGATCTTTGGCAGCGGTATGTTCAATGTTATCCTGGCGATCGCCCTGATCGGCTGGGTGGATATCTGTCGCCTGACACGCGCGCAACTCTTTTCGCTGCGCGAAAAAGAGTTTATCGAAGCCGCCCGCGCTATCGGCGTTCCATCGTGGCAGATAGCCTGGCGGCATCTGCTCCCCAACGCGCTTACTCCGCTCATCATCGCGGTAACCCTGGGCATCCCGACTGCCATTTTTACCGAAGCGGGGCTGAGTTTCCTCGGTCTCGGCATTGATGAACCGACTGCAAGCCTTGGTAAAATGGTTGGCGTCTCCTCAGCATATATTCGTGTCTACTGGCATATGGGGTTGCTGCCCACGCTGATGATCGCCCTGATCATGCTCAGTTTCTCGTTCGTTGGCGATGGATTGCGCGATGCACTCGATCCGCGCCTGCGGAAGTAGCGTCGGGCGGTGAAGGCGAATATGCTGGCGACCTCTGCCTGACGCCCGTCCTTCAGCGCCGGTGAACCACATACACCGGCGCCGGACCGAGATCAATGACCAGGCGCCCATCGCTGGCGACAATCGTCGCTGTGGCGCCGTCGCGTGTGATCAGCGCGGCAGTGGATGCACTGGTGCTGATGCTGGCGCGTACCGGCGCAGGCGCCCACAAGACATCGATGGCGATGTCGCCGCGCCGGAACTGCGCATCGTAGGCTTCCGGTCCGCTGATGGCGAACATGTCGTCCAGGTAGATCGTTCCGCCGCCGACGAACGCATCAGGGGCATCATCAAGCACGATTGCGTCGAGTCGCGCCGGAGCGTCGATCCGTCCGTTGCCATCGCCACTGATCCGATCCCAGGGTGGCACAGTTCCGCCGATCGGCGCTTCCAGAATGCGCCATCCGGGTGGTCCGACCGCGCCCAGGGCAAACTGCAACACTTCTCCCTCAGCATCGCGGATCCAGACTTTCAGCGTGTTCCCGGAGCCATCGCCATAGACCCATACACCTAACGCATATGTGCCATCAGGAACAGGTATGGGACGTTCGCGCCGGAAAACGACGTACTCATTTGCGCGGGAAGGGAAGAAATAGCGGAGTTGTGCAGCGCCGCGCCCGCTGCGCATCCGTTCGCCGGTCGGCGCGAAGTCGCCATAGGTCTGATCGCCGCGTCGCCAGGAACCAAAGTTCTCGAAATCGATCACCGATGATCGGTCGAACAGGTCGCGTACCACCACCAGTTCTGCACCGGCGAGATATTCCGTCATGACCCGGTATGCCGTAAACGACGGCTTCAGGCGGCTGTAGTCGAAGTAGCCAGATCCGAAATCGACCAGTCCATAGGGATTGCCGGGATCATCCTTGAGGGTGTACCAGAAGATTTTTTCGACCCCGGCGCGCCAGAGGAGCAGGGTCGCCCGCACCAGAAAGTTTGCCTGATCCTGCTCGTTGACCACGCCGACCGGATCGCGGTCGCCGCGCCCGCTCGACCATCCGATCTCGGTGACCCAGATCGGACGCGCGCCGTACCGTTCGGCGACGGCGCGCGCCGCTTCAACCCCGGCGATCAGGTTCCCGATCTCAGGCGCGCTTGGGCTGACATAGGGATGAATGGCGAGAATGTCAAAACTCGACCAGGCGCCGGCTTCCGCTACCTGACGCAAAAAGGATGGCTCGAACGAGTACACCCCGCCGATCAGGATGGTTGCCTGCGGGTTGACCGAGCGGATCGCAGCAGCCGACAGGCGCAGCAGCGTTGCGTATGCTGCGGGGTCGGGGGCGGGTTTCCAGAAGAGCGGATTATCCGGCTCGTTCCAGATCTCCCAGTGAGAGATGTAGTTGCGGTACCGTTGCGCGACAGCGGCGGCGAAGGCGGCAAACCGCTGCGGATCGGGGGCATAGAACGAAACGCCGTGCGGCGCATCACCGGGGAATGGTGTCGCCCAGCCGGGCGGATGCCCGATGACGCCGAGAATATTCACGCCGCGCCGACTGAGTGCGCGTACCGCTTCATCGGTGTACGTCCAGTCGTAGGGCGCATCGGGTGTTGGCTGAATGCGAAACCAGTGGACATCTTCGCGCGCCCAACCGACCCCCAGACGCGCCACGACATCTGCCGGGATGGACATCGAGGCGGGATCCCAGTAGCGGGTTGCCAGATGTGAGTTGATCCCGAAGGGAGAGTCGTTCGACATCAGACGCGGCGTTTCCGCGACCGCGAGCGAAGACTCGGACGGCGGCGTGACCGCAGGCGCGATCAGTGCGACGATAACAAGAACCGGCAGGATATGACCGATGCGAAACAGTGATGTTGAGCGCATAACGCGCCAATTATACCATTCACGGAAGCGGGGGGGAGACGCGTCTGCTACGGCGCCACAATTTGCACGACGGTCGTTGTGGCGGTTCCGGTCAGCGCGCGAGCGCCGGGCAGGATCAGTTCCGGCGGCGGAACAGCATACGATCCCGGCGTTACCGCGCGCACCAGATAGGTGTATTGATAGATGCCGGGTGCAAGCGCCTCGACCGCTAGTTCGATCCGGTCTGAAAACAGATCGATTTGACGAAACACCGGACTCGATCCAGCATCGACCGGCACGAATCCGGCAGGGAACGCATCGCGCAGTGTCACAAAATGTCGCTCGGTGTGAGCAACACAGGTCAGTCGTACTTTGATCAGTTGTCCAACCCGGAGACGCGCCGGATCCAGCAGAACGCCGGTTTGCGGATCGAGAAACTCGCGGATCAGACCGACGCCTTCCGCAGGAAGCGCTGCGTGATCCGCAGAGGTCACCTGCCAGGCAACGAGCGCCGGGTTGCCATCGCCGGTCACCACGAGCGTGTTGACCGGGCGCAGATCGCTGAGAGGAATAGGAACGATCCGTAACACAGCGTCAGGCGCGGCAGGTGCTACGACAGGCGCACCGTTGAGCGTCATCGCAACGGTCGCCGGTGTGCTGGCAGGCGCAATCGCGCGCAATGCCTGCACCACGCGCGCCGTTGTATATGCGTCGCCCCATCCCGCTGGCGTCATACGGCTGATCAGCCAGCGCGCGGCATTAGCAGTCAGCGGATGCCGCGGTGATGCGTGGTGAACTGCACGCGCTGCAATTGCAGTCGTTGCAACATCATCGTGCGGGAATGCGCCGCCGTCTGGCGCCGTCCACCACGCTTCCGTCTGTGTGCGTTGCGCCAGACTGATCAGACGGGGAAGCGCAGGGTCGATGCGCGCCTGATCCGGCGGCAGCATCAACAGGCGACACGCCAGCCCGGACGCATTCAAAGCGTTTTCGTCCCATTCGCGCGGGACAGGAGCGTCAAGCTGCGTCAGCGCATAACTCAGGCAGATGCGCGTTTCGAGCGAAAGGACGGGATCATTCGCCAGTCGGGATGCCAGGTTGATTGCGCGTTCCAGTGTTGTATCCGGAACGGCAAAACCAGACTCCTTCGCCCTGGCGAGCACCTCAAGCGTCGCTGCGGTAACGACCGGACTCGAAGATCCCTGCCGCTTCCATGTCCATCCGCCATCGGCTGCCTGCAATTTCGCCAGATGATCGACCGCTATCTGTGTTTCCTGGCGAGCATCCGCCAGTGATGCCGCCATCAGAATGATCGCCACATTGTCGAGCGCGTGGCGATCCGCCAGTGCGGCAAGCGCGCGCGCCTGTTCAAGCGCCAGCGCGTCCAGGGAGGGCGCAACGGCGATATCCAGGCTTCCCCACCTTGCCTGGGGCGCCGGTATCGCCGCCTCGAACCGGTCGGTCACAAGCGCGCTGCCTGTGCTGAGCACCGTCGTCGCTGGCGGTAACACAGACAGATCAGTTCGCAGTGTCTCACTGAAAGCGTCATCGGCCTCGACAATCGCCTGCACCGCCATGGCAGCGCCAGATGACGGCGCCTGCACCGTGAACGTCGCTAACGCAGCGCCTTCTGTGGGAACTGCGGTTGTCTGCACAACGGCGGTTCCATCTGGCATCCGCATTGTGATGCGCGTCTGACGCGGGACATCCTCTTGCGTGGTGAGACGCACGCCGACAACGAACCGATCCCCGGCGCGCGCGAACTGTGGCGCAACAATCTGCCCAACAATTGGTTGCCTTGCCTGCAACGCAGCTCCGGTTACACCAAAGCCACGTTCACCCGCAACCCATACCCGCACCTCATGTGTGCCTGGGGTCTGGGGCAACGGTGCATCGAAGCGGATCACGCCGTTCCTGTCCGTTCGCCCGGTGCGCCAGACGACGGGTTCCTGCCGATCATCATCGCCTGCCGTAATTCGCACCAGCACATCCGCAGACACTGGAGCGCCACGCGCATCCGTAACGGTGATCGTCAGCGCTGCGGTTGCTCCCGGATCATACGTCTGTGCATCGGTCGTCACTGTCGCCAGGAGCGATGGAGTGATCGCAGTCACCGGCACATCGACCTGTAACCGCCGATACGCTGGCGACTGCACCCCAGACGTCAACGTAACCCGGACAACCGGCGCATCGGCGGGGGTCAACGTGAGCGTCAGCGGTTCTCCAGCGCGCACAGTGCGAAGTTCGGTCACAACATCCCCTGACGCCCGTTGAACCGTCAGCAATGCCAGACCTTCCGGGATCGGCGCCAGCGGCAAAAGCAATGCCGTATCGCCAGGTTGATACCGCGCGCGATCAGCAACCAGCGACACGCTGGTGCGAGGTTCGCTCCAGGCAGTAAAACCGGGCTGATACGCACGCAGAACAATATCGGTCGGCGGAGACGCCAGACCGCCGCCGACCAGCGCTGCACGAACCCGGTATACCCCCGGTTCAGGAAGCGACACAGCGAATGTCGCCCGTCCATCGTTATCGGTGGTGATCACACGACTCAGGAGTTGCCATTCGGATGGCGACACGCCCATATCACTGGCAGTCTCGCCGTTGAGCCGCACTGCATCGATCTGCACGCGCTGCGCGGCAAGCGGTTGATCGCCCGCCAGGGTCACCACCTCGACGCTTGTCTGACCTCCTGCACCCACGAGCGATGTCGCAGCCCGCAGACCGACTGCCGGTGCGGGTGCTGTATAGATCGTTCGATCAAGCGTCGCCGCCAGTCCGCCAGCTTCGACAATCTGCGCCTGGATGCGAACGTGATACCAGTCTGAAGGGAGCGCGAGTGTCAGCATACCCTGTTCATTAGTGACGCCGACACCTGACAGAGATGCAAGCGGCGTTTCCGGTCGGCTGAACACGAAGTCATCCCTGACCGGCAGCAGTATCGGTTCTGGATCGATTGTCCAGGTAATCGTTGCGCCTGCAATCGGAAGATCTTCCGGTGTACGGACAGAGACGACGACCTGATCCTGCGTTATGCGCGTGATTGACGCACGTAATGGCGACGAAGGCGGATGCACATAAAATTGGAGCGCCGCACGCTCATCGCGAGGAGTGAAGAGGCGATAGACGCCAGACGGCGCATTGGCGGGAAGCGCCAGCGTCGCGTCGATCATTCCTGAGGCATCGAGAACAATCCGCTTTCGCAGGCGGACACCCGACGGACCCTGGATGTCGAGGTCCAGCGACTGTCCCGGATCAGGAATCTCGAATGCCTGTGATCCCTCCTGGCGAATGAAGCCACGGATCGCCACCGATTCGCCCGGAGAGTAGATGGATCGATCCGTCGCCAGGATGACTCGCAGGCGTGGCGCAGGCGCCGATTGCACCGGCGCCTCCGGTGTGGCGAAGGCGGGCAGAAGCGTAGCAACAGCGACAAGATCGCGCGGATTGACGCCAGACAGATCGGTTTCCCACACCCCGCGCTCATCACTGCGTCCGACGGCGATCAGTGTTCCCTGCCGGTAGAGCGCCAGCGGCGTGTCGGAAATGACCGATGTACTGGCGATGTCCGTCACCCATACGATGGCGCGCTGTCCGACGACCTGAAACGAGAGCGTGACACGCGACACCGCCAGGAGAACGCCAGCGCCAGCACGCTCAGGCGAGCGTATGCGCAGGAAGTAGAAACCCGGCGGCAGCGGCGCGCCACCATCGAGGGTCACCGTCACTCGCTCTTCGACGACTGTATTGAGCGGATCGGTCAGCGGCTGTGTCCAGAAACGCAAAGGTGACAGACCATAGCGCGCCGGCTCGAACGACGTCCACTCGGCATCGCTGAAACTCAACGCACGCAACAACGTCGCCTCATCGAGCGGATAGAGCGTCAACCGCAATTCCGAGAGGTTCGTCCGCCGCGTCAGCAGGTCAATCGCTCGATCAGGGAGCGACCGTATAACGCGACCATTCGCTTCCGGCAGCGTGAGCGATGGTGCAGCCGGTGCGGTAAAAAAGCGAACCTGATAGTCACGCTCCAGCGCAACACCGGCGCGATCTGAAAGCGAAGCCGGTATTGTTATCGTATACAGGGTGGCAGCCTGAAGTTGCGCATCAATGCGCGCTTCACCGTCGTTCGTGACGACCCGCAGATGTGCAACCGGCGGTTCGACGCGCAGATTGTCGCGCAGGGCGCCAGCATCGATTGGGGTGCTGAAGATCAACCGCACACTGCCTCCCGGCGGAAGCAGTTGACCCTCACCGGGGAACCTTCCGATCAGCGCTGGCTTTGGCGCCGTCATAAAACTCCATCGATACGGCTTTACCAGCAGCGGACTTCCATCCGCCGTCTTTTCTGGAAGGGCAATCGTATACACAACGCCAGCCTGCCATTCAGCAGTCGGGGTGTACGTGACAACCTGCGTTCCGTCGGGCAACACGGCGTCCTCGAGAGCGCCGGGCATCGGCGGTGTCACCGACAGCGCCGCTTCGAGCGCCTGCCGATCGACCGGCTGCGAGAAAACGATGCGCAGCGGCTCGCGGAGCGCAACCTGACGCGCATTTGGCGGCGGCGACACACTGAGCACGGTTGGCGCCAGCGTGGTGAACGACCAGGAATAGGCGCGACCAAGCGGCGTACCGCTCTGATCGGTCAGATCAGGCGATAGCGAGCAGGTATAACGAACACCGGGACGAAGCGGTTGATCCGGGCGAAAGAGAAGCGTGGCAGGATCGATCCAGACAACACTGCCGGAAACCGGCGGATCGGTGCGGAACGCAGGTGACAATTCAGGAACGGCAAGCCGGTCGGGAGGAACAATGGATCGGCTGAACCGCACACTGATGAGCGTATCGACAGGAACCTCAACGCTGCCATCACGGGGCCACAGAGAAGTCACCGCTGGCGGCGGCGCTGTTTCGAATGTGAAAACGAACGGTTCCTCCAGCGGGCGGAAGAACCGGCTCAGCGCCGTCTCATCGATGCTGACCCGATAACGCATGCCTGCCTGGAGCGTCTTCGTTGGTGTGACAGTCAGCGTTGTACGCGAATCATCCCAGGCGTAGACGACGTCGCTCTCGGGTTCGATGCGCAACGCACGTTCGACGCCGGGCGGATTCATCGGCGTGTTGAACTGAATGATCAACGCTGTGCGCGGCGAAACATCACGCGCCCCATCAGGCGGCGAGACCGCCACAACCACAGGCGAGTCGGAGAGCCAGGGGAGAAGAAGAAAGCGCGCTCCAGGCAGCGCCAGAGACGCCAGAACAACGACCAGCAGGGCGGCAGTCCAGATCAAACCGACCTGTCGCAGAAAACGCACACGCACTCCTCAGCGACGAGCGGCGACGCGAACCAGCACATGCATCAACAGGCGCCGTCTCCGTCGCAGTATAGCACACCCCGCTCCTGTTATGCACTGATCTCGTAGAGGGTTTGCCAGACCTCCGCAAGACGATCCCAGCGGTACCTCTCCGCCCGTGCACGCGCCCCTCGCGCCAGACGAGCGCGTCGCGCAGAGTCGCTCAGCAGCGTCGCAATTCCGTCCGCCAGCGCGTGCGGATCGCCAGGGGAGACGATCAACCCGGCATTGCATCCAAGCATATCGCGCCGGTCGCCGACATCACCGGTTACAACTGGCACGCCTGCCGCCATGCTCTCGACGATCTTGAGCGGCGAACGCGCTGCTGCGGCAGGGGTATCGTCCACCGGGTCAACCGAGCAGTCACCGACTGCCAGCCACACCGGAGCGGCTTCAGCAGGGACACGACCTGCCCAGATGACCGTCTGCTGCAGACCACGCATCCGGGCATAGGTCATCAGTGCCGGACGATCATCGCCATCGCCGATGATCACCAGGCGAGCAGACGGCATCCGTTCGCGGAGGAGCGTCCAGGCATCGATCAGCAGATGCACACCGTGCGCGACAGCGCTGATCGCTCCAAGATAGACTGCCGTCGGGTTGTCGGTCAGTCCAAGCGCAGCGCGCAACGCTCTGACCCGGCGTGCATCATGCGGCTCGCAGCGTTCTATGTCTACTCCATTTGGAACGTAGCGTAGCCGTTGTTCAGGGATGCCCAGACGATGCAGGCGGTTATAGAGGAAGCGGGTATTGACACTCACCCCGCGCGCCATGCGCGGCAACTGATCTTCCCACCACGCTACTACTCGTTGCTGCCATGCGCTGCCGAAACGATTCGCCTCGGCTTCGTAGTCATCGCAATCAACATACAGTGCACCCCCGCTTTGCGCCGCCAGCACCCCGGCAAGCCCATTGATCGGCTGCGGCTTCGCAACGTGGATAACGTCGGGGCGCAATCGGACCGTTGCCAGCGCCAGCGCCAGCGCCCCGCGCAGAGAGACGGCAGCCAGTTCTGATGCACTGAAATGCCGTCGCTCACCGGGCAAACCATACACATGCATCTGACCGACATACGCACAATGCACCCCCTCGATCACGAAGCGCCGTCTGCGCAACCGGTCGAAGGTTGGATGCAGCATCAGCAGATGCGGCTCATGCCCCGCCCGCGCCAGATAGCGCGCCAGTGGCAGCCAGCGTCCGCGCGGCGACGGATAATCAAGACTGGACGTGCAGAGAAAGACAATACGCATGCTATTTGGTCGCTGCAACAATCAGCGAGACGCCGAACCGACGCAGGGGCGTTCAATGTATTCGGCGCCGTGAGCAGCAGCAACCCTGACGACGTCTATCTGGGACGAATAGTGAGGCTTCGCAGAGAAGTAGACCCTGTTCCATTTCCATTATACCAAAACCTGACTTCAATCTCCTGTCTCTCTTGAATGCTGAATGAAATTTCAATATAACTCGGAGAACCGTTCGTTCCATACACCTCTTGCTGAGTAATCACCGTCCTTCCCTTGTCAGTGGCAACATCAACAAATCCAATACTTGTGTCAGAACGTGCATCACTCTTGTATTCAAATATGGCAATATAGCCGCCTGGCGGCAAAGTGACATACGGACCGTAACTCAAGAAACCGGATTCTTTCGTATCATCGGTGATTTCTCTGCTGAGACCGCTGACTTGCCATATTTGAGAAGGAAGATGAGAAGCAGGATAAAAATGGTGAGTTGTATCATAATAATTCATCGCAACAGAAAGTAACACAATTCCTAGAGAGAAACCGATTTTGGAATAAATAGAAAGCAGACTACCCCGATAAACATTGATGATTTCAATGATGCCATATGCCTGAAGCAATGCGACGATCGGCGCTAATGGCAGGTAGTAGCGATCTGCATTCTGAGAAATCCAGAGCGTGATGCCCACAAAACTGACGCCTCCCCAAAGCGCTATGACTGACAGCGCCGAAAGGTGTGCTCCCGGTTGCCGTTGCAGCAACGCGCGAGTCAGGGAGATAGCGCCAATGATCAGCCAGAGCCGACTGCCAGGCAAGCCGCCGCTGCCGATATATCCACCATCGCCGAGACTTGTCCAGACTGCGCTGATGCGCGATGCCAGCGTCGGGAGCGGAGCGAACTCGCCTGAAGCCACTATCCTGCTCATGTCAAGCATATGCTGTATGCCAGCGACAGGATGAGAGTAAAGCCCAGGATTGGATAAGAAGAAAACCACCCACGTCCAGAGGAGAAGTGACACAACGCCCGAGATCAATGTGTACCTGTCAGATTGGTGCTGGTGCGCAACGCTGGTCAAACCAATCGCAAGCACGCAGATGCCGGGGATAAGCAACGCATTCAGTTTGGCGCCGACGGCAGCGCCGCAGGCGGCGCCGCAGGCTGCAATCCACGCGCCAGCGTTGGCGGACCCCGTGCGCAGAGCGGTCACTGCGCGGATACCCAGATTCAGCGCAAGCAGTCCGAACATCAGCGCAGGGATGTCCAGCATAGCGAAGCGGGCGTAATCCCATACAACCGGCGTTGCAATAAACAAAACGACGGCGAGGATGCCGGTGACAGGTCCGGCGACCTGGACGCCGAGCCAGTAGAGGAACGCCCCGCACAGCGCGCCGGTGAGCGCAACGGAGAAGCGCGCTGCGCCGATAATCTCCGGCGGCAAGACCCGTCCGTGCGCCTTGTTCCACGCCAGGTCTTGCCTGAAGTTATACAGCAGCATCGGCACATCGTGATACCCGGCCAGGTATGCTCCGGCGCCGATGATATATTTGCTGATCTGCGGATGTCGCAAAATGTGGAGCGAGGCATAATCGAACCAGAATGGATGATCCAGATCGCGCTCGATAAATGCAGTGCGGAATGCCTGGACACTCACTGAAACCCAGTAGCTCTCATCGACATGATAGCGGCTCTCTGTATCTGCTATTCCGGGGACAAGTATGCTCACAAGCGCAATGGTGACGATGCTCCCAAGAGCGACGTGCTGCCAGGGATTGGGGGAAGGTATGGACGATGGCGCTGCCGGACGAACGCCGGACGAGCGACCGGGCGCGAGCGCGGATAACCACGCGCCGCAGATGAGGAAGACGGCGCCGGCAATGACCCATCCCGGCGCGGCAACCAGCAGGGTGCCGGTTCCGGCGACTGTTACGGCAACGACCGGCAGGAGATAGGGGGGCATCCGTCGCCTCAAACGCACTGCTTCCACTGCGGCTGCGGCTGCGAGCATCTCGCCCGCCAGCGACCAGTTCGTCGGCAGCATCTGCACGAGACGCGCAGGCGTCCACGCGCCGAGCATCCCCAGCGCAACGACCGCAATCGCCGCAAGCATCCCGCCGTAGGGTTGCGGACGACGCACGATGACCGAGAACAGCGCAACAAGCGCCGCCAGGAACAATCCGCGCTCAACGGCAGCAAGAAGGCGCGGAGAACCAAGACGCTGCACGGCGCCTTCACTTACTGCAATCCCCAGTTGTCTGCGGTCGTGGACGCCAGGCGTCCAGGTAGCGGTGGTAAGTTGCACCACTGGCGTGCGCCAGCGTGGTGCGGTTACCGCAGCGAGGATGTGATAGCGGCGCCACTCCGGCGCGACGGTGAAGTGGAAAGGCGCCGAGTCGTCAACCTGGAGCCGGGCTGCAACGGGACGCGCACCGGGATACTGGGGGGCAGTAAGGGTCAGCGTCACATAAAGTGACGAAGCGGTTTCAAAACCCGGAAGATGGAAGCGCGCATGCCCGTTTGTCCAGCGATAGGATCGCTCGTTGTTGAACTCAAGCGACCAGAAGCCGTCCGCTTCGGCGAGACCGGCGGGGGTGATCGGTTGGACAGGATACGTCAGCCCCGATGCGAGAAGCGCAAGAATGATCAGGGCGACGGCGGAAGCCGCAATAATGGTGAAACGACTGGTTGTCATTGGCTTGTCCTGCAGATCACGAGCGAGCAGCATGTGGAAGAATGTCCTACAGCACTCTTGGCGACGCTGTTTGCGGCGCAGGTTGTTCAGTTTGCGGCGCGCTCGCCGGTTCCGCCAGTTCCTCGATCAGACGTACCAGCATCAACCCTGACGACGTCTATCTGGGACGAATGGTAAGGCTTCGCAGAGAAGTAGACCCTGTTCCATTTCCGTCATACCAAAACCTGACTTCAATCTTCTGTCTCTCTTGGAGGATAAATGGAATTTCAATAGAACTCGGAGACCCATTCGTTCCGTACACCTTTTGCTGTGTTATCACCGTCCTTCCCATGTCGGCGGTAACATCAACCAATCCAATGCTTGTGTCAGAACGTGCATCGCTCTTGTATTCAAATATGGCAACATAGCTGCCTGGTGGCAAGTTGGCATACGGACCGTAACTCAAGAAACCAGAGGCTTTCATATCGTTGGTAATCTCTCTGCTGCTACCAATGACTCTCCCGAGTTGGGAAGGGAGTTCGGCAGCAGGGTAAAAGCGGTGATTTATTTCGTAAGAATTTATTGCAGCAGGATAGGTTGTTTCGTAATAGTTTATTGCGACGGAAATTAACACAAGTCCTAGAGAGAAACCAATTTTGGAGTAAATAGAAAGCAGACTACCCCGATAAACATTGATGATTTCAATGATGCCATATGCCTGGAGCAGTGCGGCGATCGGCGCTAATGGCAGGTAGTAGCGGTTCACATTCTGAGGAATCCAGAGCGTGATGCCCACAAAACTGATGCCTCCCCAAAGCGCTATGACCGACAGCGCCGAAAAGCGCGCTTCCTGTCGCCGTTGCAGGAATGCGCGAGCCAGGAAGATAGCGCCAATGATCAGCCAGAGCCGACTGCCAGGCAAGCCGCCGCTGCCGATACCTCCACCGTCGCCGAGACTCGTCCAGACTGCGCTGATGCGCGATGCCAGCGTCGGGAGCGGAGCGAACTCGCCTGAGGCCGCTATTCTGCTCATGTCAAGCATGTGCTGTATGCCAGCGACGGGATGGGGGTAAAGCATGGGATTGGATAAGAAGAAAACCACCCACGTCCAGAGGAGAAGTGACACAACGCCCGAGATCAATGTGTACCTGTCAGATTGGTGCTGGTGCGCAACGCCGGTCAAACACATCGCAAGGATGCAGATGCCGGGAATAAGCAACGCATTCAGTTTAGCGCCGACGGCAGCGCCGCAGGCGGCGCCGCAGGCTGCAATCCACGCGCCAGCGTTGGCGGACCCCGTGCGCAGAGCGGTCACTGCGCGGATACCCAGATTCAGCGCAAGCAGTCCGAACATCAGCGCGGGAATATCCAGCATAGCGAGGCGAGCGAGATTCCATACGGCTGGCGTTGCAATAAACAAAACGACGGCGAGGATGCCGGTGACAGGTCCGGCGACCTGGACGCCGAGCCAGTAGAGGAACGCCCCGCACAGCGCGCCGGTGAGTGCAACGGAGAGACGTGCCGCGCCGACAATCTCCGGCGGCAAGACCCGTCCGTGCGCCTTGTTCCACGCCAGGTCTTGCCCAAAGTCATACGGCAGCAACGGCACATCGTGATACCCGGCCAGGTATGCTCCGGCGCCGATGATATATTTGCCGATCTGCGGATGGGGTGAACCGAATTTCATGAGATAATCAAACCAAAACTGATGGTCTAGATCGCGCTCGATAAATGCGGTTCGAAATGCCTGAACACCCACCGGAACCCAGTAGCTCTCATCGACATGATAGCGGCTCTCTGTATCTGCTATTCCGGGGACAAGTATGCTCACAAGCGCAATGGTGACGATGCTCCCAAGAGCGACGTGCTGCCAGGGATTGGGGGAAGGTATGGACGATGGCGCTGCCGGACGAACGCCGGACGAGCGACCGGGCGCGAGTGCGGATAACCACGCGCCGCAGATGAGGAAGACGGCGCCGGCAATGACCCATCCCGGCGCAGCGACCAGCAGGGTGCCGGTTCCGGCGACTGTTACGGCAACGACCGGCAGAAGATGGCGGGGCATCTGTCGCCTCAAACGCACCGCTTCCACAAAATTGTCATCCCTTCTTTGGTTACGCTGAAATGTCAACCTGATCTGGTATGGTGTTATGGAGACGTTTACGCCAGACCAGACCTGCGAAGGTCTAATCTGGTAACAGAGTCACTTTTGTTGTCTAATTTCCAGCATGTGCAACGAAACAGAGCCTGTTCCTTCGTACCAAAACCTGACCTCAACATCTTTCTCATCTTCTTGAAGACTGAACGGTATTTCAATACGACTGAGAACATCTTCCGTTCCATAGACCTCCTTCTTTACAATTACGTCTTGACCTTTATCAGTGGTAACGTCAACCCAGCCGATAATTGTTTCGTAGGACGGTTGGCTTTTGTATGTGAACACCGCAACATAATCACCCGATTTTAGATTGATGTACGGACCGAAGCTTAGAAATCCTCGTTCTCCCTCAACGGCTTCTTTTATTCCATCATTATTCCTGCCCACCTCAGATGGAAGACGAGCAGCCACAGATCGAAAATAGGATGGTGAATAGAATACCAACGAAAGGGATATTCCTGCTGTAAGCAGGAAATAAGATATTGAATAGAACCAGACAAGTTTCATCTTGACCTTGAGAAGAGATAGTACTCCGACAGAGAAGATGAAAAATACTGCTGCAATCCATGTCAAACTTGCGCGAGAGTTCGCAACATCTACAGCAAACTGAAAGTACGGTGGATGATAGATGGATCCTAAAAAAGAATAGTAACGAGGAACTAATAAAGATATAAGTCCAATAATGAATAAAGATACCAGATATTGTTTTTGAAAATTTTTATCCTCTTGAGTTAGAGCGAGTCGGTAAGAATAGAACATGCATTCAGCGAGCACGCCCCAGGAAAGGAGTGAAAAAACTCTCGTCGTATCTGCTGTAAAGAAAGTTATTCCCATGTTCAATATCAGCAGTGTAATAAGAAGAGAATAATAAACTCTATCTATCCTATAAAATATCAACACACAAATAATAATTACCAACCACTGAATACTAAAGAGTGAAAGGAAAGACGTATAGTGAGATGGGGCGGTATTCATATATATCCAAAGCTCTATATTGTTAAGAATAAAATCTAAGCGAGATTCACTGATATGAAACTGATTTGACGCCAGAAATAACTTAAGCAATCCAAAACCTACTATATATCCGGCTATTGCGGTTATAAGATGGTCTGTGACGATCTTGTTGCGACTAATCAGCCTCAGCACCAGAATTTCACCCGTCGCTATTATGAAAACAATATGGTTCATCGGACCGAGAATGGAAAGAATGAGTATTAACAACTTCGAATGTGTAAAAATGAAGGGCATTGTCAGGGCAAAGGTCAGGCTATCTACGCTTCCCAGCCACGAAAGTGTAGTGGTCGTCAGCGGACTGGTTATTAGAACAGAGGTAAAAATCAAGGCGGGTGCAACACCAAACCGATTAAGAGTTAGCTTAGCAAATATCAGCCACGATATCACATAGATGAGAAGACATAAAATGTAGAAAGAAGTTTTTGAATTCATTTGAGTATAATAAGCGATAAGAGGCAAAAGCACACTTTCTTGCCAGTAGTCGACGATGTCAACACTGTCAACAAATGGATTTTGAGATAGTTCTTGATAGTGTTTGGGAGTCGGTCCTATCCCATTAGTAGTTACAACTAAGATGAAAAGAAAGATTAGTGTCAAAAACACGGTGCGAGGTGAAAGTTTGTGTATTCTCGCAAATACAGCGTCTATGTATTGGTTCAAAAGCATCTTTGTACACAAAAATTATTCAAAGAAAGCGTCCGGGTAACAGAGATAATCACCCCAAACTGGACGATTTGCTACAGGCTGCCCGCGATTATAGCACTGGCAGATGGTAATGTCAAGTTTTGTTCAAATGCGTTTACTGACATACGCACAATGCATCCCCTCGATCACGAAGCGCCGTCTGCGCAACCGGTCGAAGGTTGGATGCAGCATCAGCATATGCGGCTCATGCCCCGCCTGCGCCAGATAGCGCGCCAGTGGCAGCCAGCGTCCGCGCGGCGACGGATAATCAAGACTGGACGTGCAGAGAAAGACAATACGCATGCTATTTGGTCGCTGCAACAATCAGCGAGACGCCGAACCGACGGAGAGGCGTCCGATCAAGGGTGTTGGCGATAGCGCGAAACAGCGGTTGCAGTTCACGTGGGCGCAGCATATCGAACGGCGGCATCATCCAATCAACCCGAATCGCACGCCAGCCGGTCTCTTCAAGCACCCTTCGGATGCTGCGCGCCGTATAGGTGCGGGCGCTGGCATACCGACGATGGAGCGGCTCAGGAAGCCACGATGCGAATGGTATGAAATAACTGTGCGGTATGCCGCGCAGGCCATGGGTCTCAAACGGAAACCATTTATTCGGCGCTGTGAGCAGCAGTGTTCCGCCATCACGCAGGACACGCCGCATCTCACACAATGTAATGCGCTCGTGCGCGACATGCTCAAGCGTTTCAATGCAAAACACAACATCAAAAACAGCATCGCCGAAGGGCAACCGCTCACTCTCCGCCTGCGCCGCTCCAATCGATGGCGCGATACACGGTTGACCGAAGAATTCATACAACCAGCGTCGGTCGATATCAACACCCCATACCAGCGCTGCGACGCGCCCAATCTCCAGCGTGTAGGCGCCGTTGCCGCACCCGACATCGAGCGCCCGCGCGCCCTGCCAGGAATGCATCGCCTGGAGGGCAGCAAGGCGTTTTTCAATCCCCGTATACCCATACCGGATCGGCTGACCGCGATAGACAGCGTTCCTCATAGTGGAAGAATGTCCTACAGCACTCTTGGCGACGCTGTTTGCGGCGCAGGTTGTTCAGTTTGCGGCGCACTCGCCGGTTCTGCCAGTTCCTCGATCAGATGCACCAGCGGCAGCCAGGAGTCGCGCTCGCGCACCGTGCGGATATTCCGGGTGAACGGCTCAGCCAGTCCATTGCGAAAAAAGCGCACCACTGCATCCGCCAGCGCTGCACTGTCACCGGGAGGCACGATCAACCCGGTTTCACCGTTATGAATCGTTTCGGGCATACCGCCGACAGAGGTGGCGATCATCGGCTTCTCGAACCCGATCGCCAGTTGCGCCACGCCGCTCTGGGTCGCTTCCAGATAGGGCAAAACGACCGCATCGCAGGCGGAGAAGTAGACTGCAATCTGCTCGTTGGGGACATATTCGCTGTGGAAATGCACCACATCACCAAGATTCAGGTTCCGCACCAGTTCGCGGTAGGGGCGGTCATCTTCCCAGAACTCGCCAACGACCAGCAAACGCACCGGAACATGCTGTCGTATCAGCGGCAGCGCCTGGATCAGGTGACGCAACCCTTTGTAGCGTCGCACGAAGCCAAAGAAGAGCAGCACCGGTTCATCCGGATCCAACCCAAGGCGGGCGCGCGCCTCGACGCGCAGTAGCGATGTGCGACTGAACACATCGTAGGGTGGATGGGTGACACCCCGGATGCGCGCCCACGGAAGCGCACGCCGGAGCAGGGCAAAATCCTCCTCGCTCATCACAATGAATGCGTGACCGCGCCACAGAATGCGCCGTGCCAGATACCAGTCGAACATGCCGCCGTCGGGAGCGATGACGTGATGACACAAGAACAGAATGCGCACATTCGTATAACGTCGCACCAGACGGGTCAGCACAAACAGCATCGGCGACCAGAACGGCGTCCACCACTGGAGCAGCAGCAGATCCGGGTTATCGCGCTGGATCATACGAAAGGCGCGCCACCATGTCAGCGGATTCATTGGCGTCAGCACCCGGTCGCACTCCACACGCAGCGCGCTTTCGTCGGGGCTGGGATCCATTGCTGTGTTGCCGGGATAGAGCCACTTCGGATACTGCTTGATGTAGGAAATCAACCGCACATCGTGGCGCTGGCGCAGATGATGCGTCAGCAGGGTCGTATAGTGCGCAATGCCGCCACGGAACGGGTAGGTCGGACCGATCAGAGTAATCTTCATTGCGTCACCAGTTCGAAGATTTCAACACCACCGTGATCGTACACCAGGCGGAAATGCGGACTTGTGCGTAACCGCGCAGTATCGATCCGGTCAGGTGCAGCAAACACCAGAGGACCAGGACCAGCAAGCAGCTGTGCGCCGCTATAGACGTAGGTATAACCGGCAGCGCGCAACCGTTCGATCGTTTCGGGAAGAGTCAGATCCACCAGAACGCCTCGCACATCAGTCAACGGACGGCGGCGCAGATCGCGCGCCAGGGCATGGATTTCGGCTGCATACTGCGGATCGGCAGCCAGTTCGCTGCCATACGTCATAGGCGGCACGTTCGTTTGACGTCTGGCAAAGAACGGTATCCACCAACCGGCATCAACGCCAGCGACCATATCGCCGCTATAAATCGGGTAGCTGTTCACAACGAAGCGAGCGTCGGGCGGCGTATGTTCACGCACCCATGCCATCGCCTGAACATCGGCCGGCGTGACCATACGCATATAATCAGACACGAGATTGCGCTGCCAGCCGACACCCCAGGCGCTCACGACTATCAATACCACGATCGGAACGAATATCAGGCGCGATGCGACACGCTCCAGCGCCGTACAGACTGCTGCCAGCGTCATTCCTGCCAGCGGCGCCGCCATCAGGTAGAACGTCATTGCGATAAATCCCCCATCAACCACACCTGTGCCCGGTAATCCGATCACATGCGGCATGACCGTCGCCAGCATTGCCAGCGTCCACCCGGCAGGCAGCAGCGCACGCCACAAACGTTGTCGCCCTGCGAGCAGCATCCCGCCAATGGCTGCGCCAATCACCGGACCCTTGAGGAAGAGTGGTGCAACCGCCGGTATCGTTGATTCGAACATCTGCCTGGCTACCGTTGCTGGACCTGTCAGGTGCGCCACATTACGGTCCAGGTGACCGCTGCTCACATTCAGCATCCACGGCAGGATCAACAACCCGGCGCCGGCGCCGATCGCCACGACACGCCCCAGCGTCGCCAGAATCGCGTCTGGCGGTGAATGCAGCCGGATCACCAGGAGGTAGACCAGGATCATTGGCGCTGCCAAGATCGTCGTCTGGTAGTGGCACAGAGCAAGACCGGCGCTGACGATTGCAGTCAGCGCGATCAGTCGCCAGTCATGGCGTTCTGTTTCGATGGCAGCCATCCACATAACCAAAACTATAGCAAGAACCACGTGACTGGTGAGAGACGTGGTACGTCCCCAAAACACCAGGAACGCCGGCAGCGTATTGTAGAAACCGACAATCAATGCCGCCCACATACCGGCAACACTGCTGCCGGTCAGTCGAACAGTCAGCGCAAAGACGGCAAGGAGCGTTGCCGCGTTCATCATCTGCCCGGCGTCGAGAACCGCTTGAGTGACAGGAATACCGGTAAGCCAGTGCAGGAAGGCAGCGCTGGCATGAAAACCGTAATGATAGGTAAACGTCACCAGCGGTGCATACGGTTCCCAAGAACGGAACAATCCCTGGTGTTCAACCAGCAATTGAACGATCAGAGTATGGTGGTAACTATCGACATTCGCCCCAACCAGCAGATTGCGCGTGGTATAGAGCCGGGCAATCAGCGCCAGCACCACGAGACCAACCATCACCGCCGTTACAGAACCCGACAGACGCAGCGGAACATTGCGGCGCTCATCGCTCGCACGCGGCGCCTGCCGCCATATCGTGAACAGCCAGATCATCGCAGCCACGGCAACGTATGCCACAGTTGCGGTGCGATTCCATGGGAGGTTCACGATATCCATCGCAAGCAACAGAAGCGGCGGCAGAGCGGTGCCGACGCCCCACGCCACGCCGATATACTCGATCACGGACAGATTGTGATCGCGCCAGAGCAACCGGATCAGCGCCATACCCGGCGCCACCCACAACGCCAGCGCTGATCCTGCCAGCAATGCAAGTCGCCCTGCATTCGACAGCGCCCACCAGAGAACATCAGACGATCCCAGGAGCGCGAGCGCCCCGACCCATCCGAGCGCCAGCAACAATGGCATGACGGCGTATCGCGTCATCCATTCGCGGAAACGAAGGATATGTGTATGTGGCGCAACTTCAAAGGGCTTCATCAGGTCGGCAATTATAGCAGATATCCGCGCACAGCCTGTTCCCACTCGATCAGACGTTGCATCTGGCGCTCGTTGAGACCAATGATCGGTCGCGCACGACGCACCTGTTCCAGCGCCGCAACGCTCGTTGCGCCCTGTGCTACCAGGTATGCTGCGGCAGTCAGCGGCGCGCGCCCAACGCCAGCGTGACAGTGGATCAGGGTTGCCAGTCCATCCGCATGCGCGTCGCGCACAAACGCTACCGCGCGATGCAACTGCTCAATCGTTGGCGGGTGGAAGTCGATCACTTCCAGACGCAGCACACGCTCTGGCGGCGGTCCGTCAAACACATCCTCGCGCTCCGCCTGCAGGCTCAGCACTGCGCGAATGCCTATCATGCGCAACTGCGGCCACTGATCGGCGCGAAACTCGCCGCCAACATACAGCAGATCATGAACGCGACTGACATTCAGCCCGAAGAAACGGTTCCATTGCGCTGTCGTGTACCGCCACATCCAGGCGACAACATCTTCGCGGGAGACAATCATAGCAGACAGTTGCCGTTGTTCGTCGGTCATGGTGTATGATAGGCTTCCTGAAGAACCCGCCTGCAGATCCGGACGGAGCAGACAGGTATCTACAGGCAGGCGCTCGTGTCGCGCGCATTATACACGAGAACGAAAGGAACCTCGATGCTTACCGCTTTTGTGCTCATTCAGACCGAACCGGCGAAGATCGCCCAGACTGCTCAGGCAATCGCAAACCTGCCGAATGTCGCGGAAGTGTACAGCGTCACCGGCGATTTCGACATTATTGCGGTGCTCCGGCTGGCGGAATACGAACAACTTGCCGAGGTTGTGCCCGAAAGTCTGGCGCGGATCGACGGCATCACGCGCACCAGCACCATCCTGGCGTTCCGGCGCTACTCAGCGCAAGACCTGAAGGCGGCGTGGGATATGGGGGTGGCGTAGCGCCGATGAGTCCGGCAGAGTATCTGATGCGACAACGACGGTGGGTTGCCATTGGCATTGGAGTTGCGGCGGCAGCAGCGCTGATCATCGGCGCGCGCCCCGCGCGGCTGCGTCTGGCGCGGGTGACGCATGTCAGCAACAGCACGCCGCCTGTGGCAAGCATTGCGCTCCGTTATGCGCGGGGCGCGCGCCCGCGCGTCGCCGTGCTGGATGTCATCGGCGCACAGGGTGCCACCGGCAGCGCCAGCATTCCGGGCGATCAGGAGTTCGTGGAAGTACCGCTGGCTGGCAATCCCGGCGGACCTTATCGGATCGATGCAACCCTGACATACCGGGTCGGCGGATTCCTTCTGGTGCGAAAGGCGACGTTCGCCGATCCTGGATAGCCACGCATCACTTGTTGCGGCGTTTGTGCTCACGACGGGCGGCGCGTCGCCCGCTCGAATGGCGTGGCGTTGCGCCGTTGGAGACGACTTTTTCGCTCTGGGCGCTTCCCTCGCGCGGTGTTGAACGTTGAACCTGCTGAACACGCACCGCTGAGCGCGCGCCTTTGCCACGCTGCGACGCTTCCCATGCCGCCAGACGACCGGGATAAACCGCAGTAGCGTAGTAGATGGCGTAGATGATTAGCAGGACGGACAGAACCGTGACGAGCGTCATCCAGTAGGGCGCAGTGAACGGCTCAATTGCGCTGCGGCGCAACGCGCCAACCATAGCCCCCAGCAGACCCAGGATCGCCATAGCGTATCCCAGACGCCGCAGCGCCGGACCGCGCACCGGGTTCGCGTCGCTGTGCATGAAAGACAGGTACGCACCAACAATAGCCACCGCGAACTGAGCAATAAAAAAGACCCACTCCGGGGCGCCAAAGTCAGGATTCGGGGTGGTAAAGTAACTCAGGTCCATGGGGGCGTCTCCTGCACTCGGGGAACCATTGATCTATAATTCACACGGATTATACCAACCGGAGAAAAGCGCGTCAAATGCGCCGAAAGCAGAAGGAGACGCATATGCAACTGACCATCGTACCGGTTGAAAACCCGAATGGACTGAACATCATCCTGGGGCAGACGCATTTCATCAAGACCGTCGAAGACATTCACGAAGCGCTGGTCAACACCGTCCCCGGCATCGCTTTCGGATTGGCGTTCTGTGAGGCGTCCGGCAAACGTCTGGTGCGCTGGAGCGGCACCGACGAGGCATTGATCGACCTGGCGCGGCGCAATGCACTGGCGATCGGCGCCGGGCATACGTTCATCGTGGTTCTGGGGACGGGATACTATCCCATCAATGTGCTCAACGCAATTAAGGCAGTCCCCGAAGTCTGCCGCATCTTCTGCGCCACCGCCAACCCGCTCGAGGTAGTCGTCGCCGTTACCGATCAGGGTCGCGGCGTTCTTGGGGTAATCGATGGCGCTTCGCCACTGGGAGTCGAAGGTGATGAGGATATTGCCTGGCGCAAAGGGTTCCTGCGGCAGATCGGGTATAAGCTCGGCTGATGCTATAATTTGTTGCAGGAGAAGTATCAGTGCGGGGAAATGCATGGACTACCTGGTTACCATCGGTCTTGAGATACACGCGCAGATTCTGACCCGCTCGAAAATGTTCTGCGGTTGCAGCGCCGACTATGCAGACGCGCCGCCTAATACGCACGTCTGCCCGGTGTGTATGGGGTTGCCCGGCGCGCTGCCGACACCGAACCGTCGCGCCATCGAACTTGCGGCGCTCACCGGTCTGGCGCTCAACTGCCGTATCTCGCATACCAACGTCATCAGTCGCAAAAACTATTTCTATGCCGACCTGCCATCCGGCTATCAGCGCAGTCAGTATGACGATCCGCTCTGTGTCGATGGGTGGGTGGAGATCGAGGGGGACAGCGGTCCGAAACGGATCCGCCTGACGCGCGTGCATATCGAGGAAGATACCGGCAAACTGATCCATACGAATGATGGCGGTTCACTCGTCGATTTCAACCGCGCCGGTGTGCCGCTGATGGAAATTGTCTCAAAGCCGGATATCTCCTCGCCAGAGGAAGCGCGGCGCTACTTTCAGAAGTTGCGCCAGATCCTGGTCTGGATCGGGGTCAACAGCGGCGATATGGAGTCGGGTGCGCTGCGTTGCGATGCCAACGTCTCGGTCCGACCCGCCGGTCAGCAGGAGTACGGCGCAAAAGTCGAGATTAAGAATATCAACTCGTTTCGCTTCGTCGAACGGGCGCTGGCGTATGAGATCGAACGCCAGATCCGGGCGCTCAAAGCCGGTGAGCCGATCGTTCAGTCAACCCGCGGGTGGGACGAGGTCAGCGGCACAACCGTTGCCCAGCGCACAAAAGAGTTTGCCGAAGATTATCGCTATTTCCCGGAACCGGATATCCCGCCGCTGCATTTGACTGATGCCTGGATCGATGAACGGCGCGCCGAACTGCCGGAGTTGCCCGATGCACGACGCATTCGGTTCATCGAGGAGTATGGGCTGACAGCGTATGACGCAGGCGTGCTCACCGATGAACGGACAGTGTCGGACTACTATGAGCAGGCGGTGGCGGCGGCGCGCACCCGCGGCGTGATGCCGAAGGAAGTCGCCAACTGGTTGACCGGCGAGTTCTTCCGCCTGTTGAAGGAAACCGGCGAATCGCCAGCCCACGCCGCGCAGCGGATGCGCCCGGAGTACATCGGCGAAGTGCAGGAACTGCTGAACAACGGCGTCATTACACGCACCAGCGCCAAGGAAGCGTTCGAGGCGGCGTTCCGCGAGGGACGCTCCCCGGCAGTCATCGTCGCCGAACGAGGTCTGGCGGTGATTGGCGCCGGTGATGCCCTGACCGACCTGGTGCGACAGGTGATCGCCGGGAACCCGAAGGTAGTCGAAGAGTACCGCCGTGGCAAGGCGACGGCGATCAAGTACCTGATCGGGCAGGTGATGAAAGCCACCCGCGGTCAGGCGAACCCTCAGGCGGTGCAACAGGCGCTGGAACAGGAACTGGCGCGCGAGCAGGCTGCGTGCTGATCGTACCTCTTCCGCCCCGGAAGACGGTACGTATGCAGAATGTCGTGCAGCGCTCGCCGGGGCGCTGCAATCGATGCATGTTCCGCCATCTGAGGAGGTTCTGATGAGTGGCAGCGCCCTGTTCCGTCCAACGTTTACCGATCTGCGCGCCGAAGTTGAGCGTCGGGCTGCGCACGATGCCTCACCTGCCGATATTGCGGCGCTGATCGACAAGTTTCTGGCGGCTGGCGGCGATACACCCGCTCCGCTTATCGAGTACGATGGGGCTGTGACCTGGTTGTTCCGCAGTTCAACTGCACAGTCGGTGTCGGTGGTCGGCGACGTGATCGGGTATCGTCCCGAAATGACGCGGATGACGAGGTTGCAGGGGAGCGATCTGTTCTATTGGACAGCGTATCTGCCGCTTGATGCGCATATCGCTTATGCATTCGTGGTCGATGTGCCTGAGAACGGTTTGCATATGCGCTGGAACGATGCCTGTTTGCCAGATCCGCTGAATGCGCAACGGATGATTATGACCGATCCGCTGCGCGTCATGTCGGTGCTGGATATGCCTGGCGCCTCATCGCTACTTGCCAGTTGCGATACATGTGCTGAGATACCGGTGTTCGCCGGCGTGCATGTCTTGCAGAACGCAGCAACCGGCGGCTGGCAACGCCTGTGGGTGTATCTTCCGCCCGGTTATGATCCTGATACCCGTCGCTATCCAACGCTGTATCTGCTCGATGGCGAGGCGTATCTGCTTTCAGCCGGGTTGCCGTTGATCCTCGACCAGTTGATCGAGGATCATGAGATCACACCGGTCATTGTGGTGATGATCGAGTCCCCGTCACGTGCCCATCGCCTGACGTCTGCCGGTTGGGCGCGTTTCATCGCCGATGATGTTGTGCCCTGGATCGATGAACGCTATGCAACGTCGGGCGATCCGGTCGATCGCGTTATTGGCGGGGCGGATGCACAGGCGACCCGTGCGTTGACCATTGCGCTTCAGCGTGCCGATGTCTTTGGCGGCGTGGTGGCGCAATCACCGCAGATGCCGCTGGCGCCGCGCATAGCGACGCTGTTGAAACGCAACCGGGCGCGTGGGTATGGTGCACCACGCTGCTACGTCGATGTCGGGCGGTACGACGAACCGGCAGCAATCGAGGCGACGCAGGCGTTGTGCGCTACATTGGTGTCTGGCGGTGCGGCAGTTTCGTACCAGGATGTGGCGGGCGGGCGCAGTTTTGCCGCGTGGCGCGCGGCGCTGCCTGATGCACTGCGCTTTCATTTTGGCATGTCGGCGTTCGCCCATCTGGAATGAATGTCCTCCTTCCGCAGGGCGCCGATCCGCGCAGGAAGGGGAACATCGGGCTGCGGCGCCATGCAAAGGTGGGATTCGGGTATGGAGACGACCATTCGTACCGAAGAACTGACAAAACGGTTTGGCGACCGCGTTGCTGTTGATCGCATCAATCTGGAGGTGCGTTCTGGCGAAATCTTCGGGTTCCTTGGTCCGAATGGCGCGGGAAAAACCACCACGATCGGCATGTTGTTGGGTCTCGTCCGTCCCACTTCCGGGCGTGCATTCGTGCTTGGATACGATATTCAGAAAGAAACGGCTGCGGCGTTGCGTGAAGTTGGGGCGATGATCGAAGCGCCAGCGTTCTACCCCTACCTTTCCGGGCGCGATAATCTGCGCGTCCTGGCGCGCGCCGCCGGTCTTCCCGACCGTCGGGTGGACGAGGTGCTGGAACAGGTCGATCTGAGCGGTCGCGCGCGCGACCGGTTCGGCGCCTATTCGCAGGGCATGAAGCAGCGACTGGGCATTGCTGCGGCGCTGTTGCACCATCCGCGCCTGATCATGCTCGACGAGCCGACCAATGGGCTCGATCCTGCCGGGCAACTGGAGATTCGGAATCTGGTGCGCTCACTGGCGGGCAGCGGACGCACCGTTTTTCTGTGCAGCCACCTGTTGCACGAGGTCGAACAGATCTGTCAGCGGGTCGCTATTCTCAAACAGGGGCGAATCATCGCGCAGGGGGAAGTGGCGACGCTGGTGCGGCGCGGTGTGCTGGTGCGCACGATTGGCGAACGTGAACGTGCCGAAGCGTTATTGCGCGCGACCCCCTGGATTTCCAGCGTCAGTGACCATGGCGGCGCGTTCCTGATCGATGCGCCGGGCGATCGCACTGCCGACATCAACGCCTTGCTGACCGCCGGCGGCGTGCCGGTGGCAGAGATTCGCAAGTACGAGAGCAGTCTGGAAGAGTTCTTTCTCGAAGTCACCACTGAGCGTGAACGGCGATGATCAACCTCATTCGCGCTGAATGGCTCAAACTCTCACGCCGCCCGTTGAGCTGGATCCTGCTGATCCTCTTTCTCGTTCTGCTCGTGGCGCAGATACTGACACAGTTTGCGCTGACCCTTGGCATGCCGGTGCGAAGCGGCATCGTGAGCGCTCAGTTCGAGGAGTGGCGGCGCGGCGTGCTCTTTCCCGGCATTTTTGCCACGGCGTTGAGCCACGTGAACGGTCTTGGCGGCATCTTTGCGGTGATCTTCGCTGCCGGCGCCATCGGCAGCGAATACAGCTGGGGTACGCTGCGCACCCAACTGGCGCGCGATCCGGCGCGTGATCGCTACCTGCTGGCAAAGTTGACGACAATTATGCTCATGCTGGCGACAGCAACACTGCTGGCAACGCTGCTGGCGGCGCTGTTGAGCGCAGTTCTTTCGCCGATCCTCGGCTCAGCGATCAGCATCACCCCTGGCGATCTGATGAACCTGATCGTGGCGACACTCCGCGCACTCTATGTGCTGCTGCCGTATGTGCTGCTGACGGCATACGCGACGCTCCTGACACGCTCGGTGTTGGGGGGAGTGGCTATTGGGCTGTCCTATATCATCGTCGAAACGGGCTTCGGCGCACTGGCGTTGCTGCGGGTGCTTGGCGGCGTGTGGGCGCTGGTCTACAATCTGACGATTGGACAGAATATCAATACGCTGACGTTGATGAACCGTCATGCCTTCGGTTTGCGCCCGGAAACGACCGCACCGCTCGATCTGTCCCAACTTCCGTCGCCGCTTCAGGCAACGATAGTGGTCGCCGTTTACTCAGCGTTCTTTCTCGCCTTCGCGCTCATCCTCTTCCGCCGCCGCGACATTACCGGTCCAGGCTGATTGGCGCTGCAACGATCATCCACCGGGTGGACGGGATTCGATCAGGATCACAGAAGGCAGCGCTGCAAATGAGTCGATCTGCCAGCGAACGGCGCCAGCATTCACGAAGATGCCACTCGACGACCCGCCATCCAGGTTGAGCGCCCGGTCGATCTCCATATCTGAGGATGCCAGCCACGTCGCCAGTTCCTGCAATGAGAATGCGCTGGTCGGGCAAACGATAAGCAACACGCGCCCCGCGCGATCAATTGCAACAACCGTGCGTCGGGCGCGCTGTCCATTGTCGTTGATGCTGGCGACCACACCACCGGGGTAGATCAGCATAGGGAACGACTGTATCGCCTGATCCAGCGGGATATTCGGATCATACGGCTCATCGCGCAACGCCTGAATCCAGACTCGTCCGTCGGGCGCTGCGGCAAGCATCCCGCCGAAGCCGGCATACGATGTGCCATAGACTGTACCGTCGCTCACGATGAGCGCCGTTGCCCGGTTTTCGGCGGTAAAGAACCCTCCATTGACTGCAACAAGCGGACGGTGCGCCACAAACCAGGTGCGCAGCGGTTGCGGAGCGTCAGGAGCATATCGGATGCGCAGCCGAATCGTTGCCGGATCCAGGCGCACTGCGTAGATTGGAACGGGCGGGTCCGATGAGTCTTCGCCGGTCGTGAATGTGCGTACTTCGACGCCGGAGGCAGCGACGATCCAGCCGCTGTCGGAGCGTTCCGCTGCTGCCGTTGGTGAAGGAGCGAGAGTTGGCATGCGCGTTGGAACCAGGCGCGTCGGCGGCGGGAGAGCCGCCCTGCTGCACCCGGTCATCAGGGTCGTACTGACGATCCATACCCACACCAGCGACAGTCGCATACCTGGTCACTCGATCCATAGCGCGTCGGACAGCACTCAACCTCAATCCACGACCCCATCGCCCACCGCTCACCCCACGCTGGCAATCGCACAACTCACGGAAGCGCCACACGTCGCTCAGCGCGGAGCGCGCGCCATGCCAGAAACACGAGGGTCACTGCCGTCAAAGGCAGGACGAACAGCCCCATCACTGCGCTGAATGCTGGCAGAATATCGTGCTGCGACGCCGCCAGGATCAGGTAGAGCGTATAGGCAATATAGTACCCCAAAAACAGCCAGCCTTCCCAGCGAGCGATCAACCTGCCGGTGAAGAAAATTGGCAAACAGGCGACGGCAACGGCAAGCATCACCGGCATATCGAAATTGAGCGCTGCGGGTGCGACGCTGATGCCAGCAGGCGCGACAACGCTTGACAGCCCAAGTACCGAGAGCAGATTGAAGATATTACTCCCCACGACATTGCCAACCGCAATATCACGTTCGCCGCGCAGCGCTGCCACGATTGAGGTTGCGATTTCCGGCAGTGAGGTTCCGACTGCCACAATCGTTAATCCAATCACCAGTTCGCTGACGCCGAACACGCGCGCGAAACTGACCGCGCCATCGACCATCCAGCGTGATCCGACGACCAGCAGTGCAAGGCCGCCGATCAGAAAAGCAACATTTTTGAGCCAGTCGCCAATCGATTGCGGTCGATTGGCATCGAACTCTGCATGGTACTCTTCCTGCACTTCGGCGCTCTCCTGACGGCTCTGGCGAATGGCGAAAACGGTGTAGGCGATGATGCCGGCAAACAGAATGAGACCGTCGATCCGGCTGATGGTCCCATCGAGCGCCATGACGAAGACAACCACCGATATGCCAATCATCAGCGGCACGTCAAGGCGGATCAGTTGCTGCTGAACGACAAGCGGCGTAATTGCTGCCGAAATCCCCAGGATCAGCAGCACATTGGCGATATTGCTGCCAACCACATTGCCCAATGCCACATCCGCCCCATTTGGACCAGACAACGCCGACTGAATGCTGACTGCCAGTTCCGGCGCGCTGGTGCCGAAAGCGACGACTGTCAACCCTACAACCAGCGGCGAAATACCCAGCCCCAGCGCCATGCGCGACGCGCCGCGCACCAGGCCCTCCGCCCCGACGATCAGAAGCGCCAGCCCAAGAACAAAGAGCACGATGGTAACGATATCCATAACTCTACCTTTTCCTGTACATCCCTGCCGTATAATGTTGCTATTGAAGCAGCACATGCGTCGATTCGTCAAGGGAACTTCCCAACCATCACCCCAAAGAATCTTTCCCCATCCCTCGGTTCCTGGTTCCTGGTTCTCGGTTCCTGGTTCTCGGTTCCTGGTTCTTGGTTCTCACTCTTGCCGCTATCGCCGCTTTCTGTTACACTTACCGTGCAAGCCCCGACGATGTCGTCCTCATTCCGTCGAGATCCGCCGGCGGCTCGGCTGTTGACCGGCTCGTACATCTATGCGCGAGGTGCAGCGTGAGCGGGACACGCCTTCCGCCCAACCCGTGGCTGGCAGACCACGTGATTTTCTTTACGTCCCGCTGGATGTTGTGGGGAGCGACGCTGCTCTGGCTATTGGTGCAGGGGGCGCTCAATGCAACGTACAGTTGGGTCTTGCTTGCAGCACTGGGGGTCAACGCGCTTGCAGTGGCGCTGGCTCAACCGTATGTGCGCATCGTCCGCCGCAATCCGGCGATCCTGACAATTGATATCGTCTATGGCGTCGCCCTGATTCTGCTCAGCGGCGGGTGGGATAGTCCTTTTCTGCTCTATGCGTGCAGCTCTCTGGTGCTGCCTGCTCTGCTGTACGGTTGGCGCGGCGGTGTGATGGGCGGTCTGACTTTTGTGACGATCAATCTGAGCGGGCTGTGGGCGACAGGCGCTCCGCCAGCCGATCGACTCCTGACCGGCGCAGTCTCCGGCGCCACGCTGGCGCTGATCATGATCCTGCCGCCGTTGTTCGGCGGGTTGGTCGCGCCTCTGATTGAACTGCTACGCGATTATGTCGAACATCGACGTACACCGCCACGCCGTCCACAGGAACGACCGGATACGCGCCCGCGTCGTGCTGCGCCGCCTGATACGCCGTTGCTGCCACGTGATAGCGTTGGGAGTCGCTCGCTGTCGCGTGATGCCAGCGAGCCGTCTCCAGTGATCCAGGCGACTCGTATTCGCACTGCTGAGCATGGCGCCGATGAGTTGCGCCGCCTGTTGTTTGCACCGTTTTCGACAGCGGACGTCGAACTGGGCGCGGCAATCGATGTCCTGGCATCGCGCTTCAATCAGCATACCGGCATCTCCGTTCGCGTGACGCAAATGGGGCGGGCGCGTCAGGTGCGTTATGCCCAACGCCAGTTGCTGGTACGTCTCACCCAGGAAGCATTGCTCAATGTTCAGCAGCATGCGCACGCCTCGTCGGTGACGGTGACGCTCCGGTACGATGCGTCGTCGGTAGTCCTGTTGATTCAGGACGATGGGATCGGATTGCTCGATGGAACATACGAGCGCCCTGGCTGGCGAACCCTGCGCACCATGCAGTATCGCCTCGCCGAACACGATGGGCGCCTCGATGTGTTCGAACTTGATGGCGGCGGCGTGACGGTGCGCGCGTCGTTGCCCCTCGATTGACCGTGCGTTCCATCATTCGCTTTGTGAGCCTGGGCGCTGCTGCAGCGCTGGTGATCTATGGACTGTCGCAACCGATCGAACAGGATAGTCGCTGGATAGCGTCGCTCTGGATCGCGCTGCCGCTGCTGTATATCGCAGCACGCCTCTGGTTGCAACCAATGCCGCCTGGCATTGCGCGGAATATCCAGCACCTGGCGCTGGCGATAACCATCGGTTTTGCGGGTCTGGCGCTCCAGTTGCTCCGCCAGCAGTTCGTCCATGCGGACGCGATCGCCAGTGCAGTGTTCATCGATCAACAGACCGGACAACCGACCAGTAATGTGCGCAAGGTTATTGCGGCGCTGAAAGTCAGGCGTGGTCCAATCCTTGATCGCAATGGAACACCAATCGTCACAACAGAAGTGGTTGAAGGCGATTATGCCGTGCGCCGCTATCCGCTCGCCGAAACATACGATCCGACTGTGTTCGGCAATATCGTTGGCTTCTTCAGCAGTCGTTTCGGTGCATCGGGCATTGAAGCGACCTGCAACGACTACCTTTCCGGGGATCGCGACTCGTGGCGGCGCCTTCAGGATGCGCTGCTTGATCGTCCACGCATTGGCGATACAGTGCGCCTGACGATCGATGCGCGTTTGCAGGCTGCCGCACATGCAGCCCTCAGAGAACGGAGCGGATCAATCGTTGTGATCGACGTGCGAACCGGCGCGGTGCTGGCAATGGTCTCTCGCCCCGGCTTCGATCCACGCGGGCTGGCGTTCAATCCAGCTGCGCCAGATCGTCAGGCGGAGAACCGGCGCATCGACGAATACTGGCGCGCGATCAACGCAGAGGGATCGGGGCAACCGTTGCTCAACCGCCCAACCCAGGGTCGCTATGCACCCGGATCGACATTCAAAACGGTGACGGCGGTCGCAACATTGCTGCACCCTGAACAGGGTCGTCCCGATGCCATCGACTGCCCCGATGAGCGCCCAACCGAACCCGGCGCACCGCCGGTCGTCAATGCTGTGCGCACAGGACTGGAAGGGATCATTCGTTCAACGCCGTTTCCCGCTGAACCGAACCTGGAACGGGTCTATGCGTTTTCCTGCAATACCGCTTTCGCTGAATATGCCATGCGGCTCGGTCCTGATCTGCTGATCGAAACGGCGCGTCGCTTCGATATCTATCGCCCACAGGAGGCGCCTGCATCGTATGACGGTTTTACCGACCTGCCAACCCTGCCGAGTCTGATCTATGTAAACCCCGGCTTTCTCAATAGCCGCGCGGCGCTCGCCGCAACCGGCTTTGGGCAGGGCGAATTGCAGGTCACGCCGTTGCAGATGGCTATGGTTGCGGCAACAATCGCAAATGATGGTATGATGATGCGACCGTTTCTGGTTGCGGAGATTGTGCGCCCTGACGGTACAACGGTGGTGCGCAACAGTCCGCGCCCGATCCGGCGGGTCATGCCTGTGAATGTTGCTGCGCGTATGCGCGCGAATATGCGGGCAGGCGTCGCTTACGGCTTCGGAAAGGCAGCCGACGCGGTTCCCGGCGTCGAAGTGGGCGGCAAATCCGGCACGGCTGAGTATCCGTGCCCGACCCGCGACAATCCTGAGCAGTTGTGTGCGCACGCCTGGTTCATCGCCATTGCGCCGGTCGAACAACCGCGTTTTGCGGTCGCTGTTATGATCGAAAATGGTGGTGAAGGCGCCCGCCTCGGCGCCCAGGTGGCAGGTCAGGTGCTGCGGGCCGCGTTCGAGGCGATTCAGTAGCGCATGCGCCCTGTTTTCGCACATGCGCCGACTCTGACGGTCAACCTGTTCTGTGCAGCGGTTGCGCGAATGGCTCTTGGGAAGACTCTGATACGATTAGGCGCGCTTATCAGCGTGGCAACGCTGACAGGGTGCGGCATGGCGCCAGCATCAGCGGTAACCGCTCCATCTCCGGCAACTCCTTCATGGGAAGCGGAGATCACGCTGACGAACGCTCCAACCGTTCCCCCTGCAACGACGATTCCAATCCCATCGCCCGTCCCGACACCAACGTCGCCGCCGCCAACCGTGACGCCAACATCCGATCTTCTCTCCCTCGACGAGCGTCTCCAGATTTTCGATGAGGTCTGGCGCATTGTGGACGAAAAGTACCTGTATGCCGATTTTGGCGGCGTCGACTGGGAAGGGTTGTACCCGGAGTACCGCGCGCGTGTGATGCAGGCGCAATCGCGTGATGAGTTCTACGCGGTGATGATCGATCTGGTCGCCCAACTGAACGACAATCACTCGCGCTTCGTACCGCCAGCCGCCGTCGAAGCCGAAGATGCCACCGCCAGCGGGCGCGAGATACGGGTCGGCATCGGCGTGATCGTCCAGCCCAAGCCGGATGGCGGCTTCGTCCAGCAGGTCTTCCCGGAAAGCCCCGCAGCGCGCGCCGACATTCGCCCGCGTGACCGGATCATCGCCGTGAATGGACGACCCTACACAGCGTCCGACGGTGATCTCCAGGGTGCTGTCGGGACGTCGGTGCGCCTGACCATTGCACGACCGGGAGCAAAATTGCGCGATGTGCTGTTGACCCGTCAGGAGGTGCGATCCAGCATTCTTCCCTACTATCGCCGTTTCCCCGGTGATATTGGTTATGTGTCGGTGCCAACCCTGTGGGTGCACGATATGGGCGAACAGGTCAGCGGTGCGCTGACCGATCTGGTGGCGGGCGGACCGCTGCGCGGTCTGATCCTCGACCTGCGCTCGAACCGTGGCGGATGGGGCGATGTGTTGTCGGCAGTGCTGAGCCACTTTGTGCGTGGTCAGGTCGGCGTCTTCTTCGGGCGCGATTATGTGCGTCCGCTGGTGATCAACCCGCCTGCCGGACCGGATCTGCGCAACCTCAGCGCCGGTCTGGTGGTGTTAGTCGATGAGGATACCGCTTCATACGCCGAAGTGATGGCGGCAGTGTTGCAGTCCGAGGCGCAGGCGATTGTCGTTGGTACGCATTCGGCAGGCAATACCGAAACCATTTACGCCCACGCGCTGCGTGACGGCTCACGTCTCTGGCTGGCGCAGGAAGGGTTTCGCCTGCGCGACGGGTCGAACCTGGAAGGGCGCGGCGTTGTTCCCGATGTGCTGCTCGACGTCGATTGGACACGCTACAGCGAGGATGATGATCCCCAACTTCTCGAAGCGTTGCGTTTGCTCGGCGGAGGACCAAAGTAGTGCCTGCATCCACGCGAACTGCCAGCATTGAACGCCGGACCGGCGAGACCAGCATCGAACTGACCTTGAATATCGACGGTTCGGGGATGGTCGATAGTGCGACCGGCATCGGATTTCTCGACCATATGCTGCACCTGTTTGCGCGCCACGGTCTGTTCGATCTGAAGGTGCACGCCTCCGGTGATCTGCACGTCGATGAACATCATACGGCTGAAGATGTCTGCATTTGCCTGGGTCAGGCGTTCGACCGGGCGCTTGGTGAGCGTCGCGGTCTTGTGCGCACGGCGCATGCATATGTGCCAATGGACGAAGCGCTGGGGTTTGTCGCCGTCGATCTGAGCGGGCGACCATACTGCGTGGTCGATGCCGACTTTGTGACGCCGCGTGTCGGACAACTCGGCACCGATCTGATTGCGCATCTCTTCGAGAGCATTGCAATCCATGGGCGAATGAACCTGCATGCGCGCGTTCTGTATGGTCGCAACGATCATCACAAGGTTGAAGCGTTGTTCAAGGCATTGGGGCGCGCGCTCGACATGGCAACGCGCATCGATGAGCGTCTGGGCGGCGCCATTCCCAGCACGAAAGGGGTTCTATGAAACTCGATGCCACTCTGGTTGTCGATGCGCGCCGCCTCAACGAAGCAGGCAGGATTGCGCGCGCTGCCGAAGCGGTTGGATTCGCCGGTCTCTGGACGCCGGAGACGCAGCATAATCCGTTCCTCCCGCTGACGCTGGCAGCCGATCACACTGCCGAGATCCAGCTCGGCACCGCCGTGGCGATTGCGTTTGCACGCAGTCCGATGGTCACGGCGCAGATCGCCTGGGATCTGCAGGCGTTCTCAGGCGGTCGTTTCATTCTGGGGTTGGGGACGCAGGTGAAGGCGCATATTGAGCGGCGCTTTGGGATGCCATGGGATCCGCCCGTGCCAAAGTTGCGCGACTATATTCAGGCGTTGCGCGCGATCTGGCAGGCGTTCCAAACCGGCGGCAAACTCGATTACCGCGGGCAGTTCTACAACCATACGCTCATGTCGCCGTTCTTCAACCCCGGTCCGATCACCCATCCGCATATTCCGATCTACATCGCCGGGGTCAACGAAGGACTGGCGCGTCTGGCAGGCGAATTGTGCGACGGCTTCCACGTGCATCCGTTTCATAGCGTGAAATATATCAACGATATTGTGCGCCCCCAGGTTGCAGCCGGTGCGGCAAAAGCCGGGCGGGATCCGGCGCAGATCAGCCTGACGAGCAGTGTGTTCCTCATAACCGGTCCCGATGAAGCAGGCATCCAGAGCGCGCGTGCGTTCGTGCGTGAGCAGATCGCCTTCTACGCCTCGACGCCAACCTACCGCATTGTCCTGGCATGCCACGGATGGGAAGATGTCGGTGAACATCTTTCACGGCTCGCGGCTGCGCGACGCTGGTCCGAAATGGGAGCGCTGATCACCGATGAAATGCTGGACGTGTTCGCGGTAACCGCGCCGCTCGACCGGATCGGTAAGGCGTTGCGCGAACGTTATGCGGGCGTGCTCGATCGGGTGGGCAGTTATCTGCCGTATACCCCCGGTCCGCTCGATGATGTCTGGCGACAGGCAGTGCACGATGTGAGCGGCGCATAGCAGGGATGGGTCGCTTTCCCACATTCCCGTTCAACGAACGCTTCCAGCGCGCAGGACGTGCGCTCGTGGCGCTGGCGCTGCTGCTGACCGTTCTGCCAGAATCCATCCGGGCGCAGGGCGACTTCTCGCTCCGCTTCTATGGCACAGGACGCGATGGCGTTGACCGCGTGATGATCCCGCTCGATGCGCCGCCGCGTCCGGTCGACGTTGGCGGCGATTTCACCATCGAATTCTGGCTCAAGGCGCTTCCCGGCGATAATGCGGCGTCAGCCTGCTCTCCCGGCGAGGACAACTGGATCTACGGCAATGTCGTCATCGACCGCGATGTCTACTTTGCCGGCGACTACGGCGACTACGGCATCTCGCTCGCAGACGGGCGCATTGTGTTTGGCGTCAATAACGGATCAGAAGGAACAACCCTCTGTGGCCAAACGAACGTAACCGACGGTCGCTGGCATCATATTGCGCTGACACGTTCCGCCTCCAATGGCAGCCTGGCAATCTTCATCGATGGACGCCTCGACGCCCGTGGGGAAGGACCGACCGGCGACGTCAGTTACCGCGACGGGCGTGCAACCCAGTACCCCGCCGATCCCTTCCTCGTGATCGGCGCTGAAAAACACGATGCCGGTCCCGAATATCCGTCGTTTCGCGGATGGCTCGATGACGTTCGCATTTCGCGCATCATCCGCTACCGTGGCGCGTTCACCCCGCCAACCGCTCCCTTCACGCCCGATGCCGACACAGTTGCGCTCTATCACTTCAACGAAGGCGCTGGCGCCACAGTCCGCGACTCATCGGGCGCATCGGGTGGTCCCAGTGATGGCGCTCTGCGCGTCGGCGGATCACCCGCCGGTCCTGCCTGGTCCGAAGATACCCCCTGGATCAGTTCGAGCGCATCACCGCCCTCACCGACATCTCCGCCATCACAGGGTGCGCCAGCGCTGTCACCGCAACCATCGCCCACCACAATCATTGCTGTCGTCACGAACGTCCCGCTGCCGACAGACACACCCGTTCCACCAACACAACCAGCGAGTGCAGCGTCTCCCCCGACGTCCACATCCCTTCCCTCTCCAACACTACCGACCGCCGGAATCGTTGCACCCTCGCCAACGCCTGGCGCTGCGCCCGCGCCTCCCAATCCACCGTACTGGCTGCTCATCATTGCGGTCGCCGGACTGGCGCTGGCTGGCGTCGGGGTGGCGCTCATGCGCCGGAGGTAAAACGGCTCTGATCCAAATGTTCATCCAGAGCGCCGGAGATGTTATCGGATGGTAAGATAGTCACGCTATGCTGATCATTGGGATTATTGTATATATCGTATCATTGAGTCCACCGCAAAAAGGGTATGTCACCGCAGTGGCAGAGGCGCTATCGCGTCCTCAAACGCATGCTTTGCCGTGTATTCATCACGGTCTGTTTTCAGGATTCTCCGCGCTCTCGGCGTCTCAGCGGTGCATTTTTGCAGTGAAGTCATCATTGAAACGCAAGGTGTTGAGATGCGCAACTATCGTCTCTGGTTCGTCCGCATCCTGGCAGCGCTCTCAGGAGTCGCGTTTCTCGTCCTGACCCCTGTTGCACCCGCAGCGCCGCCGGTTCAATCAGCGCATCCCGGCGCAGAACCGGCAAGCGCAGGCTACGCGCTGCAATTCTACGGTAACGGCGTAAGCGATATCGACCGGGTCAAGGTGCGGATCGACCCTCCCACCCCCGCCGATGTCGGCGGCGATTTCACCATCGAGTTCTGGCTGAAAACGACCGCAAGCGGCGGAACCTGTACGCCGGGCGCCTCCGGCGACGGCTGGATCACCGGGCGCACGATCATCGACCGTGATGTGTATGGCGGCGGCGACCACGGCGATTACGGCATTGCGCTGGCGTCCGGGCGCATCTGCTTCGGCGTCGCGCGGGGAACGTCCGGGCGCACGATCTACGGCAGCACGACTGTGGCGAACGGACAGTGGCGGCATATCGCCGTCACGCGCAACGCCAGCAGCGGGCAGATGCAGATCTTCGTCGATGGACAACCCGACGCCAGCGGAACCGGCCCGACCGGCGACATCAGTTATCGCAACGGGCGCAGCACCGCCTACCCGAACAGCGACCCCTTTCTGGTCTTCGGCGCGGAGAAGCATGACGCCGGACCGGCATACCCATCGTACATCGGTCTGCTCGACGATATTCGCGTCTCGAATGTGGTGCGCTACACCGGCGCCTTCACCCGCCCCGCGGCGCCGCACGCGGTGGATGGTTCGACCGTGGCGCTGTACCGCTTCGATGAAGGGAGCGGCACGACCATCAGCGACGCGGCAGGTGGCGGCAGCCCTGGCGTGCTTCGCTTCGGCGGCTCGCCTGCCGGTCCGGTGTATGTGACCGATACGCCATTTGGCAGCACACCTCCACCTCCGCCGCCGAACCTTGAGCCACGCGCCTATTTGCCGCTGGTGGTGCGCTGATGGTGCATCAAATGCGCTCAATTGCGCTTGTCCTTTTCGTTGCGTCTGGCTGGCTTCTGGCGCTGCTCGCCGACTCCTGGCTGCGCCAGGCGCAGGCGCAGCCGTCGGGCGGCTATGCGCTCCAGTTCTATGGCAACGGCACAGGCGATATTGACCGGGTCAAGGTGCGGATCGACCCGCACACCCCTGCCGATGTCGGCGGCGATTTCACCATCGAGTTCTGGCTGAAAACGACCGCAAGCGGCGGAACCTGTACGCCGGGCGCCTCCGGCGACGGCTGGATCACCGGGCGCACGATCATCGACCGTGATGTGTATGGCGGCGGCGACCACGGCGATTACGGCATTGCGCTGGCGTCCGGGCGCATCTGCTTCGGCGTGGCGCAGGGGGCGTCCGGGCGCACGATCTACGGCAGCACGACTGTGGCGAACGGACAGTGGCGGCATATCGCCGTCACGCGCAACGCCAGCAGCGGGCAGATGCAGATCTTCGTCGATGGACAACCCGACGCCAGCGGAACCGGCCCGACCGGCGACATCAGTTATCGCAACGGGCGCAGCACCGCCTACCCGAACAGCGACCCCTTTCTGGTCTTCGGCGCGGAGAAGCATGATGCAGGTGCGGCGTTCCCTGCATACATCGGTCTGCTCGACGACATTCGCATCTCAAATGTGGTGCGCTACACCGGCGCCTTCACCCGCCCCGCGGCGCCGCACGCGGTGGATGGTTCGACCGTGGCGCTGTATCGGTTCGATGAAGGGAGCGGCACGACCATCAACGACGCGGCAGGTGGCGGCAGTCCTGGCGTGCTTCGCTTCGGCGGCTCGCCTGCCGGTCCGGTGTATGTGACCGACACGCCGTTTGGCGGCACGCTTCCGTCGCCAACGCCAACGCGCACATTCACTCCTACATCGAGCGCCAGCGCCCCTTCTGCGACTGCGACATCGCCTCCTGCATCAGCGACCGCCACTTCCTCACCCGGCAGCAATCCTCTTCCATCTCCACCACCATCCACCCCAACAGGCACTGCTTCACCAACCGCCACGACCGGCAGCGGATCGACGCTCACGCCAGTGCGTCTCTTCCTGCCGCTCATCACCAGACCGTGAGGATCAACGTCATTCGCAACACACACGGAAACTTGCAAAAATGTCACCTCTTGCCCTGAGCAGTTTACGCGCGTGTCACGATGTTCTGCTACCATATGCGTGAGCATCTGAGCAGATCCATTAGCGAGGCGCCTGCGCAACGAACCGAATCGACTCGCGCTTTGCCCGGACGCTCAGGCGCACACCTTGCAGATCGAGGCAGGAGGAATGCCGATGACAACCCTATCCGCTGCAAACCGCGATACCATCGTTGCGTTGATCATCTCGAGTTTGCGCGACCTGTACGAGCAGAACGGCATCGATGCCGATGGCGACCTGAGTGAAGACACCTGCCTTATCGGGCGTCGCGCCGCGCTGGACTCCCTTGGTCTGGTGACGCTCATCGTCGATCTGGAGCAGAAGATCGAAGAAACGTTCGACAGTGCGCTGACCCTGGCGAACGAACGTGCAATGTCGCAGAAGCATAGCCCTTTCCTCACCGTTGGTTCGCTGGCGACCTATATCTGCACGCTGCTCGATGAACAGCGCAATGCCTGAGAAAGAGAGCGATGACAACCGAACAACAGGTGGTGCTGATTACCGGCGCGCGGAAGGGCATCGGGCGCTTTCTGGCGGAACGATTCGTTCGCAACGGCGCGCTGGTCGAAGGATGCAGTCGAGAACCGCCCGATTGGTCGCTGGAAGGGTACACCCACCATCTGGCGGATGTTACCGACGAGGCGCAGGTTAAAGCGATGATAACCGCTATCGGGCGGCGTCATGGACGGCTCGATATTGTGATCAACAATGCTGGCGTCGCGGCGATGAACCATTCGCTCCTCACGCCGCTCGCCTCGGTGGATCGAATCTTCAACACGAATGTGCGTGGCGTCTTCCTCGTGTGTCGTGAAGCAGCGCGATTAATGCAACGGCGGCGCTTCGGTCGGATCGTCAACCTGAGCACCGTCGCCGTTCCCCTGCGTCTGGAGGGAGAGGCGCTGTACGCCGCTTCCAAAAGCGCCGTCGAAATGTTGACCCGCATCCTGGCGCGCGAATTCGGACCCCTTGGCATTACCGTCAACGCCGTCGGTCCAACGCCAATCGAGACCGACCTCATCCGTGGCGTGCCGGCGGAGAAGATTCAGAAGATTATCGATAGCCTGGCGATCCGACGGTTAGGTCGCTTTGAAGATGTGGCGAATGTCATCGACTTCTTTGTGCGCCCCGAAAGTGACTATGTCACGGGTCAGGTGATCTATCTCGGCGGCGTGTCCTGAACCGCAGCATTTCTTTCAAGGAGGCGAACATGGCTATCGAATGGCTGATAGAACGGATGGCGCAGGCGCGTGATACCACCGCAGTCGTCTGGCAGGGAACATCGGTTTCCTATGGCGAGTTGATCGACCGGATCGCGCGCTGGCGCGAAGCGCTCGATGACGCGGGCATCGCCGAAGGGCAGGTCGTGAGCATCGAAGGCGATTATTCACCCGGCGCGATTTCGCTTCTGCTGGCGCTGATTATGCGTAACGCCATTGTCGTTCCCCTGACAGCGTCGGTTGCCGTGCACCATGAAGAGTTTCTGTCGATCGCCGAAGTGCAGGCGGTCATCAGTTTCGATGCTGGCGATGGCTGGCAGATCGAGCATCGCCGCATTCCGGTCACCCATGAACTGACCCGCACCCTCATCGCACGCGGGCATCCCGGTCTTGTCCTCTTCTCATCCGGTTCGACCGGCAAGAGCAAAGCGGCATTGCACGATTTCACGCCGCTGCTGGAGAAGTTCCAAACCCCGCGCCATCGTCAGGTGACGCTGACCTTCCTGCTGCTCGACCACATCGGCGGTATCAATACCCTCTTTTACACCCTGTCGAACGGCGGAACCGCAGTGTCGGTGCGCAGCCGCGACCCGGATGAGGTCTGCGCTGCCATCGAGCGGTATCGTGTGGAACTGCTGCCGACCTCGCCGACATTTCTCAACCTGATCCTGATGTCAGAGGCGTATCGACGCTACGATCTCTCATCGCTGAAGTTGATCACCTACGGCACCGAAGTGATGCCCGAAACGACGCTCCTGCGCGTGCGCGAAGCGTTCCCCGGCGTGCGTCTCCAGCAGACCTATGGACTCTCCGAACTCGGCATTCTCCGCTCGAAGTCGCGCGACGACGGCTCACTGTGGGTCAAGGTCGGCGGTGAAGGGTTCGAGACGAAGGTGGTGGATGGTATCCTCTTTGTGCGCGCGAAATCGGCGATGCTTGGATACTTGAATGCGCCCAGCCCTTTCGATGAAGAGGGTTGGATGAACACCCAGGACATGGTCGAAGTCGATGGCGAGTACATCCGCATCCTGGGGCGTCGCACCGAGATCATCAATGTCGGCGGGCAAAAGGTCTATCCGGCAGAGGTCGAAAGCGTGATCATGCAGATGCCGAATGTACGGGACGCCACAGTGTACGGCGAGAAGAATCCGATCACAGGGCAGATGGTTGCCGCACGGGTGAACCTCATCGAACCCGAAGACCTCGATTCGCTCAAGAAACGGGTGCGTTCCTGGTGCCGCGAGCGCCTGGAACCGTTCAAAGTGCCGGTCAAGATCACCATTGCCGGGGGGGATCAGTTCAGCGCACGCTTCAAGAAGATGCGCCGCGCCTGATCTAATTATGGCACCTTGACTTCGGAGAACCACGTGCGACCACTCACCATTGCCATCGATCCGTCTCTCGGCAATCCCTTCGCTCCGGAGATCGCGTGGACATGGCGCTATCTGTTGACCGGCGCGGGGTATCCGTGGCGTATAGGCTTTTGCCATGAGCCATGCGACATTGCTTATACTCCCGATCCACAGCGCGCACGGCATGCGCGAATCGTCATTCGGGCAATGCCACACTACTGGAAACGCCGGACCTTCCTGCGCCTCGCCGGCGCCGGGTCGGCGGATGGGTTCGTTCACCCGGTATACGCCGGTGAACACGGGAATGATCGATTGATCACGAATGAATCGGGACGTCTGATCATCCACCGTGATATTGTGTTCGATGTCTTCTGGTTGCTCACCGGTCAGGAAGAGACGCATTTCCCGAAGAATCGCCACGGACACGTCGATCTGACCGGAACGCCATATCTGGAAGATCAGACACTACGGAAAGGTCTGGCATCGGGGATCGGCGCCCGTTTTGAGCGCCTGATCGGTGAAACCGGCATCCCTCCCGGCGAACCGCGCTGGCCCCACGGAAAGCGCGCCGCAGCCGCCCTGAGCCACGATGTGGACTACCCGGAAGTTGTGCGCTGGCTGGAGCCGCTGCGGGTGGTGATGCGTCAGGGAGTGCGCGGTCTGCCAGCAGCGCTCGATGTGCTGACCGGCAAACGCCACCACTGGCAGTTCGACTCATGGCTGGCGCTGGAACGCGCCTTCGACACACCATCGGTATTCTACTTTGTGGCTCGTCAGGGATCATTGCGCGAATATGCACTGGGAACCCCTGATTCGTTCTATGACATCCGTGCGCCACACTTCCGCCGCCTGTTTCGCACCCTGATCGATGCCGGCTGCGAAATCGGGTTGCACAGCAGTTACCATGCATACGCCAGCATTGAACAGTTTGCGCACGAAAAACGCCTGCTGGAAGAAGTCGCCAGCGTACCGGTCGTGGGCAACCGACATCATTACTGGCATCTGGATCCCGCCAATCCTGAAGCGACCCTGGCGATCCACGAGCAACTCGGGTTCGCATATGACGCATCGCTGACCCACGACCGGTATATCGGCTGGCGGCGCGGATCGTGCTGGCCCTACTTCCCGCTGCTGCAAGCCGAACGGCGCGAACTGCGCACGCTGCAATTGCCGACAGGCTGGATGGACAGTCAACTCTTTCTGCAGCGCGCGGCAAATCCAGGTTCACCCAATGAAGTGTTGCGCGCTCTCGCTGATCAGACCGCTGCGCAGGGCGGGTTGCTGCTGGTTAACGTCCATGACTATGTGTTTGATGAAGCCCTCTTTCCGGGATGGTCGGCGACTGTCCGGCATTTGTGGGAATACCTGGTCGCACGTGGAGATTTCTGGATGGCGACGCCAGCTGCGATTGCCGCTCACTGGCGGCATCGGTATCAGCGCCTGCTTGCAGCGAGCGTCGATTTCGCCAACATCTGTGGGGCTGCCTTCGGTATCGGTTCGTAATCGCACGAACCGGCGCCTTCGTCTGATTGTCCGGGTTTGCCTATGTCCGTGCTGTTCGTTGCGCTGATCCTGCTCGCGCCGCCGCCGCTCAAGCCCTGGTTGATGCGCATCCTGCTCGGTGCGCGCATTGGTCGAAATGTGCGTATCGGCTGGTTTGCCGGAATCGCCGCGCATCACATCGCTATCGGCGACGAAAGCGAAATCCGTGCGCTGACATTCATCAGTTGCCACGGTGACGTCATCATCGGGCGCTACTCGATTGTGAGCAGTTTCGTCCTGGCGTATGGTGCGGCAGACCTGATCATCGGCGATCATGCGTATATCGGACCGCAAACCCTTATCAACTGTGATGAGCGTGTCCGGATCGGCGACTACTCCGCACTCGGCGCGCGCTGTATGGTCTACACCCACGGTTCCTTCTTTCCCTACACCGAAGGGTACTGGGTCCGGTTCGGTCCGGTGACGATCGGCAACTATGTGTGGTGCGCAGCCGGTGTGTTTATCCATCCCGGCGTAACCATCGGCGATCACGTTTTTGTCAATTCGCGATCGGTGATCACGCAGGATGTTGCATCCGGCGACGTGCTGGAAGGGTTTCCGGCGCGCACCCTCACAACGATTGACCGCCTGAAACGCACCATGTCGCCGCTGCGCCGCGATGCTGCCGCGCGCCAGATCCTCGACCACTTCGTTGAACTTGGGCTGCGCCGCGAACTGCGCCTCCATCATGTCGAGCAGCGCGATGGACAGGTGCTGTTTCGCTATCGTGGCACGCCATATCTGATCGCCTGCATCCCATCCGCCGCCGACCCGCCTTCCCTCGCCGATCGGCGTGCAGATCGGGTTGTCGCCCTGGTGACACGCCCGGAGTGGACGCCGCCTGCCGGAACAGCGATCTACCCGCTCGATCTGATCACCTGCCGCACCCCGCGCAGCCGCGACCCGATCCATCAAGCGCTGCGCACCTTTCTGATGCGCTACTACGGGATTCAGATCGAATATCTCGACCCCGCGACGTAACGGAATTGTCACGGCACGCCAGACATTCCGTTCATCAACTCGTCATCAGCGCCGTTCATGATGCATCTGTCAACACATCCCATGAGCGCCAGAAAAGATGGCGCTCACCGTTTCCCTCTGGCAGGTCATAAAGAAAGGCGCCGGAATGGATCTTTCGCTGGTCATTCCATGCTTCAACGAGTCGGACAGCATCGATCAGATGCGTGCGCAACTGAACGCCATACGCCCGGAACTGGCGCGGCGCGGCTCGTTCGAGTTAGTGCTGGTCGATGATGGCAGCACCGATGACACCTATGAGCGACTGAAGGCAGCCTTCGCCGATTGGGAGCACGTGCAGATTGCACGACACGAGCGCAATCGCGGGCTTGGCGCTGCGTTGCGCACCGGTTTTGCCCACGCGCGCGGCGAGGTCATTGTAGTGACCGACAGTGACGGCACATATCCTTTCACCACCATTCCCGCCATGCTCGACATGATGACGCCCGACGTCGATATTGTCACATCATCGGCGTATCACCCACAGGGCGGCGTGGAAGGCGTACCCGCCTACCGTCTGTTGTTCAGCCAGGGCGCATCGCTGATCTACCGGTTGCTGGTGAACCGCCACATTCATACGTACACCGCAATGTACCGCGCCTACCGTCGCCGCGTCATCGAGCAGGTTCCGCCGACCCTCGAAGGGTATGTCGTTATGGCGGAAATTCTGGTGAATGCACTGCTGGCGGGGTACCACGTCGTCGAATACCCGGCGGTGTTGCATGTGCGCAAATTCGGTCAGTCGAAAGCGAAAATCTGGCGCATTACAAAATCGCATCTGCGTTTTCAGGCGCACATCCTGCGGCGACGGCTGGCAGGGTTGCTCCGTGCTGCGCCGGTCACAACCGGCAGGGTGAAGTGACAATGAAAACTGTGGTGACCGTGCTGGGAACGCGCCCGGAGATCATCAAACTCTCACCGCTCATCCCGCTGCTGCGCGAGCGATTTCGCCACATCCTGGTGCACTCCGGGCAGCACTATTCCTTCGAGATGGACGCAGTATTTTTCGAGGAGTTGGGTCTGCCAGCGCCCGATTACACCCTGGCGGTCGGTTCGGCATCGCACGGTGAACAAACCGCGCGCATGCTCTCGCGGCTGGAGCCGATCCTGCTTGCAACCCGACCCGATATGGTGCTGGTGCAGGGCGACACCAACACTGCAATGGCTGGCGGGCTCTGCGCCGCCAAACTCAACATTCCGGTCACGCACCTGGAGTCGGGCGGGCGATCCTTCAACCGTCAGATGCCCGAAGAACTCAACCGCATCATTCTCGATCACATCTCGACATTGTTGCTGGCTGCCGATGAAACGGCTGAACGCAACCTGCTGGCGGAAGGGTTGCCGCCGGAGCGGATCCGGATGGTTGGTTCGAGCGTTATCGATGCGGTCGAACGCAACCGGCAGCACGCCCTACGCTCAACCATCCTGCAACGTCTGGAGGTGACCCCCGGCGACTACCTGGTGCTGACGCTACACCGCAGCGAGAATACTACCCCCGACGTATTGCCGGGCATGATCCGCGCGCTCGGAGAACTGGCGGAAGAGCACACTATCATCTTCCTGCTGCATCCGCGCACTGCCGCTGCGATGCGAACCTGTGGCATCGAGATGCCGCGCAGTATTCGTGTGAGCGAGCCGCTGGGGTACCTCGACACCCTCAGGCTGGTCGAACAGGCGCGTGCGCTGTTGACCGACTCTGGCGGATTGCAGGAGGAAGCCGGCGCACTGGGAACGCCGGCGCTCATCCTTCGGAATGAGACTGAGTGGCGCTATCTGGTCGATGCCGGCAGGCATGTGTTGATCGGTAACACCCATGAGTCAATCCTTGCCGGGGCGCGCCGGTGGTTGCAACCAGAGGCGCTTGCCCGACTGCGTGCAGCGCCAGCGCCGATCCGCAGCGGCGCCAGCGAACGCGCAGTGGCGGCGATGATCGACGTTTTAGAAAGCATCGCCTGAATTGCCCAGGAAAGAAAGCACTATGCAAGCAACAAAGGTACAGGCTCATCGGCGTGAACAGAGCGCCTCGAAAGGATCATCGATGACCCCCATGATGCTGACCCTGATACTGATTCTCATCCCGACCGTCACTGGCGTCGCCGGTCAACTGCTGCTGAAGGTCGGCATGTCCCAACTGGGAGCGCTGGAGATCAGCGTCGCCGCGATCCCATCGCTGATCATGCGGATCATCCTTTCGCCCTACATTATCGTCGGTCTGGCGATCTACTTTGGCGGCGTGTTCTTCTGGCTGCTGGCGCTCAACCGCGCCGATCTGAGTTACGTTTATCCTTTCGCCAGTCTCAGTTACGTCTTGATCACGCTGGCATCATGGCTGCTGCTCCACGAAGCAGTTCCACCACTGCGCTGGATCGGGTTGGTGGTCATTTGTATCGGCGTTATGCTGGTTGCGCGGAGTTGAAGCGACATGCAGGCATCCAGAGCCATCATCTCATATGCGCTTCGTCCTTGCCTGGCAGATACACCCGACTGGAGAGCATATCGCTCTCCAGTTCTTGTTTGCACCGGCAGGCTGCTGACAAAGAGTTTATGCACAGTGTTCCTGCGTTCACTCTGATTTCAAAGCTGGCTGGTACAGTACGGCTGTAATAGTGGTAGCCTCCAGTTACAGGAGTTCTCGACCATGCCCACAATCGATATCGTTGGCGGCGGCATCCTCGGGCTTGCACTCGGCTACGACCTGATCAAACGCGGTATTGGCGTGCGAATCTGGGAGCGGAGCCACGAACTGGGCGGTCTCATGGGGCGCACCCGTTTCGATGAACTCGATGGTCTGGAAGTAGACCGCTACTACCACGCTATTCTGAGCAGCGACCGCACGCTGATGCGCCTGTTCGAGGAGTTGGGGCTGCGCAGCGAACTGCGGATGACCGCGACGTCAATGGGGTTCTACCACAACGGTAAACTCTACTCGATGTCAACTCCGCTCGATTTCCTGCGCTTCCCGCCGCTCTCGCCAATTGATCGTTTCCGCCTGGGGCTTGCCATTCTGCGCGCACGCCAGGTGAAGGACTGGCGCGCCCTGGAGCAGATTCCGGTGGTCGAATGGCTCACAAACCTGAGCGGACGGCGAACAGTGGAGCATATCTGGAAGCCGTTGCTGCGCGCCAAATTCGATGGCGGCTTCGACAACGTACCGGCGACCTACATCTGGTCGCGGCTGGTGCGCACGACCGATACCCGCGAGAAGGGTGGCGCAGTCGAGAAGATGTGCTTCCTTCCAGGTGGTTACGCCATGCTCATCGATGCGCTGGCGAAAGCGATCATCGCACGGGGAGGGCGGATTACCACTAGCGTGGCAGTCCAGCAGGTGCGCATAAACAACGGACAGGTGTGCGGGTTGCGGTTGAGCGATGGCGAGATCGCCAGCGATGGTGCAGTTCTGACGTTGCAAACACCAATCGCACGGCGGCTGCTTCCCCCGGAAGCAGCGGATGTCAACGCACGCTGGAGCGCGCTGGAAGACTATCTTGGCATCGTCTGCATGCTCCTGGTGCTACGCCGGTCTCTCTCGCCCTACTACACACTCAACATCACCGATGAGCGCATTCCGTTCACCGGCGTCATCGAAACTACCAATCTGATCGACCGGCAATTCACCAACGGGTATCACCTGGTCTATCTGCCGAAGTATGTCGCACCCGACAATCTCTTCGCTCAGATGAACGATGAAGCGTTGCAACGCTCGTTCCTGGTCTATCTCCGCCAGATGTTCCCCGATCTTCAGACGGAGGATATTGCAGCGCTACGGATCGGACGCGAACGGTATGTCGAACCGCTCCATCCGATCGGTCGCACGGACGATATTCCTCCCTTCACGACTGATATTGCCGGGCTATACCTGGTGAACAGCAGCCAGATCTACCCGCAACTGACGAATGGTGAGGCCGCAGTTGCTCACGCAGCACAGGCGGCGAGGGTCATCGAACAGACGATACCTGTGAATGAGGAATTGCAGCAGGCAATCACAACCTGAAGTGTACACAGGGAGAATCACGGATGGCTATCTATGAAGGGATTGCAACCGCCACACAGCCACGGAGCAGCGCCCGTCGCGTTGATCGGCGGCTTCTACTCGGCATGCTGGTCCTCAATGACATTCTAATCGTACTGACCAGTTTCGCAGTGGCGTATGCAGTGCGTTTCTGGAGCGGACTGCCTTTCTTCAATGAGGGATGGGTCAATCCGCAGTTCTACGCCGCCGTTGTGCTGGCAATGACGCCGGTGTATCTCACCCTTTTCCACATCTACGGGCTGTACAACCCGGTCAACCTGCTCGGCGGCGCAACCGAGTACGCCCGCATGTTCAACGCCGTCACAACAGGAATGTTGCTGGTCATCATCGTCAGTTTCCTGTTCCCAGAGTTTGTCGTTGCACGTGGCTTTCTGCTCCTGTCATGGGGATTGCTGGTCGTCTGCGGTATTAGCGGGCGATTCGTGGCACGTCGTTTTGTCTATGCGCAGCGTCGGGCCGGGCGATTTGTGGATCGCGCTCTGATCATCGGCGCAAACCCGGAAGGGATCGCGATTGCCGAGCAATTGCGCTCAGCAAAAGTCAATGGCATGCATATCATCGGGTTCATCGATGACTACCTTCCTGTGGGAAGCGAGCCAATCCCCGGTGTGCCGGTGTTGAGCACATCAGCATCGTTTGCACTGCAGATCCGCCTCCACGACATCGATACGGTCATCGTCGCCAATACCGCTATGATGCGCGAGCAGTTGCTCTCACTTTACAGCACGCTCGACACCTTTCAGGATGTCGAGGTACGCCTGGCGTCGGGCTTGTTCGAGTTGCTGACAACCGGCGTGCGGGTGCGCGAAGAGGGGTTCGTGCCGCTGCTGGTGCTCAACAAAACCCGCATCACCGGCGTACACTTGATTGCGAAGACCATCCTGGATTACACCATCGCAGCAACTGCGTTGATCGTCCTGCTTCCCTTCTTCATTATTGTCGCGTACCTGATCAAGCGTGACTCTCCCGGGCCGATCATCTACCGGCGACGGGTCGTGGGTCAGGGGCGGCGTGAATTCGATGCCTTCAAACTGCGCACCATGCACGTCGATGGCGACCGGTTGCTCACTCCGGAGCAGAAACGCGAACTCGAAGAACATGGCAAGTTGAAAGACGACCCGCGCATTACCAGGGTCGGCGCATTCCTGCGCAAGTACAGCCTCGATGAACTGCCGCAACTGGTCAACGTACTCCGCGGCGAGATGAGCCTGATCGGTCCGCGCATGATTACACGCCAGGAACTGGAGAAGTTCGGTAAATGGCAACACAACCTCTCGACCGTAAAGCCGGGATTGACCGGTCTGTGGCAGGTAAGCGGTCGCAGTGATCTCTCCTACGAAGATCGGGTGCGCCTCGATATGCACTACATCCGTAACCACACCATCTGGCTGGACCTGCAAATACTCTTCCAGACGATACCGGCACTGCTGACCGGTCGCGGAGCCTACTGACAAGGAGCGATGCCATGGCAAAAATACTTCGGGCAGCACTGATCGGCGCGGGAATCATGGGTCTCAATCACGCGCGCGTCTACTCCGAAATGGAGGATGTCGAACTGGTTGCCGTCGCCGATGTCGATCCGAAAACCGTCTCGCGGTTGGTTCAGCGCTTTCGGGTACATGGTTATACTGACTATCGCGAAATGCTCGAGCGCGAACAACTCGATCTGGTATCGGTCGCAACGCCAACCGAGCATCACTTTACGGTGGCCCGTGACACGTTGCGCGCAGGGGTGGCAACGCTGGTCGAAAAACCGATTGCAGCAACCGTTCAACAGGGCGCTGAACTGACCACACTGGCGCACGAAACGGGCGTCTTGCTCACCGTCGGTCATATCGAGCGGTTCAACCCGGCAATCATCGCCCTGAAAGGGCAACTCGAACACGGCGCGTTGGGGCGTGTGTACCAGATTACGTCGCGTCGCATCGGTCCGTTCCCCAGCCGCATCAAGGATGTCGGCGTCGTTATCGATCTGGCGACGCATGACCTCGACATTATGCACTACCTGACCGACTCGATCGTGATCAAGTTGCACGCCGAGATTGGGCGTCGGTTGCACACCGCACACGAAGATTTGCTCTCAGCCGTCCTGCGCTTCGAGAACGACATTATCGGCATGCTGGACATCAACTGGTTGTCGCCCAACAAAGTGCGCGAACTCTCGGTCATCGGCGAGCGGGGCATGTTCGTTGCCAACTACATCACCCAGGATCTGACCCTCTACGAAAACGATCTGGCGCCATACGGAGCGGAATGGCCGCAAGCAGCGCTTATGGGCGTCACCGAAGGCCGTATGATCCGCTTCAAAGTCAACAAGAAAGAACCGCTGCGCGCCGAACTCGACGCCTTTGCAGCAGCGGTACGAAGTGGCGGACCACCGCCGGTGCGTCCAGAAGATGCACTGCTGGCGCTCATGGTTGCGCAGAAACTGATCGAGTCGGGCGCGTATGGCGAGACGTTGTGCGCGGTCGATGACCATGGCGAGATCTGGGAACCGCTGCAACCGCGCCGTCGTCATCTCGCCGAAATGGAAGCAGGCGCAATCGCCTAGATGATGATGAATGGATGCTCCCGATGCATCAGGCGAGGCGGCAAGGCACGCCGCCTCGCCTTTTTTGCCTTTTTGGCTCTTGACAGACGCCGTGAAACGTGCTATAACACATTGCCCGCAACGATACGACAGCAATCACGCGGGCGCTACGTTGCAAAAAAGAAACTGTCAGCGTGGCGAAACAAGGCGATACACCGCTTGACAGCAATGAGAAAGCATGGTATAGTATCGCTCGTTGTCAATTACACGTCTCATCCAAAGGAGAGACGCACGACGTGAGCGGCTAGCGCCAAACGAGGACGCGACAGGGGAAGACAACCCGCTGTCGCCAGGCCGGTCGAACCGCAAGGCAGACCGCCTGGTTTTTTATCGCCGCGCGCCAGCCGTCGGCACCTTCACAACTGAACCGTGACATCCATCCGTGTCGGGCGCTCCGGCGGAGCGCACCCCGCTCCGCCCATCCAATGAAGAGTTTGATCCTGGCTCAGGACGAACGCTGGCGGCGTGCCTAATGCATGCAAGTCGCACGCACCCGCTTCGGCGGGTGAGTGGCGCACGGCTGAGTAACACGTGGGAACCCGCCCCCCGGTGGGGGATAACGCGACGAAAGTTGCGCTAATCCCGCATACGTCCTTCGGGGGAAAGCGCAGTGCGCGCCGGGGGAGGGGCCTGCGGCCCATCAGGTCGTTGGTGGGGTAAGGGCCTACCAAGCCGATGACGGGTAGCTGGTCTGGGAGGATGACCAGCCAGACTGGGACTGAGACACGGCCCAGACTCCTACGGGAGGCAGCAGCAAGGAATTTTCGGCAATGGGCGCAAGCCTGACCGAGCAACGCCGCGTGCGGGATGACGGCCTTCGGGTTGTAAACCGCTTTTCGGGGGGACGACCCTGACGGTACCCCCGGAATCAGCCCCGGCTAACTCTGTGCCAGCAGCCGCGGTAAGACAGAGGGGGCGAGCGTTGTCCGGAGTCACTGGGCGTAAAGCGCGCGCAGGCGGCAACCTAAGTGTCGTGTGAAAGCCCCCGGCTCAACCGGGGGAGGCCATGGCAAACTGGGTCGCTCGAGCTGCGGAGAGGCCCCTCGAATTGCCGGTGTAGCGGTGAAATGCGTAGAGATCGGCAGGAAGACCAAGGGGGAAGCCAGGGGGCTGGCCGCAGGCTGACGCTGAGGCGCGACAGCGTGGGGAGCAAACCGGATTAGATACCCGGGTAGTCCACGCCGTAAACGATGACCACTCGGCGTGTGGCGACTATTGACGTCGCGGCGCGCCCTAGCTCACGCGATAAGTGGTCCGCCTGGGAACTACGAGCGCAAGCTTAAAACTCAAAGGAATTGACGGGGGCCCGCACAAGCAGCGGAGCGTGTGGTTTAATTCGACGCAACCCGAAGAACCTTACCCAGACTGGACATGACGGTGCAGACGGCGGAAACGTCGTCGCCTGCGAGGGTCCGTCACAGGTGCTGCATGGCTGTCGTCAGCTCGTGTCGTGAGATGTTGGGTTAAGTCCCGCAACGAGCGCAACCCCTGCGGTTAGTTACCCGTGTCTAACCGGACTGCCCTTCGGGGAGGAAGGCGGGGATGACGTCAAGTCCGCATGGCCCTTACGTCTGGGGCGACACACACGCTACAATGGCGCCGACAATGCGTCGCTCCCGCGCAAGCGGATGCTAATCGCCAAACGGCGCCCCAGTGCAGATCGGGGGCTGCAACTCGCCCCCGTGAAGGCGGAGTTGCTAGTAACCGCGTATCAGCCATGGCGCGGTGAATACGTACCCGGGCCTTGTACACACCGCCCGTCACGTCATGGGAGTTGTCAATGCCTGAAGTCCGCCAGCTAACCGGTTTCCGGAGGCAGCGGCCGAGGGCAGGGGCAGCGACTGGGACGAAGTCGTAACAAGGTAGCCGTACCGGAAGGTGCGGCTGGATCACCTCCTTTCTAGGGACACAGCGGCTGAGACCGCAGCACGCGCCCGCCACGGCGCGGATGTCACGGTTCAGGGGTGAAGGCGCCCCCCCGACCCGTCGGTCGGCGGTGCACCTTGACAAGTGCAGATCAGGACACCTTTATCATAACGGATGCAGAACGCCGGGCACGTCGAGCGTTCCAGCAGGGAAGACAGAAGGAGCACACGGAGGATGCCTCGGCGCTGCGCGCCGATGAAGGACGCGGCAAGGCGGCGATATGCGTGGGGGAGCCGCGTGCAGGCTGTGATCCCACGATCTCCGAATGGGGCAACCCGTCCGTTCCGACGGACACCGCCAATGGCGGAGGGCACCGGGGGAACTGAAACATCTCAGTACCCCGAGGAAGAGAAAGCATCCCCGTAGTAGTGGCGAGCGAACCGGGGGCAGCCTAAACCACGACCGTGGCAAGGAGGCAGCCGTTGCGGTCGTGGGGTTGCAGGGAGAGACCCGAGGGGGCTGCCTTCCCCCTCCACGCGCGTGATGCGTCAGACGAAGCCGACTGGAAAGCGGCGCCGGAGAGCGTGACAGCCGCGTAGTCGACGGCGCGTCCGCGCGTGAGTCTCTTGCCTGAGTAGCGCCGGACACGAGCAACCCGGCGTGAAGCGGGGGCGACCACGCTCCAAGGCTAACTACGCGCAGCGACCGATAGTGGACCAGTACCGTGAGGGAACGGTGAAAAGCACCCCGGCGAGGGGAGTGAAAGAGAACCTGAAACCGTGTGCTTACACGCAGTCGGAGCCTCCTTCGGGAGGTGACGGCGTGCCTTTTGGAGTATGATCCGGCGAGTTGCCCTCTGTGGCCCGGTTAAGGCAGTCACAGCCGGAGCCAGAGCGAACGCGAGTCTGAACAGGGCGCACGGTCGCAGGGGGCAGACCCGAAACCGCTTGAGCTACCCATGGGCAGGGTGAAGCGCGCGTAACGGCGCGTGGAGGCCCGCACCGGTGTGGATTGCAAACCGCTCGGATGACCTGTGGGTAGGGGTGAAATGCCAATCGAAAGCGGAGATAGCTGGTTCTCCCCGAAATGCATTGAGGTGCAGCCTGCGGCAGGGGCGCGCGGAGGTAGAGCGCTGGTGTGGTGCGGGGGCTTCACCGCCTGCCAAACGACGCCAAACTGCGAATGCCGCGCGGTCGCCCGCAGAGTGAGACGTGCGGCGCAAACGTTGTACGTCGAGAGGGAAACAACCCAGACCTGCAGCTAAGGTCCCGAAATCGACCCTGAGTGGGAAAGGATGTGGCGGTGCGCAGACAACCAGGAGGTTGGCTTAGAAGCAGCCATCCTTGAAAGAGTGCGTAACAGCTCACTGGTCGAGTGCCGCTGCGCCGACAATCCAGCGGGGCAAAGGGTCGTACCGAAGCTCAGGACCGTCAGGGTGGTAGGGGAGCGTCGTGGACGCGGCGAAGCGGCGGCGGAAGCCAGCCGTGGAGCGTCGACGAGTGCGAATGCCGGAACGAGTAACAGAGAAGCGGGGTGCGAACCCCCGCCACCGGAAGCCTGAGGGTTCCGCCGCAAGGGTGATCCGCGGCGGGTTAGTCGGGCCTAAGGGGATGCGCAAGCAGCACCCGATGGACAACAGGTAGACAGTCCTGTACCAGGAATGGGCCGTTTGACGGATGCGGGACGCTGAGGGGTAGGCGCGGCGGTCAGACGAGGACCGTCCAAGCCGGTAGGGAGACGGCGGAGGCAAGTCCGCGCCGTCGCTGACCGAGAGGCGAGTGCGAGCGGGCGCCATCCGGCGCACCGCAAGCGCGCTGAACCCGAACAGCCGAGAAAGGCCTGCTACGGAGGACCATTCCTGCCCGTACCGCAAACCGACACAGGTAGGCTGGCTGAGGAAGCTCAGGTGGACGAGTGATCCCTGGTTAAGGAACTCGGCAAATTGACCCCGTACCTTCGGAAGAAGGGGTGCTCGGGGGGTGAACTCCGTCCGGAGGGAGCCCCGCCGAGTCGCAGCAAAGCGGCCCAGGCGACTGGTTACCAGAACCACAGGTCCGTGCTGAAGCCGAAAGGCGACGTATACGGGCTGATGCCTGCCCAGTGCCGGAAGGTTAAGGGGAGGGCTGCACGGTCTGAACCGAAGCCCCGGTGAACGGCGGCTGTAACTATAACAGTCCTAAGGTAGCGAAATTCCTTGTCGGGTAAGTTCCGACCCGCACGAAAGGCATCACGATCTGGGCAGTGTCTCGACCAGGGGCTCGGTGAAACTGCGCTGGCCGTTAGGACGCGGCCAACCCGTAGCAGGACAAAAAGACCCCGTGGAGCTTTACTACAGCTTGCCATTGTGCGCGCTCCGCGCTTGCGTAGGATAGGTGGGAGCCGGAGAACGCGCCCTTGCGGGGGCGCGGGAGGCGCCGGTGAAATACCACTCTGGCGCGGCGTGCGCCCTCACCCGTGGAGCACGGGGACCGTGGCTGGCGGGTAGTTTGTCTGGGGCGGACGCCTCCTAAAAGGTAACGGAGGCGCGCAACGGCGCCCTCAGGCGGGATGGCAATCCGCCGTGGAGTGCAAAGGCAGAAGGGCGCTTGACTGCAAGGCGGACATGCCGCGCAGAGACGAAAGTCGGCCTTAGTGATCCTACGGTACCGCGTGGAAGGGCCGTAGCATAACGGATAAAAGCTACCCCGGGGATAACAGGCTGATCGTGCCCAAGAGTTCACATCGACGGCACGGTTTGGCACCTCGATGTCGGCTCGTCGCATCCTGGGGCTGGAGTCGGTCCCAAGGGTTGGGCTGTTCGCCCATTAAAGCGGCACGCGAGCTGGGTTCAGAACGTCGTGAGACAGTTCGGTCTCTATCCGCTACGGGCGCATAGTGGCGTGCGGGGAGCTGCTCTTAGTACGAGAGGACCGGAGTGGACGGACCGCTGGTGGAGGAGTTGTGGGGCGGCCCGCAGGCTCCGTAGCCATGTCCGGAGGCAAGAACCGCTGAAAGCATCTAAGTGGGAAATGCCCCCCAAGATGACGCCACTCACGGCAACAGGCCGGTAAGTCCCCCGGCAGACGACCGGGAAGGCGGCGCCAGCTGGAGGCCCCGTGAGGGGTAGAGGCGAGGCGTGCGCATGGACGAGGGCTTCCCTGCTGGGACGCCGGACGTGACGGCGCTGCACCCGGAGAAAAGGTGTGCTGATCCGCCCCCCTGCACCAGTGGCGTGCGTGACGCGCCGCGGACCCACCCCGCGCCATCCCGAACCGGGTCGTGAAACGCGGCAGCGCCGATGGTACTGGCGGGACGCCCGCCGGGAGAGTAGGTCCGTGCGCCGCAGCACCGCGGCGTGGAGCAGTGGCAGCTCGTCGGGCTCATAACCCGAAGGTCGGTGGTTCGAATCCACCCGCCGCTACCACGTGTTGACGGCTTACAGAGCAACTGTAAGCCGTCTGTTTTTTTAATTTCTCCTCGGATGTCACAGACTCCTCGCCGTGAAGCGTGTTTTGCAGAAGACAAACCTTTACTCTTTGTCACGTGGTACAATGTCTGACGCTTCATCATCTGTATCGAGGCATTCATCCAATGAACGATGGTATTCGTATCATCCCTGTTCGCGGCATCGGCGATGTGCAGCCTGGTGATGACCTCGCCAGCGTTCTTGTCGGTGCACTTACGCGCAACGATATCGTGTTGGAGAATGGGGATGTGCTGGTCGTTACCCAGAAGATTGTTTCTAAAGCGGAAGGTCGCCTGGTAAATCTGCAAACAGTCGAGCCGTCGCATCTGGCGCGTATGGCTGCGTTGCAGGGGCGAAAAGATGCAGCATACTACGAAGTGGTGTTGCGCGAGAGCCGACGTATTGTCAGGATGGATCGTGGTGTGCTGATTACTGAAACTCACCACGGGTTTATCTGCGCGAATGCTGGAGTCGATGAGTCGAATGTGGCGGGCGGGCGTTTTGTGACGTTGCTGCCGACCGATCCGGATGCGTCAGCGGCGCGCTTGCGTCAGGCACTGCTTGAACGCTACAATCTTGAGGTGGCAGTTATTATTTCGGATACATTTGGGCGTCCATGGCGCGAAGGGCAGGTAAATGTCGCAATTGGCGCCGCAGGCATTGCGCCACTGGTTGATTATGCAGGTCAGCAGGACGCATATGGCTATACCCTGCACGCAAGCGTCATCGCGGTAGCTGATGAGTTGGCTTCGGCTGCGGAGTTGGTGATGGGAAAGGCGGATCAGATACCTGTCGCGGTTGTGCGAGGGTATCGTGTTGTGCACTCCGATGTGGGTGCACGAGCATTGATTCGTGCGCCCGAACGCGATCTGTTTCGTTAAGACACATAAGACATGGACGGCGATGTCTGGTGAAGCAAACCGTTTGTCACTCTCGCTGGCAGACATTATTCGTGGACGTCGGTCGGTGCGCCGACTGGCGGATCGCCCTGTTCCACGCGATGATGTTCTGGCAATACTGGAAGCTGCTCGCTGGGCGCCGTCGCCGCATGGACGGCAACCCTGGCGTTTTGTGGTATTGACCCGCGCTGAACCTAAGCGCATCCTGGCTGAAGCTATGGGCGCCGAGTGGCGACGACAACTCGCTCTCGATGGTCAGGACGAGGCTATTATCGAGTTGCGTGCGCAGGCGTCGTATAAGCGCATTACTGGTGCTCCGGTGGTCATTCTGCCATGTCTCTACACTGTCGATCTCGATGTGTATCCTGATGCACTGCGCAACGCTGTCGAAACGACGATGGCAGTGCAGAGTCTTGGATGCGCCATCCAGAATATGCTGCTGACAGCGTATTCACTGGGACTGGACTGCGGCTGGATGTGCGCACCGTTGTTCTGTCCGACGGTCGTGACGACGGCGCTCGATCTCGATCCTGCGCTTACACCCCATGCTCTGATTACGGTCGGGTATGCTGCGGTCGAACCGGTGCGCCGGGAGCGATTGCCGCTTGATGCCTTAATCGTCCTCTTTGACTGATATAAGATAGGGTCTCCTCATGATTGTCGTGCTTGCGGGTGGCGTCGGGGCTGCCCGTTTTCTTGAAGGTCTGGTGCAGGTTGCGCCACCGGAGGAAATCGTTGCGATCATTAACACCGGCGACGACATGGTCTTTCACGGATTGCATGTGTCGCCGGATATCGATATTGTCACGTACACGCTGGCAGGTATTGTCGATGAGTCGCAGGGATGGGGAGTGCGCGACGATACTACGCATACGCTGTCGATGCTTGCGCAGTTGGGCGCAGAAACATGGTTCAAACTCGGCGATCGTGATCTGGCGGTGCATATCCGTCGCACCGAGTTGTTGCGGGCGGGGTGGACGCTCTCTGAAGTAACGGATGCATTTCGTCGTGCATTGAAGGTGGGTGTCCGGCTTCTGCCTATGAGTGATGATCAGGTGGCGACTGAGATTTGCACTCCGGTGGGTTGGCTGCATTTTCAGCAGTATCTGGTGCAACGCCGCGCACGTGATGAGGTGCTTGGGGTGCGTTTCATCGGCATCGACCGGGCGCGCCCGGCGCCGGGAGTGATCGAGGCGTTGCAGCAGGCAGACGCGGTGATCATTGCACCGAGCAATCCGGTCGTCAGTGTCGGTACAATCCTGGCGGTGCCCGGTATGCGTGATGCAGTTACTTCTACACCGGCGCCGGTTGTGGCAGTCAGCCCGATCGTGGCAGGCGCGCCAATCAAGGGTCCGGCAGCGCCGCTCATGCGTGCGGTTGGGCTGGACGTGTCTGCACGTGGTGTGGCGGTTTGCTACCGTGGCGTGATTGACACACTGATTATTGATCAGGCTGATGCCGGGCTGGCTGACGAGATCCGCGCATTTGGCATAGAGGTGGTGGTTACCGATACCATCATGCACGGACGCGCCGCGAAGCGTCGCCTGGCGGAAACGACTCTGAGCGCAGCAAGAACCGCAACCCGTCGCCGACCGTAAGAGAAAAGAGTTGCATGGTCATCCACGCGATTGTTCCGGTAAAGGAATTGCACAGGGCGAAACAGCGTCTCGCGCGTGTACTCGACGCGCATGAACGGCGGGCGTTGTCGCTGGCGATGCTCAATGATGTGCTGGTCGCATTATCGTACTCGCCGGTCAGTCGCATCATCGTGATCGGTCGTGATGTGGAAACGGGTCATACAGCGCGCGCTCACGGCGCTGCATTTGTGATAGATCAATCCGCCGCTCTCAACGATGCATTGCATCAGGCTGCAGCGGATATACCCGATCATGCTGCAGCGCTGGTGGCGCCGTCCGATCTGCCGCTTCTTGGTGCGGAGGATGTCATAGCACTGACCTGCATATCTGGCGACAAGCCGGGAGTAGCAATTGCACCGGCTCACGATGGTGGAACGAACCTTCTCCTTGTGAGTCCTGTGGTGGGATGGACGTTTCTCTTTGGTCCTGATAGTCTCACGCATCATATCGCAGCAGCAAGACAGCGTCATCTGCCGGTGCATCTGCTGCGTCTACCGCATCTCGAACGGGATATTGACGACATCGACGATCTGATCTGGCTGGCGCAACAACCCGGCGATACGTCGGCGCAACGCCTGGCAAGGATGTTTCTGGAGCGCAAAGGAGCACAGCTATGGCAATCATCGGATATGCCGCCGCATTAGAGCAGTTTCATCCGAACGATCTGCTGGCATACTGTCAACTTGCCGAACGGCACGGATTCAAAGGTGTGATGGCAGCCGATCATTTCCAGCCATGGGTGCCGCAACAGGGTCATAGCGCCTTTGTCTGGAGCTGGATGGCAGCGCTTGGCGCAACGACCTGCACGCTGACGTTTGGTCCGGGCGTGACCTGTCCATCGTTTCGATACCATCCGGCAATTGTTGCGCAGGCGGCTGCCACGCAGGCAGCGATGACCCCCGGTCGTTTCTGGCTGGGATTGGGAAGTGGTGAAGCGCTGAATGAACGGGTGGTCGGCGGCGTCTGGCCCGAGCCGCACATCCGCTTGCAGATGCTCCAGGAGGCGGTTGGCATCATCAAGAAGTTGTTCACCGGAAAAGTTGCCCGCCACGACGATGGCAGGTATTTCAAAATGGAGCGCGTTCGCCTGTGGACGTTGCCGCCGACCCCGCCGCCGATCTATATCGCAACTGCCGGACCGGTGACTGCTGAATGGGCGGGAAGAGAGTGCGACGGGATCATTACGCCTGGGGCGAGTCTCGACAAACTGCGCATGCTGCTGGGAAAGTTCGAGGAGGGGGCGCGAAAAGCCGGAAAGGACCCGGCACGGATGCCCAAACTGCTCCAGTTGCATATGTCGTGGGCGGAAACCTACGAGGAGGCGATGCAGAACGCATTGACCGAGTGGCCCAACGGCGGGATGCCCTTTCCCAAACAGGATATTCGCAGCCCGGAAGATTTCGCCGAAATTGCGAAGCTCGTCCGGCCCGAAAACTATAAGAATCGCATGCTCATCTCCGCTGATCTCGATGAACATCGCGCGTATATTCAGCAATTCGTCGATCTTGGCTTCGATGAAATTCATGTGCATAATGTCGGGCGGAATCAGGAGCAGTTCATCAAAGCCTTCAGCGAACAGGTTATTCCGCGCCTGAACGCATCATCAACGTAAGTTGCGTGGTAGCATAATTCTGGCTCTGCCATAGCCTGCGGCAGCGTGGTCTTCACGATCAAGGCGCAGCGCGCTGTGTCCCGCCTGCGCCTCGCGCGGGCAACCGCGTAAGTCGCATAATTTAACACGGGTTACGCGATGCAATCCTACAGAATCGCATCAAAGCCTGATAGATGATAATGGAGCGCGCTATGCCTGACTCTGCGGCACACGTCGCGGCGATCCCGGAGTCGCACCGCGACCTGCTCGAACGACCGTTGATCATGATCCTGGCGACGACCTTGCCTGATGGTACACCACAGGCAACGCCGGTCTGGTTCCATTTTGAAGAAGGGTACATTTACCTGAATACCGCCGTTGGTCGGCTCAAGGATCGCGCCATCCGGGCGAACCCCTATGTGGCGCTGGTGGTGGTCGACCCGGAGAATATCTACCGTTATATTCAGGTGCGCGGCCCGGTTGTCGAGATTAATGAAGAACAGGGGCGCGCCCACATCGACTACCTGGCGTGGCGATATACCGGCGCGGAGCGGTACACGTCGAACCCGCCGGATCAGCGGCGGGTTCGGTTCAAGATTGCGCCAGAGAAGATCAATGTGATGGGGTGACACGCCCTACCATACCATGGAAGCTATGCTCCGGTTTATGCCTGTGCTTCCTGCATTGCGCGCCAGAGCGCTTCCGCCCGGATTGGCAGTTCAGTCATGCGGACGCCGGTTGCATCGCGGATAGCGTTGGCGATCGCGGCAGCGCCTGCAGTGATCGGGGGTTCACCGACTCCGCGTGCGCCGAATGGACCGTGAGGCGACGGGTTTTCCACCAACACCGCCTCGATGTCTGGAACCTGATCGAACGCTGGCAGGTTGTAATCCATGAAACTGGCCGTCAGCAACTGACCGTACTCGTCATAGATCATCGCCTCGTATAGTCCCCAACCGATGCCCTGCACCGAGCCGCCATGGATCTGCCCGGCAACCATTGTCGGGTTGAGGGCGAAGCCAACGTCCTGAACGGCAACGTACTGCTTCAGCGTCACCTGGCCGGTTTCAGGATCGACGTGAACCTTTGCCAGGTGCGCCACGAAGCCCGGTGCATTCTCAGAAACCGCAGCGCTCCCTTCCGCAATGATCGGACCCGGTCCGCCTGCCTTGCTTTCGGCAATTGCTGCCAGTGTGCCGATCGAGACGGCTTTGTCGGGAAAGCCCTTCACGCTCACCATTCCATTGCGGAGTTCGAGGTCGGCGACGCTGGCTTCGAAGTGATCGGCAGCAACCTCGAACAGCTTCTCACGCACAGCGCGTGCAGCCTTTGCGACCGCCCCCGCAACGCTGTAGGTCGTCTGACTGCCGCCGGAGGGACCGGCAAACGGACCACTGCGGGTATCGCCCTGAATGAGTTCAATCTGTTCGGGGGGAATGTCGAGAATCTCGGCGGCGACAAGCACGAGTGAAGAGTTGACTCCGGAAATATCAACCGATCCGACATGGACGCGCACTGTGCCGTCAGTATCCACGCGGCAGACGGAAGCCGCAGGCGACATACCGCAGGGCCATCCGCCAATGGCGATGCCGACGCCTTCGTTCGGTCCGACCTGCCGATCCTTCCAGGCAGGATGGTCGCGCAACCGTTCCAGCACCAGTTTCAGACCGATATGGGGCCAGGGATCGTTGTTGCCCATAGGATCGCCAGTTTCAGCCGCGTTTTGCAATCGGAACGTGAGCGGATCACGACCGAGAGCGCGCGCCAGGTCTTCGATCGTCGATTCGATGGCAAAGGTGGCAGTTGGCGCGCCAGGAGCGCGATAGGCGCCTGCCTGCGGTTTGTGTGTCAACACTTCATAGCAGTCGATCCGCAGATTGGGGCATTTGTAGTAACCGCCGAGCAGAATACTGACAATTCCGCCCAGCGTAAAGGGGAACACCCCGTTGTCCATCAGCACGCGCGCCTGTATTGCCGTCAGCGTGCCGTCGGCGCGTGCACCGACCTTCAGTTCCACGATCGCGGCAGGTGAAGGCGTGGTGGAAAGAAAATCCTCGGTACGGGTCAGCACCATGCGGACGGGGCGTTTGAGCGTGACGGCCACCGCCGCAACCAGCGGATCGATAATACCGTACTTGGCGCCAAAACCGCCGCCAATCGTCATCGGAACGACGCGCACCTTGTGCTTTGGCAACGACAGAAGACGCGCTACCTCGTCGCGCACGCTGAACTGACCCTGCGTGCTGGTATACACAGTCACGCCGCCACGGTAGGGATCGGGTTCGGCAACCGACGCGTGCGGCTCCAGATACCCCTGATGCACCATCGGCGTGCGGTACACCCGTTCGATGACGACATCGGCTTCGGCGAAACCGCGTTCAACATCTCCGCGCGCAAAATGAACTTCATCGTGAATATTCGAAGGTGCGCCGGTCGTTTCCTGTTCACCCTTGTCTACTGCGGCATGCGCTGCGGTCAGGTCGGCGCCTTCTTTGGGCAACCCTTCGGGCCAGATAACCGGTGCATCAGGGGCGGCTGCCTTCCGCACATCGACAATTGGCGGCAGCGGCTCATACTCGACGACCACGCGATCGGCAGCGTCGCGCGCTGCCGCCTCGGTTTCGCCAACCACCACGACAACCGGTTGACCGCGCCAGAGGACACGATCTTTTGCCAGAACAGCGCTGTGGCGTGAATTGACTGCCCGGTCGCGCGTTGGCAGGTCGTCGGCGGTCAACACAGCGACGACGCCGGGAACAGCCTGAGCGGCGCTCCTATCAATAGCGACAATCCGGGCGTGGGCGTAGGGACTCAAGACCAGACACGCATGCAACATGCCGGGGAGCGACAGATCACCCGCATACTTTGCATTGCCGGTGATCTTCTCCAACCCTTCGATCAAACGATGACCCTTGCCGAGATAGCGAAACGTCGATCCATTGTGCGACACAGGTTTCCTCGCTTCTACTCTTCCTCAAAAATTGCACGGACACGGAACATGCCATCCTGCTGCTCAGGAGCGTTTGCCAGCGCCTGTTCATGCGGCAGCGACGGGCGAATCTCATCCTCGCGCAGAACATTGACCAGATCGGTGACCTGCGCTGTGGGCGGCACTGCGCTGACATCGATCTGTTGCAGCATTTGAAAATGGTCGAGAATGTTGGACAGTTGATCGCGCATCTTCTCCAGTTCGGCAGGAGAGAGACGCAGGCGCGCCAGTCGCGCCACGTGTTCAACATCTTGCAGGGTGAGTGCCATCGTTTTCTTTCCTCCTGTGATCTGGATGTCTATGGCGTTGTTGATGTGGGTGTCATAGTTGGCGTCGGTGCAGGTTCCGCAGTGCCTGGCGTCGCCGTTGGTTGGGTATCGATGTCAGGGGTTGCCAGCGGTTCAGGTGTTGATGTAGGCGGCAGACGAAGTGTGACGAAAACGCGCGGCGCCGGCGGAACCAGAGTCACTCCCTCCGGTAGCGAGAATGTTGGTTCGAGTTCATAGGTTCCGGGTCCCAACCCGCGAACATTGATCACGCCAAGCAGTTGTGCGCTGGACAATGCTTCAAGTTGTGGCGATGATCCCGCCACGGTAACGGACACAATACCCGGGCTGAGCGATGCGAGCAAGCCATCACTGATGCCGATAACCTGCACCGATGCCGGTACAGTCACCTGAAACGGTCGGTTGATTGGCACGATTGTGACCGTCACAACCACCTCTGTCGGTTCGCCGAAGCGCAACTGGGTGCCGCGCGGCAGTATGAGTCCTACCGTGCGGGTCAACGTTTGTGAAGCGCCGGTAATATCGACATCCGCAGTCACAACATTCTCTGCATCATCGAGCGGTCCTGAACTGCCGGTCAGCGTTACCAGCAGCGGTGAGACTGACACACCGGCAACGATAGAGCCGCTGGCTGGAACGCCGGTGACCGAGGGCACAACTGGCACACGTTTGAGACCAACACTCGAAATGATCGGCACCAATACATCGACAGTCGCCGGGTCAACGGTCACGCCAGCGATTGGTTGACCGTTGGCATCGACCGGTTCGAGTGTTCGTGGTGAATTATAATTTGCCGTCAGGCGGTCGATATCGACACGCGCACGCACCATAGCCACTCGTTCGACGCGTCCTTGAGGTCCACGCACCGTAACGCTGGTGACGGGTTGTCCACGCGATGTGACCTGTGGTGTACGCGCCTCGAAACCGAATGGCACGATGCCGGTTGTTTCGACGGTCAGCGCCACCGTTCGGGTGATTTCCTGATCCAGACGAATGAGCAGATATTCGGGTTCAGCGCTTGCCCGCAGACGAAGTGAGCGCGTCGTCACCACATTGACCGGCACATTATGCTCGCCTGGTCCGCGCCCGGTAAGATCCACAAAGGGACGCAGATCGCTGACGCGCACATTCCGTACCGTTTCATCATCCGCCAGAACGGTAATATCGACTTCGGGGCGCTGGATGCGTGGCAGACCTTCCTTGTCGATCACGACCAGCCCGGGCGCCAGACCTTCAATATCGACCGGCACATTATCATAGGCAATCGACCGATCCGGATTCTGCGTGTAGGATACGAACACCCACAGCGTAAATGCCAGGATGAGCGCCAGCAGGAAACGTAAAGCCGGAGTGTTCAGAAAATCCACGATGACGACCTTTCGAGCGCTCTAGTTTTTTAGCGCCTCATCGAGTTGCACCTTGAGCAAACCTGCCAGCATGTTTCGCAGGCGCGCTTCATTCAGATAACTCACCATACGCCCGTCGTGCACCAGCGAAATCGCACCGGTTTCTTCAGAAACCACCACTGCAATCGCATCGGATTGTTCGGAGATGCCTTTCGCCGCACGATGGCGTGTGCCGAGACGCCGTGGTCCGACAATATCTTCACTGAGCGGCAGAACAACGTTCGCAGCCAGGATTCGATTGCCACGCACAATGACTGCCATATCGTGCAGCGGCGCGTTGGGATAGAAGATATTGAGCAGGAGCGGCACCGCGAGTCGTGCATCGAGAATGACGCCGCGATCGGCATACTCCTGTAGTCCGGTCTCACGCTCGATCACCATCAACGCGCCGATGCCTTGCTGCGAGAGTTGCTGCGCGGCGCGCGAGATGCCGATCACCGTTTCGATCAACTCCGACCGGTTGGAGCGCGAGAACGGTCGTCCAAGCAAATCATTGGTGCGCCCCAGGCTTTCCAGTGCGCGACGCAACTCAGGCTGGAACAACACCGGAATAGCCACAATCAATGCCGGTTGGATCGCATTCTCGATCAGCCAGCGGAGCGTCTCGAGCGGCAAGACCGAACTCAGCGCAATCGAAATCGCAAGCAGAATGCCAAAACCGCGCAGCAACTGCACGGCGCGCGTGCCGCGAATAACGCCGAGCAGCCAGTAAAAGATCAGTGCGACGATCGCAATATCAAGCAGTGCGCGCGGGTCAACGAAGGGATTGAGGCGATCGGCGAGGCGACTGATCCACTCCAGGATGCTACGAATGTCGGGCATAGCGTTCCATCGGTGCAAGGCAATGCCAGGAGTAGCCTGCGGTTGAGCATATGCTGCCGCTATCCCGGCGATATGGCGTGACGATGCCGCCTTGAGTCGCATATGCAGGGCAGTGCGTTTCCGGTGGTTTCGAGATCGTCACTGCGTTGCGCCCCATCACCGTTTCTCTGCCTGTTGCTGTTCGAGCATGCGTCTGGCTGCTGCCTGCAATGCTTCGACACGCTCAATCTCCACGTCTGGCAGTTTTGCCAGGCGGTTGTAGATGCGAATAGCCTGTTCATACTCCTGCCGACGCATAAGGGCATCGCCCAACTGGAACAGATTGTCAGTATCGTTCTGATCCAATCCGTAGATCTGGTGCATTTCGGCGATTGCATTATCCAGATCGCGGCGCTGGAGCAGAATACGGATAATCTGCTTCTTTTGCGCAATAGCTTCGCGCGTCATGCCTGCCAGCGTATACATGAACGAAAGCCACTGGCGCGCTTCGATATCGTTGGGCGCGATATGCACGATTTTGTCGTACAATGCGCGCGCCTCGGCGTGTTTGCCGAGCGTCCAGTGAACTTCAGCCGCCTGTTGCAGGCTGGCGACGGCATCCTTGATCTGCCCCTCTTTGCGCTGTAAGTCGGCGACACGCACCAGCGCTTCGATGCCCTTATCCAGGTAACCGCGTCGGATATACATTTTCGCCAGGCGGTTGCCGATTGCAGTATTATTCGGCGCCAGGCGCAGCGCGCTTTCAAGAGCTTCGATAGCGCGATCCAGCATTTGACGCTGTTCATAGTGGCTTGCCAGTTCTTCGAGTTGCGCCAGCGCTTCGTTCAGGCGACCCTGACGGAAATAAATATCAGAGAGTTTCGTATAGATCGCCCGATCGTAGGGGAGGAACTGCTTGGCTTCCTGCAAGGCGCGTTCAGCGCCCGCCAGATCGCCGACTGCAGCATACGCTTCCGCCATGCGACGCACAATTTCACCCTGGGAGAGTGGCGTCGAGAAGGGATAGCGGGCGCTATCGGGAGGCGGCGCTGCCGGTTCCAGTGCAAGGCAGCGCTGGAGTTGCTCCAGCGCCTCGCCAGCCTGACCCAGCGCGATGTGACTGTCTGCCAGCGCTTGATGAACAAGATGCAACGTCAGGAATGGATCGCGCTCGTTCTGCAGCAGTTCGAGCGCCTGTTCGAACTCAAGGATTGCCGACTGATGCTGACCGGCGTTTTGCTGGATGATTCCGAGAATATAGTGGAGAACCGGTAGATCGGCGATCAGAAATGCAGCGCGATATTCCGCCTGCACGTCATTCAGGCGCTGCGGATGCTGTTTGATCTGTTCGAGCAGGGTTGCCAGCGATTGCCAGACGGCGACCGATTGTTCTCCCATGATCGCCAGCGTCAGGTTGATGCGCGCGATGTTGACCGGATTCTGCTGATCGAGTTCGAGGGCGCGGCGGAAGGCAACCAGCGCCGCCTCGGTGCGTTCGAGTTTCAGCAGCGCCTGGCCATACTGCGCGTGGAGATCGGCGCTGGCAGGCGACCATTGCAGCGCGCGACGGTACTCTTCGAGCGCTTTATTGGTCTGCCCCATGCGGAAATAGGCGCCAGCCACCACAGAAAGTTGTTGAGCGGCTTCTTCGTTGCGTCCTTCGGCGCGTAATAATTCTGCCAGCCGCGAACGCGGCAGGATCGTATCGGGGGATAACTCGATCAGGCGATAGTAGACATCAATGGCACGTCGCGGTTCACCACGCGCCACATACGTGTCGATCAGCAACTGATACTTGATCAATGCCTCATCTCTGCGGCCATCACGTTCATAAATCTCGCCCAACCGCAGATGGATCGGAAGGTAATCCGGGTTGAGCCGGATGACTTCCATGCAGGCATCGTTGGCTGCCAGCATCAGTCCCTGCTCGATGTATTTTTCGCTTGCCTGCACATACCGCTCACACAGTTCGTCCAATCCGGTCGTATCGAGTGGAGTAACCGGCGCAGTCGGAGCGCGTTCAGGAGGTGGCAGCGCTTCGAGCGCCGCCAGCGGATCGATCGGTTCGACGGCAACAGGAGTGGTTTCGAATCGGGTCTCATCCTTCTTTTGTTCTTCGGGCGCGCGCAAGAAGTCGGTGATCGGTCGGATCTTGCCCCATGTTTCGGGCATGGGGCTTTCGGGCGGCGGTTCGGGTTCTGGAGCGGGCGGTTGGAGTGAGAGTGCGCCGGTGCCAAGCGTGCGGAGCTTGGCGAACATGTTTCGTTCGGTCAGATCTTTGGCTTTCTGACGAAACTCATCGGCGCGCTCGCGCCCCCAGCGTTTGCTCTGGAGGAAATTTGCCAGCGTTGAGTAGAGAGTCGCCGCGCGTGCAATGTCGTTGAGTTGGATATAGATCTGCGCTGCGCTCTCGTACATCTGGATCATATCGTCGGCTTCGGCGCGCCCGATCGACTCCAGCGGCAGGAGGCGAATGGTCTGTTCATACTCGTGCGCTGCTTCGGGAAGTTTCCCCAACTCCTGATACGCCTGACCGAGCATATAGTGCGCCGAGAGCGCGTACTCCTGATCACCGGCGGCGCTCTGCAGCAACTCGATAGCGCGCTGATAGTCGCCCCGTTCCTGGTACAGCAGTCCCAGGCTGTAAAAGACATCACTCCGGTCGGCGCCCAGTTTCAGTGCGCGCTCATACTGTTCGATGGCGCCATCGATATCACCGGCCTCCTGCCGTTCGTGCGCCAGTGCAACGATGCGTTCGACTGCGATCTGTGCGCTGCGCAGACCGCCGGTTCCGGCGATCGGGAGCGGGATTGCCTCGGTGGCAGCAGGCGTCGCTTCGATTGCTGATTGAAGTGTTGTCGCCAGGGCGTCATGAAGTGCAGCAATCAATTCTTTGGCTTCGCGGTTGTCCGGCTCATAGCGCAGCGCCGTTTCCGCCAGATCCACCGCCTGTTCGAGGCGCCCGTGCGCCTGCGCGCGTCGCGCCAGATCGAGGTATTGCGCTGCCGCTTCCGCCCGTGCACCCTGATCGGCGAGCAACTGTGCCAGGCGCGCCCGCTGATCATCGGCATCGGGTTGCAGGCGCAGCGCTTCACGCAACGCATCGATCGCACGCGCTGCCAGTTTTCGACTGATCTGGAGATCGGCGAGTTGCACATAGGCAGTGGTTGCCGCCTTTGGATCGCCGAGACGCTCATGGGTGCGCGCCAGGTATTCCAGATAGAACGGATTGCTGGCGTCGGCGCGGCGCAGTTCATCGAACATCTGGAGCGCCTGTACATATTTTGCTGTGTTGAAGAGCGCCACCGCAGCGGCTGAGCGTGCGTCGAGATCCTGGGGAAACTCCTGAAGCGCGCGAACCGCCTGTTTCAGCGCCTCGTCCCAGTTCATGAGCCGCGCAGCCTCGCGGCTTTGCTCCATAGCACGGTCGAACAATGCGCGATTGCCTGGCATGAATGACCTCTGATGCGGCAGACTGGCGTGGATGCTCCTTCATCGGAGCATAATAACTCCGGCAGCGCGACGGATCGCGCAAAAAACCAGTGATAATGATAGCACAAAACGGTCGTATCAGGGAACAGTTCCTATGATGGAGCGATGATAGCGCTATTTCACGCGACGTTGCGCCCCGGCGATTGGATAGCGTTGCGCGATTGGCAACCGACGGTAATCGGCAGCGTCGATAATGATGTGTTCTTCACACAGGGCGCGGTCAGACATGCGTGAAAAGATGCGCGGATCGATCTCTTCCGGTTTGCGATTGCTGGTAATGACGGTTGGCAGGGCAAAATTGTACCGGTGGTTGATGATCTGAAAGAGTTTTTCACGCGCCCAGGGAGTGGTATTTTCTGTGCCGAGATCGTCCAGGATGAGAACGTCCGCTTCGCGAATATCCTCAAACCGTTGATCGTACTCGATCTCGCTCGACGGACCGAACGTCGAGCGCAGATGGTCGAGCAGGTCGGGCACAACGGCAAAGAGGACGCGGTAGTGGTTCTGGAGCAGTTGATTGGCGATGGCAGCCGCGAGATGTGTTTTGCCGCAGCCATAGTTGCCGAACAGAATGAGCCATCCGCGTGGATGGCGGGCGTACTCCTGCGCGCGCAGATAGGCGCGGCGCACGCCGGGTACATTGGGGTTGAAGGTCTCGAACGTCTTATCGAGGAACGCCGCCAGGTTGCTGATCTCCAGCAGACGCGCCGCGTCGCGCTGCTCCTGTTCCGCCAGTTTGCAGACGCACGGAAAGAGTCTGGCGAAATCGGGATGACCGTAAGGAACCGCTTTCTTGTAGAAACCGGCGCCGCCGCAGTGCGGACATTCCGCGCTACTGGAGGTCGGAGACGTCGCTGCCGCGGCGGAAGAGATCGCCGTAGGCGCCGCTGGTGTATTTTTCGACATCGATAGGTCGGTCGGCGCGATCCTGCGCATCGTTTCGTCCATTGGCAGCCCACCTCTCGAGTATCTTTTTGACATAACGCCACGAACGGACATTGGCACGCACCGCTTCCCGCAGTGCATCTTCGATCCAGTGCGCCGGGTAGCGCTCCTCCGCTTCGCGCAGGTCGTCGAGCAGCATGGGGGTCACCAGCCCGATATTCTGCTCGTACAGGGTTATCAGCGACGGGCGCTCGTCGGGCACGGATGGGTTGGGGGTGAGTACGGCGCCCGCCTGACCCACCTGTTCGACCCACGCACGGTTGGCAGCAGTGTTTACGACATACCAGCTGACGCTGCGCGCGCCATCGGGCAGGGCAACGTGGAGAAGGGTGGTGCGACGCACGGCGGCGTCAATCCCCTCAGCAAGTAATTCTTCCGGTGGACGTAAGCGTGTAATGGCGCGCAACCCGCGTCGCAAGACACGATCCGCCGCCAGGTCGTCCCAACTGATCCGCCGTGGTGCCGGTCCACGCTGGCGGCTCAGGCGATAGAACACGTGCAGCGTGACTTTGAGTTCGCTGGGAAGCGTGATCTGCGGCAGCACCTCGGTGAAGAACTCAACCGGCAGCCCGACCAGGGTGTCAGTTGTGAAACCGGTGAACGTCATCCGCGCCTGCACTCCTGTATGCATAACATGCATGTTCTACAACGATTATATATCGAGACGTTCATCATTCCAACAGGGATTGTCCCAAAAAGCAGGTGTATCAGTATCCCTCCGGTGTGCGATAGGTCAGATCCATAAACCGTGTCGTCGATGGATCGAAACGCATCGGCACCACGCCAACAGGACCGTTCCGATGTTTGGCGATGTGTATCTCGGCGATGCCTTTCTTATCAGTGTTCGGGTCGTACAACTCTTCACGATAGATGAACATCACAATGTCAGCATCCTGCTCGATCGACCCCGACTCGCGCAGGTCGCTCAACATTGGTACGTGGCTGGTGCGCCCTTCAACGGCGCGCGAGAGTTGCGAAAGTGCAATCACCGGCACATTCAACTCACGCGCCAGCGCCTTCAACCCGCGCGAAATCTCACTCACCTCCTGCACGCGATTCTCGGAGCGGCGTCCCTGCATCAGTTGCAGGTAGTCGATAATGATCAGGTCTACTCCGGCGCGCGCCTGGAGTCGTCGCGCGCGACTGCGCACGTCCATGATGCTCAACCCTGCGGTATCTTCGATATAGATCGGAGCGGCTGCCAGGCGTCCCATCGCGCTGATGACGCGCTCCATTTCTTCCTCGCGCAACTGCCCCAGGCGCAGGCGATGCGTGTCGATCGAGGTTTCCATCGAGAGCAGACGCTGCACCAACTGTTCGCGGCTCATTTCCAGGCTGAAGATGCCGACCGTTCCCTGGTACTGCGTGGCGACATTGTGGGCAATGCTCATCACCAGGCTGGTTTTGCCCACACCGGGACGCGCTGCGAGAATGATCAGGTCGCTCCGCTGCAATCCGCCGGTCAGTTGATCAAGATCGCGGAAGCCGGTCGGCAACCCGACCACTTCGCCACGATGCTCCTGGAGGTAGTTGATCTGCTCGTAGTACGCATCGATGACCTGACCGATGTGAATGAAATCCTGGTTGGTGCGGCGCTGGGAGACTTCGAACAGGGTCTGTTCGGCAAGATCGAGTGTTGTCTCGATATCCTGCTGCTCATCGTACCCCAGCGCAGCAATCTTGCCGCCAGCTGCGATCAGGCGACGGAGCAGAGCGGTGCGCTCGACGATCCGTGCATAGTATTCGACGTGGTACGACGTTGGGACGCTATCGACGAGTTCTGCCAGGTAGAGCACGCCGCCGACCGCTTCGAGCTGGTTGCGGCGACGGAGTTCCTCGGCGACGGTGCGGGTGTCGGGGGGAATGCGGGCGTTGTAGCATGCCAGCATTGCTTCGTAGATCTGAACATGCCGTTGCAGGTAGAAGTAATCCGCCTGCAGCCAGGGCGCAATGGCAATAATGGCATCGCGATTAAGCAGGATCGAGCCGAGCGTTGCCTTCTCAGCATCGATACTATGTGGGAGATCGGGAAGTGTGGTCATATGATCCCCGGCGTCGAACGCCACTTTTTCCAGAGGAGCGCCCTTTTCTGGCGTCACGCGATGTCGAAGCGTTTTCACCCGGTTCTCGACAGGTTATCCCACGTCTGTCCACATGCACCCTGAGAAGCGATAATGTGCCAGGGCGCTTTGCCGTGGCACATTATCCAGACCGGATGTCCTATCGAATGTCGCAGATGGTCAGACTGTCTCTGGATCGGGGGGCAACTGGATCGCCCCTTCCTCGCCCTCAACAACGACGTTGATCACTGCCTCGACGCCCGCCATCAAGCGGATCGTTACCGGATAGATGCCGATACGCTTGATCGGCTCCTCCAGTTGAATCTTGCGGCGGTCGAATTCTACGCCGAGGATCTCGCCAATCTTCCCGGCAATATCGCTGCTGGTGATCGAACCGTACAACCGGTCGAGTTCACCAACGCGCGCGGTGAAGCGCAGGGTTTGCCCGTGCAGGCGTGCAGCAATTGCCTGTGCATCGCGGCGCGTTGCTTCTTCGCGCCGCCGTTGCGCGGCAAGGCGCTCTTCGGCCTGCCTGATCTGCCCGCGCGTCGCCAGTACTGCCATCCCGCGCGGAATGAGATAATTGCGACCGTATCCGCCGGACACTTCACGAATCTCGCCAGCAACGCCAAGATTGGCAACGTCTTGCGTCAACACAACTTTGATTTTGCTCCCCACAGTCACGCTCCTGCAAAGATATTCTGCCAGATAACAATAAGGAAGCGCCGTTGCCGGCAGAGGCATCGGGCGCGTGTCGATCAAACAGCGACTATAGTATCACAGGATTGCCAGGAGCGCAACGGGCGCAAGTGTTGCGCTGCTGACATCCGGAAACTCCGCTGTCCAGGCAATGCCGTGTGAAACAATTGCCGGGGGCAATCTGTCGCCGACCCTCTCGTCGCCCGCATGACAATCAACTATCCATATCTCAGGAAGTGCAGGTATGAATGATCGCCGCAAGGTCGTGCAACCCTTCGACAACAGCGATCGGTTGGGGGGTGTCAGGCGGCAGCGTCGCCCCGTGGCGGTTGACCCAGATGGCGCGCATGCCCGCCATAGCCGCTCCGTGCAGGTCGTGTTCGGGCGAATCGCCGACGAAGATTGCTTCGTGGGGCGCAACTGCCAGGGCGCGCAGCGCAATGTGGAAGATCTGCGGGTCTGGCTTGGCGCAGCCGACTTCTTCTGAAACGATGATTGTATGCATATATAAGGATAAGTTGAAGCGTTCGATCTTCGGGCGCTGCGACCACGACGGTCCGTTCGTGACAAGGGCGAGACGATAGCGCGCGCCGAGGGCAGTCAGCAATGCCGGCGCTTCTGGATCGAGGGTGAGCGTGTCGAACCAGATATCGCGGTAGCGCGTGAAAGCGTCGTCGATGATGCGCTGATCGACAATACCCTGGGCGCGCAGAAAGTCGGGCAATTGCTCGATCCAGACCTTCGCAGCCAGCGCGGTGTGCACCAGCGTCTCCAGATCATAGCGCATATGTGCAGCGACGTTCGCCAGTGCATTGCGCAGGCAGGCGATCCAGTGCGCCCGAAGATCGTACAGGGTGTTATCGAGGTCAAAAAGCACGGCGCGGATCATAGGGTTGTGATCCTTTTCCTTCAGCAGGTGCATCGTCGCCAGGAGTACTGTCCGCCATCATGTTCGATCTGTTCAATGCGTCCCTGCGTTGCCAGATATTCCAGGTGTGCCAGCGTTTCCGCCATAGCAAAGCGCATCTGGTGTGATGTGAGTTCCTGGAGCGGAAACACCGCTGTGCATACATCGTATGCAGTCGCTCCTGCGCCAACGGCGCGTTCCATAGCTGCCAGACGCTCGGCGTGATGGATACGCAGTTCTTCAAGGCGTTCGTGGAAGCGCGTGATCGGCGGTCCGTGTCCCGGCAATGCCAGCGCCACGTCGAGTTCCGCCAGGCGGTCGAGCGATGCGAGAAACTGTGCCAGCGGATTGCCATGCGTCCATCCCCACAGCCCAACGTTGGGCGTAATTTTGATCAGCACTGCATCGCCACAGATCAACAGGCGTTCTTCAGCGCAGTAGAACACCAGATGGTCGTCGCTGTGTCCAGGTGTCGCAACCGGCACGAACACGCGCCTGCCGATCGTCAATGGTTCACCAGCCGGAAGGTGGGTTAAGACGACCGGCGTTGGATGGGTCATCAAGCGCAGGTTGACAATATCTTCCGTTACTGTTGCCATCAGATCGCGCGGCATTCCGTGCGCACCAAAGAATGTGGCGGTTATCTCGTGGGCGCGTGAGTCGCTGTGCCACTGCGCCCGGGCAAATGCCGCTTCGCCTGCTGAAAGCGCCACAGATGCACCCGACAGGCTCTGGAGCCAGCCTGCCATGCCATAGTGATCGGGATGCGCGTGGGTCAGCACAATGCGCCGGATCGATGCCGGATCGACGCCGTAGCGGTTGAATGCTTCGCGCCACGCCGCCCGACCTGGCGGATAATTGAGTCCGGCGTCGATGATGGTCCATCCATCGTCATCACGCATCAGGTAGGCGTTCACGATTCGCAATGGGAATGGCAATGGCAACTGAACCTGATGGATGTCTTCCATGGTATCATGCCTTTCGTACAACGAATCATCAAGGACCGTGCGTGATCGACATCGACATTGAAGAATTGCAGGTTTGGGCGCGCGAATGCGGTGATATTGCGCTGCGCCTGTTCAATCGCGTCAAAGCTCAACGCAAAGCCGACAACAGCCCGGTCACCGAGGCGGATGTAACGATCGAGCGCATGCTGGTCGAACGGCTCACGCAGCGCTACCCGGATCACGGCATCATCGGCGAGGAGCAGACGAGAATCGACATAACGAAAGAGTATGTATGGGCGCTCGACCCAATCGACGGAACCGCGTCGTTTGTCGCGGGTCTGCCGGTGTGGGGGATTTCGATCGGGTTGTTGCATCGTGGTGTTCCGTGCGCTGGACTGTTTTACATGCCTGTTACCGACGACTGTTACTGGGCGCTTGAGGATCGCGCGTTCCTTGGTCGGCAGCCGATCAGCGTTGTTGTGGCGGCAGATCACGAATGGAACAGTGAAGACTGGCTGGCTATCCCTTCCGACGCGCATCGTCGGCTCGACATCGATTTCATCGGTAAGACGCGCAGCCTGGGTTCTGCTGCGGCCGCGATCTGTTATGTTGCCCGTGGTTCGGCGCTGGGCGCCGTTCTGACCTGCGCAACCATCTGGGATCTGGCGGGCGGGATTGCAATACTGAAGGCTGCGGGCGGTGTCGGCGTCACTCTATCGGGTAGACCGCTCGATAACGCCGCACTGCTGGAAGGACGGGTCACACGCGAGCCATTGCTGTTTGGCGCTCCGGGCACTGTCGAAGCGCTCCGTTACCGTATTCGGGCGCGTCGCTAAAATCAACAGCACAGTTCGGAGGGATGTCACCCTCCGAACCGTATGCTTGCATCGCACCCCAGACCAGGCTATCGCTTCGTGTACTGTGGCCGCTTGCGCGCGCGCTTGAGACCGGCTTTCTTGCGTTCTTTCATGCGCGGATCGCGCGTGATCAACCCGGCCTTCTTCAAGGTGGGGCGGAAATCGGGATTGGCATCGAGCAGCGCGCGGGTAATACCGTGGCGCACTGCCTGCGCCTGCCCGCTGACGCCGCCGCCGCGCACCTTGACCAGCACATTGTAGGCGCCGGTCGTACCGGTCAGTTCCAGCGGTTGGAGGATCTCACGGGCGTACAACTCGCGTGCACCGAAGTACTCGCGGATCGACTTGCCGTTGACAACGATCTCACCGCTGCCGGGGAATAGCCGGACCCGCGCCACAGCGGTCTTACGGCGGCCCGTTCCCTGAAAATAGCGCTTTTCGATCATGGGTTGCTCCAGTACACACTGCTAGCCGCGAGGTCGCGGTTCGTAGACTTTCGGTTGCTGTGCCGCGTGTGGATGTTTCGGTCCGGCGTAAATCTTCAGTTTCGTCAACTGTTGACGTCCCAGGCGAGTTTTGGGCAGCATACCTTTCACGGCGAAGCGCAGCACACGCTCCGGATGCTTTGCCATCAACTGTTTGAACGATACCGCCTTGAACCCGCCGGGGTAGTTCGAGTGGCGGTAATACATTTTCTGTTCCGGCTTCCTGCCGGTCAGCCGGATACGTTCGGCATTGACGACGATCACGAAGTCGCCGCCATCGATATACGGGCTAAACGTCGGTTTGTGCTTGCCGCGCAGCAGGGTTGCGATCTGCGTTGCGAGCCGACCGAGAGTCTGATTCGTCGCGTCGATCACATACCACTCGCGCTGCACTTCCGACGCCTTTTGCGCGTAGGTTTTCATAGTTGCATCCTTGTCTCGGTCACTCCATGCGGTGCAGCAGGTTCGTCCGCCGCACCCGTTCCATCTTCCGGATAGCGCACTGCCATCAGGTAGAGACCATGGGCTGGCGCCAGCACTCTGGCGCGTCGGTCATCACCTGCCAGCACTGCTGCAAACCGGTCGGCGTCGATTCGCCCTTCGCCGACCTGAATAAGCGTCCCGACCAGATTCCGCACCATATGGCGGAGGAACGCATTCGCCGCAATATCGATCAGCACCAGCGGTTGTCCCCACACTTCAGTGCGCGTGCAGCGCGCCTCGTAGCAGATCCGCACCGTCGATCCTTCCTGCGGTCCGTCGCTCAGCGGCGCGAAATCGTGTGTTCCGATCACCTGCCTCACTACAGCGTCCATTGCGGCTGTATCGAGGCGGCGCGGCACATATGCCGCGTGGCGGCGCAGCAGCGGTGAGGGCGTGCGACCATTGTCGATGACGTAGCGATACTCGCGACGTACTGCCGAGTAGCGTGCATGAAAATCATCGGGCGCTTCCCAGGCGGCAAGGACGCCGACATCTTCCGGGAGAATGCCGTTCAACCCCCGCACAATCGTGGATATTGTATGGCGGGTATCGGTTCGGACATTCGCCACCTGTCCACGGGCATGCACCCCGGCATCGGTACGTCCAGCCAGCGTCATCCGGCGGCGCTCGCCAGTCAGTTGTTGCCAGGCAGCCTCAAGCACCCCCTGGACCGAGCGGCCATTCGTTTGCCACTGAGAGCCGACAAAGTCGGCGCCGTCATACTCGATCCGCAGCGCAATGTTTCGCATTTAGAGCAGTTCGATCTGCACCATTGTCGCGCCATCGCCCTGGCGCTGCCCCAACTTCGTAATGCGGGTAAAACCGCTTGTGCGATCGGCATACTGAGTTGGCGCAAAACTGAAGAGCCGACGCATTGCCGTTTTGCTCGCCAGCCGCGAAAGCGCCATGCGCCGGTTATGAGGCGTATCCTGGCGCGCCAGCGAAATCAACTTTTCCATTTCTGGTTGAACGGCTTTAGCTTTTGCCAGCGTCGTCCGGATGCGGCGATGCTCGATCAGAGCGATCATCAACCCGCGGATCAGCGCCTCACGCTGTTCTTTTTCTCTGCCAAGCAGATATCCCTTTTTGCGGTGTCGCATAGCACTTCCTCATCAACCCTCGATCTCTGCACGAGCCGCGTGCGATGTTTGACCGATCCGTGGAATATAGCCGCGTTCGATCAATTTATCGCGGATTTCTTCCATCGATTTTTGTCCCAGATTCCGCACCGACAGCAGCGCCTTTTCGTCCATTTCGAGCACCTGACCGACTTTGGTAATATCGGCGCGCTTGAGACAGTTGTAGGTCCGTGTTGAGAGATCGAGCTCCTCGATCGGCGTATCATAAATATCCGCCGGGATAGCCAGTCCGTTGGGCGCTGTAGTCGGTTCCGCTTCTGTCGAGAGGCGATTGAAGTCGGCAATCGTCTGCGAATACTGAACCAGCACCTGCGCCGCGTGGCTGAGCGCATCCCCCGGCTTGATCGTTCCATCAGTCCAGATTTCGATCAACAGGCTGTCGATATCGGTCGCCTGCCCCACGCGAATATGTTCAACCACATAATTGACCTTGGGGACAGGAGTAAAGATCGCATCAATCGGGATTTCGCCGATCGGCAGCGCATCGCGCTGATCCGCCGGCAGGTAGCCGCGCCCGCGTTCGACCGTCATTTCCATATCAATGGCGGCATCGTCGCGATCGATCGTACAGATATAGTGGTTGGGATTAACGATCTCGACATTGCTTGGCGCATCAATATCCGCAGCGCGAACAACGCCGGCGCCGCGTTTCGACAGCGATATTTTCACAGGACGTTCGGCATAGGAACGCAAACGAATACCTTTGATGTTCAAGACAATCTCAGTGACGTCTTCTTTGACCCCCGGAATAGTCGAGAACTCATGAAATACTCCCTCGATCTTGATCTTCGTAATCGCCGCACCAGGGATGGAAGAGAGCAGAACGCGGCGCAGCGCATTTCCAAGCGTATGTCCGTACCCTGGATCGAGCGGCTCGATTTTGAACCGTCCGTAATTTTCAGCAGCGGTAACGACTTCAATCTTTGGCATGGCGATATCCAGCATGATCGCCTCCTTTTCTGGCTGATCACACGATCCGGGTTCCACGCGATGCTCCTGCCAGCGTTCCGCTGGGCGGCATCAGGAACCCGGAACCGATCAGCGGCTGTAGAACTCAACAATCAATTGTTCGTTGATGCCCGGCTCTGCATCCTCACGACGCGGCATCGCAACCACTTCACCCGACAGATCCGCCGGATTCAGGCGGAGCCAGTCTGGTGTTTTATGGCGCGCGAGCGCACCGCTGTCAATCAGGTTCTTGAAGTACGTGCGGCGGCGGCTCTCCGGTCGAACGGCTATCGTTTCCCCGACGCGCACCGTATACGACGGGATATTCGTTTTCCGTCCGTTCACCGTAATATGCCCGTGGGAGACCAGTTGCCGCGCCTGGGCGCGGGTAGTTGCGAAACCCAGGCGATACACGACATTGTCGAGTCGCCGCTCAAGCAGAATAAACAGGTACGCGCCGGTCTCACCGGGAAAGCGTTGCGCCTTCTCGAAAATGCGGCGGAACTGGCGTTCCAGCACGCCATAGACATAGCGCGCCTTCTGTTTTTCGAGCAGTTGCAACCCATAATCCGACACCTGCCGTCGACGCGCCGACGGTCCGTGCTGGCCCGGAGGAAACGGCCGTTTTGCCAGGATGCGCTGACCCTTATCCGTAATGCCGATCCCCAGGCGTCGGCTGACTTTTCCTACAGGTCCTCGATAGCGAGCCATCAATCACTCCTCAGTCATCTCTCAGACACGCCGGCGCTTGGGCGGTCGGCAACCATTGTGCGGGATCGGCGTCACATCGGTAATCGCAGTCACCTGCAAGCCAGCCGCCTGCAGTGACCGGATCGCCGCTTCGCGTCCGGCGCCCGGTCCTTTCACGAAGACCTCAACCTGACGCATGCCATTCTCCATGGCCTTGCGTGCCGCGTTTTCGGCTGCCACCTGAGCAGCATACGGCGTACTCTTGCGGGATCCTTTGAAGCCATTCTGTCCGGCGCTTGACCAGCAGATCACATTCCCGGCTGGATCGGTGATCGTGACAATCGTATTGTTGAACGTACTCTGGATATGCGCCTGACCACGCGGCACATTCTTCTTTTCACGGCGTTTACCGCGCTGTCGTTTGGTCGCGGCGGCCGAACCTTTTGCTGCTTGCTTTGCCATGCTGTCTCCCTGGTCTCCTGCGTCGGATGCACGGTTGGATTGCCAGTGTGGGTCTAACCGTCATCCAGCAACGCGGTTTACTTCTTCACTGTCTTCTTCTTGATGCCAATCGCCTGACCCCGGCGACCGCGGCGGGTGCGCGCATTGGTGCGGGTGCGCTGACCGCGCACCGGCATGCCTTTGCGATGGCGCAGACCGCGGTAGCACCCGATATCCATCAGACGCTTGATATTCATCTGGATTTCGCGGCGCAGATCGCCTTCGACGCGATACTCACGCTCGACAATTTCACGGATCCGCGAAACCTCCTCTTCGGTCAGATCGCGCACCCGGGTTGCGGGGTTGACGTTTGCTTTACGCAGCACCTCAGCCCCGTTGGATCGCCCGATACCGAAGATATACGTAATGGCGATTTCGATCCGTTTGTTGCGCGGGAGGTCAACCCCTGCGATGCGTGCCATACGCTCCCCTTACTGACTGATGTTGCGCGCCGCCAGGCGACGCAACCGTACATCTCCTGCGGAACGACGCATTCCACCACATCGATCCGCTTCCTCGAACATTCATCCCTGGCGCTGCTTATGCTTGGGTTGGCGACTACAGATGACGCGCAGCACACCCTTGCGTTTGATAACGCGGCAATATTCGCAGCGCGGCTTGACCGACGCTCGAACTTTCATGTTTGTTCCTTCCTGTACCGAACATCAACAACCTGCGACGTTTCAACAATCAAAAAGAATACCACCTTCTCTGCCGCGCGCTGCACGGAAGACTCACAAGATACGCTTCTCAATTCACTTGTAGCGATACGTGATGCGCCCACGCGTCAGATCGTAGGGCGACAATTCGACCAGCACCCGATCTCCTTTGAGAATGCGAATATAATTCATCCGCATACGACCTGAAATATGAGCCAGCACCTCGTGCCCATTTTCGAGTTTTACGCGAAACATGGCGTTTGGCAACGGCTCAGTAATCGTTCCTTCCATCTCGATGACATCTTTTTTTTTGGACATGCTGCTCCTTTCTTGCTACGCGCTTTCGTCGGAAGGCGTCGCGCTAACAGCGTATTTGTTGAGTGCTTCGATCATACTACGTGTCACCTGCGAAATCTCACGGCGCCCATCGATTTCGACCAGCACCCCCTGGTCGCGATAGTACTCGATCAACGGCATCGTTTGGGCAAAATAGACTTCGAGCCGATGACGCGCCGTTTCCATTGTATCATCACTGCGCTGATACAGTTTCCCACCGCAATCATCACAGACATTCGGATGTTTCGATGGGAAATAGTAAATATTATACGTCGAGCCACAGGTTTTGCAAGTCTGTCGCCCGGCGATACGCCGCAGCAGCATATCTTCCGGCACGCGAATGTAAAGGACGACATCGATCCGCCGTCCCTGTTTGTTGAGCTCCGCTTCGAGCGCCCGCGCCTGCTCGCGGGTGCGCGGGAACCCGTCGAAAATCACGCCCCGACTGCAATCGGGCTGACTGATGCGTTCGACAATCATGCGAATGACCACTTCGTCCGGCACCAGTTCGCCACGATCCATATACGACTTCGCCAGCATACCGAGTTCTGTTCCCTGGCGAAGCGCCGCGCGGAACAGATCGCCGCTGGCGACGTGCACCATTCCGGTATGCTCCTCAAGATATTTCGCCTGGGTGCCTTTCCCGGCGCCAGGCGCTCCGAGCAGAATGATATCCATGGCACACCCCTCTGCACGTCGTCGAACGCCGGTGGTCAGCGATTGATGAACCCTTCATAATTGCGCATGACCAGTTGAGCTTCCAACTGTCGCATCGTGTCGACTGCCACACCGACCACGATCAGCAGCGCCGTGGCGCCCAGCCCGATTGGCACACCGGTAAGTTGCTGCGTGATAAAGGGCAGAATTGCGACAATACCCAGGAACAGCGCGCCGATTCGCGTAATCCGGCTCACCACCTGGTCGAGATACTCCTCGGTGCGTTTCCCCGGTCGAATGCCCGGAATAAACCCGCCGTTGCGCTGAAGCGTCTCCGGGATGTTTTGCTGGTCAAAAATGACCTTTGTGTAAAAGTAGGTAAAGAAATAGACGAGCACAAACAGCGCAATCGAGTACACCAGCGTCCCGCTGCCGTACTGCGGGCTAAACGTTTGATACGTAAAGCACGCAATCTGCTTGAAGACGCCTGATCCCGGCGGCGCAATCTGTTCCGGGCAGGCATACGATGCAATCGTGCCCGGAAAGATGATGATGCTCTGCGCGAAGATCAGCGGGATCATACCTGCCATGTTGACCTTCAGCGGGATATGGCTGCTCTGCCCGCCATACACGCGATTGCCACGCACGCGCTTGGCGTACTGTACCGGGATGCGTCGTTGCCCCTCGTGCATCAGGACAATCCCCACAATCGTTCCCAGAGCGATGACCAGGAACGACACCAGCCCGATAATTTGCTCGACGCCTCCCAGTTCGACGGTTGTAAACGCCTGAATGATCAACCCTGGCAACCCGGCGACAATCCCGGCGAAGATGATCATCGACACGCCGTTGCCGATCCCGCGTTCCTGGATCTGTTCGCCGAGCCACACCAGCAGCATCGTTCCCGCCAGCATGCTCACCAGAATGGTAAAGGTCGGAAAGAAATTATTCACAATATCGAACGGCGTCTGGAAGAGCGCCTGCCCTGTGCCAAGGCTGCGTTCGAGTGTCAGCGTCTGCCCATAGGCCTGCAACAGCGCCATCGGAATGGTCAGGTAAAACGTAAGGCGGTTCAGGCGCATGCGCCCCTGTTCACCCTCTTTGCGCAATTCTTCCAGCGCCGGGATGAGCGGCACGAGCAGTTGCAGAATGATCTGGGCAGTGATGTACGGATAGACCCCCATCGCTGCCACCGACAGGTTCTGCAGTGCGCCGCCGGCAAAAATATTAAGCAACTGTGCCAGTTGATTCCCCTGCAGCGCGATCCGCAGACTTTCCAGCGCCGTCGGATCGATGTTTGGCACAGGAATATGGGCGATCAACCGGAAGAGCAACAGCATTGCCAGCGTAAACAGGATGCGCTGACGCAGATCGGGCAACCGGAGCGCATTGACAACCGACTCAAGCATGCACTTCTCCTTTAGTCAGAAAGCGGTCGGCGCCAGGATCGTCCGCGCCTCACGCCTTCTGCGGCGTTTCCGCCTTGCGGCTATGCCGGGGCGGGTTGGGTCCCCGGCTACGACTGCGCCGTTCCACAACCCATGGCGTTTCGATGGCGGCGCCGCCAGCTGCTTCGATCCGCGCCCGCGCACTGGCGCTGAACTTATGCGCGTGGATCGTCAGTTTCCGCTCCAGTTCGCCATCCCCAAGAATCTTGACCGGCTTTGCCGGATGGATCCATCCCTGAGCGACCATCTCCTCAATGGTCAGTTCGGTTCCATCGGGAACATCGTTCAGTTGACCGATGTTGATCACCTGATACTCAACCCGCCAGCGATTCTTGAAGCCGCGCAGTTTGGGCATTTTGCGGGTAATACGCATCTGCCCGCCTTCGAACGATGGCGATGGCTTGGGACCGGAGCGCGCCTTCTGACCCATCATGCCCTTGCCGCCGGTTTTGCCCTTGCCCGAGCCGATGCCGCGCCCGATGCGCTTGCGCTCACGGTGCGCTCCTGGCGCCGGTTTCAAATCATGCAGTTTCATGATCGGTTCCCCCCATCGCGCTCCAGATCAGCGCCCGTTTCGGCATCTGGCGAGGTGTCGTCGGCAATTTCTTCAACGCTGACCAGATGACGAACTTTGAAGACCATCCCGCGAATGGTTGGCGTATCGTCGTGAATGACGACGCTGTTCAGCCTGCGCAACCCGAGTGAACGGATGGTCGCCTTCTGGTCGCGGCTATACCCAATCGCACTCTTGCGATACGTGATTTTCAATCTGGACATCGGCTACGCCTCCTGGGGCGCCGGTTCGCGCCGCATGCGCCGCAGGTTCAGTTCGCGCGGCGTCATCCCACGCATACGCGCCTGTTCTTCGAGCGACGTCAGCGCACTCAGCGCCTTAAACGTCGCTTTCACCACGTTGATCGGATTGTTGCTGCCGTACCGTTTCGAGAGCACGTCTTTGATGCCTGCCATCTCAAGCACCGGGCGCACACCGCGCCCGGCGATGACGCCGGTGCCCGGAGCAGCCGGGAGCAGGCGCACCTTGGAAGCGGCAAACTCCATCTGCACTTCGTGCGGAATGGTCGTGCCGGAGAGCGGTACCCGGATCAGGTTCTTTTTCGCCGCCTCCACACCCTTGCGGATCGCTTCGGGCACTTCAGCCGCTTTGCCCATGCCAATGCCGACATGCCCTTTACCGTCGCCCACGACGACGACCGTGCTGAAACTGAAGCGGCGCCCGCCTTTGACCACTTTCGAGACGCGGTTGATCTGCACCACGCGCTCTTCGAGTTCGAGTTCGTCCGCATTAATGCGTCGCTTGATCACTGTCACACTCCATCAAGGCTAGAGGTTGCGGCGAAGGCGGCGCCTGCAACCTGCAACTGTGCTGCCGGGCAGACCGGCGGCGTTATCAGAACTGGAGTCCGCCCGCACGCGCTGCATCGGCGAGCGCCTGCACCCGCCCATGATACTTGAACCCGCCGCGGTCGAAGACGACCCGTTCAATACCAGCGGCTCTGGCACGCTCAGCGATCACGGCGCCGACCGCCTTCGCTTGTTCGGTTTTCGTCTTTCCGGTCAGCGATGCGCGCAGTTCAGGCTCCACGGTGGAGGCTGCCGCCAGCGTTCGCCCAACCGTGTCATCAATGACCTGCGCGTAGATATGCATATTGCTGCGAAAGACGCACAACCGTGGTCGTTGCGGAGTGCCGTGGACTTTTTTCCGCACACGACGATGGCGTCGGATTCGCAGTTCTCGTGGTGTTCGTTTTGCCATAGCGATCTGCTCCTGAGGGCAGAGATGACCATCCCCTGCCGCTGCTGAGTCGCAAAAAAGTTCTGGAAGCGTTACCGCGCTTTCCCTGCCTTGCCCGCCTTGCGACGAATCCGCTCATCACGATACTTGATGCCATACCCTTTGTACGGCTCCGGCGGGCGCAGCGCGCGCAGTTTTGCCGCTTCTTCGCCAACTTTCTGCTTATCGATACCTCGTATAATCACCTGCTGTGGTTCATTTGCGCTGCGGCGCTCCAGCACCTCGAAGGTAATCCCTTCGGGTGGCGTTACACGGATCGGATGGGAAAATCCGACCTGAAGGACCAGGTTTTTTCCCTCACGTGCAGCGCGATACCCGATGCCGGTGATCTCCAGAATCCGCTGATACCCTTCGGTCACGCCCGTCACCATATTGGCGATGAGCGAGCGCGTCAACCCGTGCAGGGCGCGGTGGCGCTTATCGTCCGAGGGGCGCGCAACTGTAATCACGCCGTTCTCATGCGTGATAAGCATTTCCGGCGAAAACTGTTGCGAGAGTGTCCCTTTCGGACCTTTCACAGTCACCCGGTTCTCTTCGGTGATCGTCACCTCGACGCCACGCGGGACCGGGATTGGTTTTTTGCCAATACGCGACATGATTTCACTCCTCGGCGCTACCAGACGTAACAGAGAACCTCGCCGCCGACGCGCTGCTGCCACGCCTCGTGTCCCGCCATCACGCCGCGCGGGGTCGAGAGAATGCTCAACCCCAATCCGCCGCGCACCCGCGGAATATCGGCGCGTTTGGTATAGATGCGCAGTCCCGGCTTACTCACACGCTTCAGCCCGGTAATCACCGGTCGCCGATCGGGAGTGTATTTCAACGTAATAACGATCGTGTTGCGCGGCTTGCCTTCCTGCACCGTGAAGTCCTGGATGAACCCCTCGCGCTTAAGGATTTGCGCGATGGCGAGTTTCATCTTCGACGACGGGATCGACACCGTTGCGTGGCGGGCCATACACGCATTCCGGATGCGGGTCAGCATATCGGCAATAGGATCATGCATGCTCACTGCGGTCCTCCTTCATCTCCGGACTGACTGTAGGCGTCGGATCTGCTCACCAGCTCGATTTCGTCACGCCGGGGATCAACCCGCGCAGGGCGTGTTCGCGGAAGCAAATGCGACACATACCGAACTTCCGCATATATGCACGTGGACGCCCACAGATCTTACAGCGGTTGTAGGCCCGCACTTTATACTTTTGCGGCCGCTGTGCTTTGACAATCAACGCTTTTCGTGCCAAACCAGATCTCCTTGTCAATAGTCCGGGCTGGTCAGCGCCTTTTTTGAGGATCGGCGCTCCTGGCCTGGACGCACCTAATCACGAAACGGCATGCCGAGACGCTTGAGCAACGCATACCCCTGTTCATCATCAGGTGCGGTTGTCACAATCACCACTTCGAGACCACGGAGTTTATCGACCTTATCGTAGTCGATCTCCGGGAAGACTATCTGCTCACGCAGACCGATCGAGTAGTTGCCGCGTCCATCGAACGAACGACGACTGACGCCGCGAAAATCGCGCAGGCGTGGCAGCACCAGATTCATCAACCGATCAAGGAAGGACCACATGCGTGGACCACGCAGCGTGACCATGACCCCGATCGGCATCCCCTGACGCACCTTGAACGCTGCAATCGACTTCCTGGCACGGGTGATCACCGGCTTCTGACCGGCGATTGCCGCCAGATCGGCTGTTGCAGCATCAAGCGCCTTCGAGTTCTGGATCGCCTCGCCCAGTCCGATGTTCAGCACGATTTTCTCGATCCGCGGCACCTGCATGACGGAGCGATAGCGAAACTCCTGCATCAGCGCCGGCACAACCTCAGTCTGATATTTTTCTTTGAGTCGTGGTACCATCACCTGCTCCTCGAGAACCCGGAGCGCAGTTGTCGCTCCGTTCTCGCCATTCACTCATCGATGACGGCATCACACGCTTTACAGTACCGTACCTTTTTGGGTCGGCCCTTGTGATCCGTCTCTTCCAGAAAGCGATGCCCGGTTCGTGACGCGCGACCGCACGTCGGGCAGATCAGCATCACATTCGACACATGGATCGGCGCTTCCATCTCAATAATCCCGCCGGGTCGTGTTGGACCGCGCGGCTTCATGTGTCGTTTCACAATATTCAGTCCCTCAACGATCACCCGTTGCTCTTTGGGGCGCGCCTCTTTGATTTTGCCGCGCTTGCCGCGATCTTTTCCGGTGATGATCAGGACTTCGTCGCCGGTTTTGACATGCATAGCACCTTCTCCCATCACAGTACTTCCGGCGCCAGCGAGATGATCTTCATGAATGCGCGTTCGCGCAACTCACGAGCGACGGGACCGAAGATGCGCGTCCCCCGCGGGTTGTTGTCCTTCCCGATGATCACCGCTGCATTGTCATCGAACCGGATGTGCGAACCATCGGGGCGGCCATACTCCTTTGCCGTGCGCACGATGACGGCGCGCACCACTTCGCCCTTCTTCACCGCGCCGCCGGGAGTCGCTTCCTTGACCGAAGCGACAATGACATCGCCGACGCGGCCGTAGCGCACACGTGAGCCGCCCAACACGCGGATGCAGAGTATCTCCTTTGCGCCGGTATTATCGGCAACACGCAGCCGCGTTTCCTGCTGCACCATGGTCAGGCCTCCTCATTGCGCTTGATAATCTCAACCACTTCCCAGCGTTTGGTCTTGCTCAGCGGGCGAGTTTCGCCGATGCGCACGATATCGCCGATCCGACACTGCTGCTCATCGTGCGCATGGAACTTGCTGGTGCGGCGAATGATTTTGCGATAGAGCGGATGCGGCTTCAGATAGTCAACCGCCACCACAACCGTCTTCTGCATTTTATTGCTGACGACTCGCCCGACCTTGAATTGTCGTCGTCGCGCTTCAGTCATCGACCTGTCTCCTGGACTTCAATGCCAAGTTCGCGCTCACGCAGGATCGTCTTGATACGCGCAATATCGCGTCGGACGACCCGCGGGCGGCCGGTGGCCGTCAATTTGCCCATCACCTGCTGAAAGCGCAGGTTGAACAATTCCTCGTAGCACTCTTTCAATTTCGCACGCAATTGCTGATCATCAAGTTTGCGCAACTCATCGGCTTTCATGCTGCGCCCTCCAGGTCTTCGCGCGGAACAATTTTGCATTTGATCGGCAGTTTCTGCGCTGCACGTTCCAGCGCCTCGTGCGCAACCTCAGGGCGGACGCCAGCCAGTTCGAACAGAATACGCCCCGGCTTGATGACCGCCACGTAGTGATCAACCGCTCCTTTGCCCGATCCCATGCGGGTTTCGGCAGGTTTGGCTGTGACTGGCTTATCTGGAAAGATACGGATCCAGATTTTCCCGCCGCGTTTGACGTGGTGACTGATGGCACGGCGTGCCGCTTCGATCTGACGGCTTGTCATCCACGTCGCTTCGAGCGCCATCAAGCCGTATTCGCCAAATGCAACCGTGTTGCCGCGGTGCGCCATGCCGCGATTGTGGCCACGCTGCTGTTTGCGATATTTGACACGCTTCGGCATCAACATACGATTGTGCTCCTTTCAGCTGCGTGACCGTCCGCCACGCCCGCCGCGCGCTGCGCCAGCGTTCGCGCCGCGTCCGCCACGCCCGCCTTTGCGCTGTGGCCGTTCTTCTTCCTCAACCGTCAGACCTGGACGTGCGGCGGCGACTGCCGGTTGCGGTAGTTGCGTCTGCCCCTTCTGATCGGGGAAGACCTCACCCTTATAGATCCACACCTTCACGCCAATCCGACCATACGTTGTGTGCGCATGCACCTGTGCGTAGTCGATATCGGCGCGCAGCGTATGGAGCGGAACCCGTCCATCGCGTTCCCAGGCGACGCGCGCCATCTCGGCGCCCGCCAGTCGTCCCGAACACTTAATCTTCACCCCCTGGGCGCCCAGGCGCATCGCGCGCTGCACGGCCTGTTTCATCGCGCGCTTGTACGAGACGCGCTTGTTGATCTGTTCAGCAATGCTCTCGGCGACTAGTTGCGCCTCAAGTTCTGGTTGATGGATCTCCTGAATATTGAGTTTGACTTTCTTACCGGTCCGTTTCTCCAGTTCAGCCCGCAGTTCATCGACTTTCGCGCCGCGTTTGCCGATGACGATGCCTGGCTTGGCTGTATAGACCGTCACCTCGACTTTATTCGCTGAGCGCTCGATCTCGATCCGCGCCACACCCGCATTCTCAAGCTCTTTGGCAATGATCTTGCGCAGCATGACGTCTTCGTGGAGCAGTTCGGTATAGTTGCGCTCCGCGAACCACTTCGACTGCCAGTCCTTGATATACCCAAGGCGGAAGCCGATCGGGTGCACTTTCCGTCCCATAGGTCCTCGCTCTCTCTTCTGCGGGCTGGCGCGGTGACGCCGCCTGCCTACATCTCCTCGCCGTCATCGACAATCACCGTGATATGGGTCGTCCGCTTGCGAATGCGATCGGCTCGACCGCGGGCGCGCGGCATGATCCGTTTAAACGCCGGACCTTCATCGGCGAAGATGTACTTCACGATGAGCGCATCGGGCGCCATATCGTAGTTGTTGGTGGCATTCGCCCGTGCCGACTCGATCGTGCGGGCGATCTCGCGCGCCGCTTTGTGGGGCAGGTAGCGAAGGATCGCCAGCGCCCGATCGACCGGCTTGCCGCGCACCAGATCCATCACCGGGCGCACCTTTGTCGGCGAGATGCGGACATATTTGGTTACTGCTTTCGCCTGCATATCAAACCTCTGTTGCGCCTGTCGCGCGCCTGCGGGCAATGCGACGGCGCTCCGATCACTTCATTTTGCCGCGCTTGTCGGCTTTCTTCCCGCCGTGACCGCGAAACGACCGGGTTGGGGCGAACTCGCCCAGTTTATGCCCGACCATATTCTCGGTAATATACACCGGCACATGGCGTCGGCCATCGTGAACTGCGATGGTATGCCCGACCATTTGCGGGAAGATCGTCGAGTCGCGCGACCATGTGCGCAACACTCGCTTTTCGTTTGCCCGGTTCAATTCCTCGATACGGTTGAGCAACCGGATATCGACGTAAGGACCTTTTTTAGAAGAACGCGACATACGCTTTACCCTCTATCCTCATATTTACCGTGTCCGGCGGCGGATAATGAAGGGATCGGTCCGCGGGTTATGGCGGGTCTTCACGCCACGCGCCGGTTTGCCCCACTTGGTCTTCGGGGTGGGCATGCCGCGCGGAGCGCGTCCCTCGCCGCCGCCGTGCGGATGGTCGCGCGGGTTCATCGCCGCGCCGCGCACTTCGGGTCGTCGCCCAAGCCAGCGTTTGCGTCCGGCTTTCCCCAGGCGAATGTTCTGATGATCCAGGTTGCCGACCTGACCAATCGTCGCCATACACTCGATGAACACGCGGCGCACCTCGCCTGACGGCATGCGCAGGGTGGCGTAGTTGCCCTCCTTCGCCATCAGTTGCGCGGCTGCGCCAGCGCTACGCACCATCACGCCGCCGCGTCCTTTTTCCAGTTCGACGTTATGCACCTGTGTACCGAGCGGTATCTGGCGCAGCGGCAGCGCATTGCCGACCCGGATATCGGCGTCGGGGCCGCTCATCACCGTATCGCCGACGTTCAAGCCGAGCGGCGCCAGGATGTAGCGCTTCTCGCCATCGACATAGTGCAGCAGGGCAATGCGCGCCGACCGGTTTGGATCGTATTCAATCGCCGCGACCTTCGCCGGAACCCCAATCTTGTCGCGCTTGAAGTCGATCCGGCGATAGTGGCGCTTATGACCGCCGCCGCGATGCCGCACCGTAATGCGACCATAGTTGTTACGACCGGCTTTCTTGCGCAGCGGCTCGAGCAGTGATCGCTCTGGCTCTTTCTTCGTGATCTCCTCGAAGGTCGAGACCGACATATTGCGGCGACCTGGCGAGGTTGGTTTATACTTTTTGACCGGCATGGTTTATGCTCCCTCGAACAGGTCGATGCGGTCGCCTTCCGCAAGTGTGACGATCGCCTTCTTCCAATCGGCGGTATAGCCGTACTGACGCCCCCGGCGGCGCAGTTTCCCGCGCACATTCATGGTATGCACCGCCGTCACCCGCACATTGAAGATTTCTTCGATGGCGCGCTTGATCTGCGGCTTGGTGGCGTTGCGATCGACCTCGAACGAATACTTGTTGAACCTCATCAGGTTCGTATTCTTTTCCGTGATCAGCGGTCGCTTGATGATCTGATGCGGGTTCATGACGCTTCCTCCTCACTCGCGCCCGCCGCCGCGACGACATGTTCCGGTTGGTCGAGATACCCTTGAGCGACGTCCACCGCCGCCTGCAGCATCACGATATGATCGTGCGTAAGCAGATCGATAACGTTCAGATAGTGCGCCAGCAGCGTCTTGACATTCGGCAGATTATTTGCCGAGCGACGCACGTACTCATCCTTCTGGTCCAGCACGATCAAGGTCTTTCCGGTCAGATTGAGCGCGTTGAGTACCGCAATCATGTCTTTGGTGCGCGGTTTCTCGAACGTCAACCGATCCAGAAAAGTAATCGCGCCGTCGCGGTAGCGCGCAGAGAGCGCCGAGCGCACTGCCAGGCGGCGCATTTTGCGCGGCATGGCTTTGGTATATTTGCGCGGATGGGGTCCGTGCGCAATACCGCCCCCTTTCCGATGCGGCGCGCGGATCGATCCCTGTCGCGCGCGACCGGTGCCTTTCTGACGGTAGAGTTTGCGCGTGCTCCCCTCGACTTCACCGCGACCGAGCGTATTATGGGTGCCAAGGCGCGCATTGGCGCGCTGGCGTTCCATCGCCTGATGCATAACCGGCACATTCGGCTCAATCCCGAAAACGTAATCGGATATCTGGATGACGCCGACCTCTTCGCCGGACTGGTTGTACAACCTGGCTTCCATCGCACTTCCTCGATATATCTGCTCATGCGTTCAGCGCGCTGCTCTTACGAGCCTTTGATCGCCCGGCGAACCATGACCAATCCATTCTTAGCCCCTGGAATGGAGCCGCGCACGAGCAACAGATTACGCTCTGGAACGACATCAACGACCGTCAGGTTTTGGACGGTTACCCGCTGATTGCCCATCCGCCCGGCCATGCGGGTATTCTTCAACACGTGACCCGGATCGGTGCCGGCGCCGATCGAACCGGGAGCGCGCAGGCGGTCGCTCTGACCGTGCGTGCGCGGTCCGCCGCCGAAGCCATGGCGTTTCACCACGCCCTGGAACCCGCGACCTTTCGATGTGCCAATGACATCGACGCGCTGACCTGGTGTGAACATCTCGACCGTCAACACATCACCGACTTTGTGATCGGCGATATTATCGGCGCGGAACTCGCGCAGGTGGCGCAGCAACTTACCTGCACCACGGAGATGCCCCTGTTCAGGCCTGGTCAGGCTTTTCGCCTTGACTTCCTGGTAGCCAATCTGGACAGCTTCGTACCCATCCCGCTCTTTTGTGCGAATCTGGGTGACGACGCATGGACCCACTTCGATGATCGTCACCGGGATGACCTGTCCGGTCGCATCGAAGACCTGGGTCATGCCGATTTTGCGGCCAAGCAACCCTTCGATCACAATTGCACCTCCGCAGCATGCGCGTTTTCGTTGTGCGCAGCGGCTGCTTTTGTTCCAGACTTACAACTTGATTTCGATATCCACGCCCGCCGGAAGGTTGAGTTTCATCAGCGCGTTGATGGTCTGCTGGCTCGGATCGAGCACATCGATCAATCGCTTGTGGGTGCGAATCTCAAACTGTTCCTGCGAGTCTTTATCAATAAACGGCGAACGAATGACGCTATGCTTTTCGATTTTGGTCGGCAACGGCACCGGACCGGCGACGAGCGCTCCGGTGCGTTCGGCTGCTTCGACGATCTGTCGCGCCGATTGGTCGAGAATCTTATGGTCGTATGCCTTGAGACGGATGCGAACCTTTTGTTTCGCCATATGCACCTCAGGTAGAGGGTAGTGGCGGTGGGGTAAAGCGTGGATCGGATGGTTGTTTCATCGATCTCTATTCCTGAACGCTGATCCCCGCCGCCGGAAACCCATAACTCATAACTAATCGACAATCGCCGAGACGACGCCTGCGCCGACGGTGCGTCCGCCCTCGCGGATGGCAAAGCGCAACCCTTCTTCAATCGCCACCGGCACGATCAACTCCACCGTCATCTCAATGTTGTCGCCCGGCATCACCATCTCCACCCCTTCCGGCAGATGGATCGCCCCGGTCACGTCCGTCGTGCGGATGTAGAACTGCGGCCGATACCCGGAGAAGAACGGCGTATGCCGTCCGCCCTCCTCCTTCTTCAGCACGTACACGTTCGCCTTGAACTTCGCGTGCGGCTTGATCGACCCCGGCGCCGCCAGCACCTGCCCGCGCTCCACCTCGGTGCGCTCAATCCCGCGCAGCAGCACTCCCACGTTGTCCCCGGCGATCCCTTCGTCGAGCGTCTTCTGGAACATCTCCACCCCGGTCACCACCGTCCGGCGCGGCGCCTCGTGGGTCATCCCGATAATCTCGACCGTATCCCCCATCTTGACCTTGCCGCGCTCGATGCGCCCGGTGACCACCGTGCCGCGTCCTTTGATGCCGAACACGTCTTCGATCGGCATCAGGAACGGCTTATCGATTTCGCGCACCGGCGTCGGAATGTACTCATCGACCGCGTTCATCAGGTCGAGGATGCACTTATACTCCGGCGCGTTGATGTCGGTCGACGTGCTGGAGAGCGCCGCGAGCGCGCTGCCGCGCACAATCGGCACCTCATCGCCGGGGAAGCCGTGATTGCTGAGCAGTTCGCGCAGTTCGAGTTCGACGAGTTCGAGCAGTTCCTCGTCGTCCATCATATCGACCTTGTTGAGGAACACGACCATCGCCGGGACCTGCACCTGACGCGCAAGCAGGACGTGCTCGCGGGTCTGCGGCATCGGACCGTCGGGGGCCGAGACGACCAGGATGGCGCCGTCCATCTGCGCGGCGCCGGTGATCATATTCTTGATATAGTCGGCGTGGCCCGGGCAGTCGACGTGGGCGTAGTGGCGCCTGGCGGTCTGATACTCGACGTGGCGAATGGCGATGGTGATGCCGCGCGCGCGCTCTTCGGGCGCATTGTCGATCTGGTCGTAAGAGACGAACTGCGCCGCGCCCTGGAGGGCGAGGACCTTGGTAATCGCTGCGGTCAGCGTGGTTTTGCCGTGGTCGACGTGGCCGATGGTGCCGACGTTGACGTGCGGCTTGGTGCGCTCAAACTTCTGCTTTGCCATTGCTGTTTGCTGCTCCTTGCAGAGTGCTTACAAATGCCGTGCTCGTGAAACGAACTAGCCGCGCCGTTTTTCGACAATCTCTTTTGCCAGAGCCTCCGGCAGCGGCTGGTAATATGCGAATTCCATAGACGACGTTGCGCGTCCCTGCGTTGCCGAGCGCAGGTCGGTGGTATAGCCGAACATGGATGCCAGCGGAACGTATGCCCGGATGACCTGCGCGTTGCCGCGCGCCTCCATGCCTTCGACGTGACCACGGCGCGAGTTGATGTCGCCGAGAACCGTGCCGAGAAAATCTTCCGGTGTCACGATTTCGACCTTCATCACCGGTTCGAGCAGAATGGGGCGGCCCTTCCGCACGGCTTCTTTCAGCCCCATCGAGGCAGCGATCTTGAATGCCATTTCCGACGAGTCGACCTCGTGGTACGAACCGTCGTAGAGCGTGACTTTCAGATCGACCACCGGATACCCGGCGATGACGCCGCTTGCCATGGCTTCTTTGACGCCAGCTTCGACCGCCGGGATGTATTCGCGCGGAATAACGCCGCCAACGATCGCATTGATGAACTCAAACCCTTTCCCGCGTTCGAGTGGCTCGACCTGCAATTTGACGTGACCATACTGACCCTTGCCGCCGGTCTGGCGCACGAACTTGCTATCCACATCCGCCGGAACCGTGATCGACTCGCGGTACGCCACCTGCGGCTTGCCCTGATTGGCTTCGACCTTGTATTCGCGGCGCATGCGGTCAACGATCACTTCAAGATGCAGTTCACCCATACCGGCGATGATCGTCTGACCGGTTTCCTGGTCGGTAAAGACGCGGAACGTCGGGTCTTCCTCCGCCAGTTTGCTCAGCGCAACCGCCATCTTATCCTGGTCAGCCTTGGTCTTCGGCTCAATCGCCAGTTGAATGACCGGCTCGGGGAAGCGGATGCTTTCCAGGACGATCGGGTCGTTCGGATCGCAGATCGTATCGCCGGTGTAGCTCTGTTTCGGACCGACCATTGCGGCAATATCGCCAGCGTAGACTTCTTTAATCTCTTCGCGGTGGTTGGCGTGCATCTGCAACAGGCGACCGATGCGCTCACGCTGGTTGCGCGTCGAGTTGAGCACATAGGAGCCGGTTTCCAGTTTCCCGGAATAAACGCGGAAATACGCCAGCTTCCCGACGAACGGATCCGAGACGATCTTGAACACCAACCCGGTAAACGGTGCATCTTCCGATGTCGGGCGGGTGATCATTTCCACGCCATCATCACCGGCGACCTGACCCGGGCGCGTGCCACGCACCGGTGGAATATCGACCGGCGACGGCAGGTAATGCACAATCGCGTCAAGCAGGCGTTGCACACCTTTATTCCGCAGAGCTGCGCCGCACAGCACCGGCACCAGTTGACCCTTGATCGTCGCCTTTCGCAGGGCGCGGCGCAGTTCTTCGACGCTGAGTTCTTCCCCTTCCAGATAGAGGAGCATCAACTCATCGTCGGTTTCGGCAATCGCCTCGATCATCTCGTTGCGCAGGCGCTCAACTTCGTCGGCAATCTCCGTCGGTATCGCGTCCAACTCTTCGCGCTTCCCCTGATCGTCGACATAAAGCACTGCCTTATTCGTGATCAGGTCCACAATGCCACGGAAGCGATCTTCCGAACCGATCGGGAACTGAATGGGCACCGGTTTCGCCCCAAGGCGCTCGCGGATCATCTCTACCGTGCGCTCAAAGTTGGCGCCGATCCGGTCCATCTTGTTCACGAAGCAGATCCGTGGCACGTGGTACTTATCCGCCTGCCGCCAGACCGTCTCCGACTGCGGCTCAACTCCGGCGACAGCATCGAAGACCACCACACCGCCGTCGAGCACGCGCAGGGAACGCTCCACCTCCGCCGTAAAATCGACGTGACCAGGCGTATCGATGATATTGATGCGATACGGAACGCCCTCGACCGTCCACTCGGCGGTGGTCGCCGCCGCAGTGATCGTAATGCCGCGTTCACGCTCCTGCTCCATCCAGTCCATCACCGCAGTGCCCTCGTGCACCTCGCCGAGCTTATACGTGCGACCGGTGTAGAACAGGATGCGCTCGGTCGTTGTCGTCTTTCCTGCATCGATGTGCGCAATAATACCAATATTACGAATGCGCTCTAATGGCACTTCACGAGGCATGAGATTCTCCCCCCTCTTCTGCGCTAGCCGTATCGTCTATCTGGTCGTCGGAGACCGTCTGGCGTACCCTGCCGTCTTGATGCAATCCGCTTACCGTTCCGTCGTCTCAGAAGCGTCCATAGTGCGAGAATGCGCGGTTGGCTTCCGCCATGCGCTGCACATCCTCTTTCCGTTTGATCGTCGCGCCCGTATTGTTATAGGCATCGATCAACTCAGCAGCCAGGCGTTCGTACATCGGCTTACCAGAGCGCGCGCGCGCCGACATCAGCAACCAGCGCATGGCCAGCGACTGTCGGCGATCACTCTTGACCTCGACCGGCACCTGATAGGTGGCGCCGCCGACACGCCGCGGCTTCACCTCGATCACCGGACCGGCGTTGCGCACGGCGGTTTCGAAGATTTCCAGCGCTGGCTTCTTCAAGCGTTGCGCCGCAAGGTCGAACGCCTGATAGACGATCTTCTCGGCGATGCTCTTCTTGCCGCGCTGCATCACCTTATTAATAAACTGCTGCACCAGCACGCTGTTGTAGCGTGGGTCGGGCGGCGGAATACGCCGTTCAATCGTGCCTCGACGGGGCATAGGCTACCTCATCTCATACGGCGCAGGCGATCCGTGATCGCACTGCGCTATGAACCTTACTTCTTCTTCGCCGGAACCGCGCTGGCTTTCTTCGTACCGTACTTCGAACGACCCTGCTTCCGATTGGCGACCCCCTGCGCATCGAGTGTGCCGCGCACGATGTGGTAGCGCACGCCGGGCAGATCCTTCACGCGCCCGCCGCGGATCAGCACCACCGAGTGTTCCTGCAAGTTGTGCCCTTCGCCCGGAATGTAGGCGGTGACTTCCATGCCGTTCGACAACCGGACGCGCGCGATCTTGCGCAGCGCCGAGTTGGGCTTTTTCGGCGTCATCGTTCGGACCTGCGTGCAAACGCCGCGTTTGAACGGCGAACCTTTGCCGCGCGTCAGTTTCCCTTTCAACACATTCAGGCTGAAACGCAAGGCAGGCGCCTTGACTTTTTTCGTGACCCGCTTCCGCGGCTTGCGCACCAACTGGTTGATTGTCGGCATGCTGCTTCCATCCTCCATCGTGCGCGACGCACGTGCGTCGGCTACGGCTGATCAGTCGCTATGCAAAAAAATAACCTCGCCCGTCACTGGTCGCAGCAAGGGCTACGCCTTAGATCGGGGCCAAACGCAGACAATAAAATACCTGTGCGTTTTCCGCACAGCGGTAGGGAAGTATACCATAGCGACGTTCGCCTGTCAAACTTTTTTATGCGATAATGGCAGTCTGGTATACTATTCAGGAAGCGCAACGACGATCGCGATCCGGCGGATGCGCGCATCGTCCGGGTGACAGAGAGGAAACGACCATGCGCGAACTCATCATCATCGGCGGCGGCGCCGCAGCGCTTTCAGCCGGGATGTACGCCCTGGGAAAGCAACTCGATTTTTTGATGATCTACGAGTCGTTGGGCGGCAAGGCTGGATGGCGGCAGAATATCATCGGTCAGGAGGAAGTCGAGTATCTGGCGGGCGAAGAAGCGGTGCGGATCTTCGAGCGCAAAATTGCCATGCAGACCGATCGCACCATCCGCGATACGGTGCTGGCGGTGCAGCGCGCGGGAACAGGATTTCGTGTGGAAACCCGCACCCATGGCGCATTTGAGGCAATGGCGGTGATTGTGGCAACCGGTGCGACGCCGGTGCGTCTCAAGGCGCCGGGCGCGCAGGAGTTGCTGGGGCAGGGGTTGGGCTACTCGGTGACGACCCACGCCCATCTGCTGGCAGGGAAGACGGCGGCGGTCATCGGATCAACGCATCGGGCGCTGCGCGGGGTAGCGGAACTGGCGCGCACCGCCGGGAAGGTCTACCTGATCATTCCTGATCCGAATGCCGCTTCGTTGCCGATGGTCCACGCGGTCAGTCAGCGCCCGAATGTCGAAATCCTGGCGGGATACACGGTTGATGAAGTCGCAGGACCGATGAATGTCGAAGAGATCGTCGTTTCGCGCGATGGTCAACAGCGACGGATCGCGGTCGATGCGGCATTCGCCGATCTGGGGCTGCATCCGTGCAGTGAGTGCGTCCAGCATCTCGTGCGCACCGACCAGGATGGCTTTATCTGGGTCGATGAGCGGATGGCGACCACTGTTCCGGGCATCTTTGCCGCAGGCGATGTGACGACATCGTTTGGCGAGCAGGTGCTGATCGCTATTGGCGACGGGGCGCGGGCGGCGCTCAGCGCATACGACTATCTGCTGATGCGCGCACCGGTTGTGCGGTGATACAGCGCGCAACCTGGTGCGGCAGTGGTTCGTCATATCGGTTGGAGACGCGGGGGGCGATAGTCCTTCCTGTGTGTCAGGACTGGGGGCGCTGCCAGAACATGGGCGCCCCGGTCAGTTTCGGTGAGTTGTGTAAGGAGGGGAGTATGAGCGAGCAAACACCCGCCGCCGGTCAACCCGAGCCGCAGAAGGAAACACCCGATCTGGCGACCGAACTGCGCGAGATGGGGCAGCAGATTGAAGCGCTGTTCCGCGCATTTATCGAGAGTGAGCGCGCAAAGCAGATGCAGGCGACGGTCGCAAAGAGCGTCCAGAATGTTGCGGCTGTGATGCGTGAGACGGTGGAGAAACTCCAGAGCGATCCGCGGGTTCAGCAGGTGGAAGATCGCGGGCGTCAGGCGCTCGAACGGGCGCGCGAGAGCCAGGTGTTCCACGATGTCCAGGAGACGCTGGTGAACGGTCTGGAGCAGATCAACGCGCAGTTGCACAAACTGGTCGAGAAACTCGAAGCCGAGCGCGCCGCCGCCGGAACGCAGTCTGCTCAGGAGGGCGAAGTCAACCCGCCGGTTGAGCATGTTCCGCTTGAAGCGCCAGCGACCGGTGAGACGAAAAAACTGGAGGAGTAGCACGTCGGGTGTGATGACGCGACCGGGCGTTATGGAGATTGAGAATTTAATCCGGTATGCGCCTCGTGCCGTCGGGCTCATGGAGATTGAAAATTAAATCCGCTATCCCGCGCTAGCCGTGGGGCTGAAGCCCTCGGCTAGCCAAGGCGAAGCCCGCCTGCGCGGGCTATACCGGATTATTTCTTCAAAGACCATAAGCCCTCGGCTAGCCAAGGCGAAGCCCGCCTGCGCGGGCTATGGCGGATTATTTACTCAAAGACCATAACGCCCCGCGTCATTGCACTACTTTCGGCTATCAGTTGCCGGTCAGGTCGAATGCTGGTATAATTCCGATAGAGCCGCCCCCATAGTCTAGCGGCCCAGGACGTCACCCTTTCAAGGTGAAGATCGCGGGTTCGAATCCCGCTGGGGGTACCAGGATCACATGCCCGACGGTGATCTCCCGTCGGGTGTGTGGCTTTTCAGGGCGCGTGAGCGCCCTGTTTGCTTTTCAGGCGCTGCGCAGTGGAAACCTGGGCGATGCTCCATCGTATACAATTGATAAAGCAGTGTGCGTATTTTACAGCAGATCAGGAGAACTGACATGCGACCGCCGCCTTTGGAGGCGTTCGATCACTTCACCCGTGTGTATGACTGTGTGGATGCGTCGTTCGAGGAAATGCGCAAAACCGCGAGTGAAAGACTTCGTCGTCCGGGTACGTCGATCAGATGGCATTTCGTGCTGGCCAATCTGGTTGTTTTTGTTTCCTGGTTTTTTGATCCCGGTCCGCGTACCATGGTGGCATTGGTGGATATCTTACGCAGATCAGGTGTCTATATAGACGGTATGTATATGTTCCTGCTCTTGTTTGGTTTTGCAGGTTGGTGTGTTTTGGTTGCGATTATTGGTAATTTTGTTTATCGGTGCAAAGATCGTTTTCCTTTTATATTGCTAATTCATAGTGTATTTTTCCTTCCCATTTTATCATTTCTTTCATTGATATCCGGGGGAGATTTTCAATCTGCATCGATAATGTATTTATTCTGGTCTTTTACCTCCCTCGCATTCTGGTTGCTTATCCTCGGTCTCTTGTTTATCATATCTGGAGGCTTTCCTCTTTTTATTTATATGATCCTTTCATCGATTAGTCGCGGCAAGGAAGACGATCTCATTCCCAGTTACATCCATTTTGTGCGCCGTGCCGCTGAGAAAGTGAAGGATGATCCGAAAATGCCCGCTCCTGGATCGGATGAATGGCATCAGATCGAAGCGATTGCGCGCTGGAAATTTGATGGAATCAATGGGCGGGTGCAGACTTTTTCGTTTGGTATTGCATCCGTGGCGCTGTTCGGCATTCTTGCGCTGGTCTTCACCCAGGATGACGTTAAGAGGGCGCTAGTGTGGCTTTGGGAAGAGTGGACGCGGTTGTTGGGAACCGGGTCGAGTGGTAATGGCGGCGCTCTGTTGCCGGTAATAGCAGTGGGAATCATCATTCTGCCAGCCGTGATCTATTTTGCCCGCACCTATGCCGAACTGCGTCGTCTGGAGGCGTTGGGTATCATCTGTGCGCTGGCAGCCGGCGGTTCTGCGCAGCAGCACGCGGGACGGTCGGACGCTGCGCAGCCCACCGTAGATGGGCACAACGATACCGTTGCGACGCCATCATCGCCTGCTGTCTCTGGGGACGGGTCGTCTGACGTACCTGCACTATCCGGCGATCTCCACTCTGATACGCTTTCTGAACCAAACGCGCCTGCTGTCTCTGGGGGCGGGTCGTCTGAGACCGATCTGTCTGCCGGGGTTTCGGCGCCATCCGCTGCCCCGACTCCGCCCGATGTACTGGGCGATCCGTCCAACTCTGCCAATCCTCGCTGTTGAGCATGTCGTGTGGCCGTAGCGTCGGGCGTCAACGTGACAGGAGTGATGGTGCGCTGGCGTGATGTGCTGGCGGAGGAATTGTGTGCTTATGTGTGGATCGAGGCGGCATGCGCTGGAGTGGATGCCACCACGCTAGCGCCCCAAGAACGCTTGCTGCGCCTGCGCCATCCCGAAGCTGTCTCGCTCTGGCTGGGTCGCTGGAAAGCCGAGGGCATCAAGAGCCTGCCCATCCGGGACAGACGCAGGCGCACGTCTACGTTTTCCTCCTGACCACTATGACCCTTATGTGTTCACATTTCTCCTGGGAGCGAGGTCATCTTGCCCTCGTAGATGCGACGAAATGTGCATTTTCCCTCCGTAAGCATCACAATAAGTCCAGTCGTCCAATGATGCGTAGAAAGGCGCCTATCGTTGTTTGAAACATACCTGCTGCCCGACTGTTTGCCTCCAGGAAAAACTCCGGATTTTTTATCCGCTTTTTGTTTCAGGGAGCGCCATTCTCTCGTTATCGTCGTCTCCCGGCATTGACGACAAAGAACGCTATCTGATCCAGGAAGGGCACGAGCAGCACCACCGGCGCCCATACCGCGCGCCGTGTCCGACGGCGTGCGGCGACGGATCGTAACGAAGGCTACCGCCACACCTGGACGCTCACTGACGACGACGGTGAGATCGGCTATGATAGGTGTAGGCATCACGGACCGACACCGCCGAAACAAGCCATCGGCGCAGCCACGCCCACCAGCGCGCCCTGCATGGTTGCCGCGCTGGTATCACATCGGGATCCAGCAACGGTTGAACATGCCGGGCGCACCCGTCTGCATCATAGAATGTGACCAGGGCGAAGGTAAACAGTGGTGTCAGGGCACAGAACAACCCCTCGGAGACCAGCGCTTCGATTGCTTCGATCGGATGGCTGGCATTCGTCGTGATCCGCACAGTACTGACTGCTGGGGGCAGCATTCCATAGATCACCCGGCGTCCTCCAATGTCAGCCGTTGCGATCATGAGCGGCCCTCCTCCAGCGACCGTCACCCCTCCATGCGCATGCGTCTGAATAGACCAGAGATTGCTGTCAATAGAGCGCCGATGGAGCGAAAACACCCACTCATCGACTGCAACTGTTAGAACAGCATCGCTGAGTTGATAGCGCTGGCACATTCTTGCGCGATTGAGCATATGAATATCAGGATTCTGATTGACCATAGGCTGCTGGACATCAGGTTATGCTTATACACTCGCCGTCCATGAGAACTAAGGTTCATAGGTAAAGGGGAACGCTCTGGAAACCACGTTGGGGGACGTATAAATAGTTCCATCACCAGAGGTGAAACTTCCAACCGCTCGTGTTCGGTACCGTGTCGTTCCATAATCATACCCATAGCGATCAGTCTCAACTGACAGAAAAAAACTACTTTTGGAGTTAGACTTGCATCCGAGATCTGCCCAGTATGGAAGAAATAAAAACCATCGTTCGACCTGTACACATACGATCAAAGACTGCCGAATAAATACCCCCGAACATAATTGTGAGGCGGCTGTGCTGACATTATGTGTATGAAATGTCGGATCACTTACGACAATTTGACACGAGACGTCGGAACTTAATCCTGCCAGCTCTGAAAGTTGTTGTCCATTTGGTGTTGAAGTGTACGTATATTCACCAACATACTCATCCTTGTGCCCAGACGAGTCATCATTCGGATACGGCATTGCTGCAATGCTTCCGGCGCTCAGAGAAAGCCACAGTGCCAGAAGCAAGCTGATGATACCAAGACTTCTTGCACGCATAGCAGACCTCCTTCGCATAGAGCATCGATATGGATACCCTGGAGAGGTTATCTTCTTCTGAACGACGGTCGCCAATGCATCGCAGGTTTGGGCACTGGTAGCGTGTTGTCTGGAAAAGACTTGACCTCTGATGTCGAAGTATATTCCTTGCGTCGGGATTCGTCCCTGGGAAAAACCCAGGTTTTGTATCCGATTTTTTTGAGCCAGCGCTGTGATCCATCAACCGCTGCCGCTCCCCGTCATCCTCCCCATCGTTAGCATCAAGCAGCGCTGGCGGCACGCGCTCGCGCACTCAGAGCGCGACGTTCAGGCGCGTCTTCATCTCCAGCTTCGCCAGCAGTCTGCCTGTGTGATACTCGACTGTCTTGCGGCTCATCCCCAGCAGCGTTGCTATCGCCACCGTATCCTGTCCGTGTGCCAGCAGCAGCGCCACCTGCCGTTTCTGCCGGGTCAGGCGCCGCCAGCGCAGGCCGACGTCCGCTTGCCAGCGCTGCGCCCGGATGCAGTGCGCCGGGTCGCCGTGCCAGCCGTGGTGCGCTGCGCAGCAGCTGGCATGCTCCAGGACGGTCGCGTCCAGCGCGAGCGGCAGACAGGCAGTCGCGCCAGCGCTCACGAGCAGCGCCAGCGCGCCGTCGTCGCACCAGGACGTGAGAACAAGCGCAGCAACCTGCAGCGCACGGCGGCGCTGCCAGCGGATGAGGGTCAGCAGATTCCGATCCGATGCGGTCCACGCCAGCATGAGGACGTCCGGCGGTTGAGCGCATCCAGCGTCGGGCAACTGTCAGGTCGCCGGTGACGCCAGAGAGCGCAGCGTTGGGGGCGCGGCTCAGAATGGCGTGCACGCCAGCGCGAATGATCGACGCCGGTGCTACGATGATTACCTGTACCATCAGAATCGTCTCCAGCGCAGGCTGAGCGTTATCCGCTGACCGCCCGCGCCCTGGCACGTCACTGCTACGGCGAGTCTACAGCGACGACACGGCAATGTCTATCCGGGAAAGACCCTTAGTTGAGGAGAGGCTTTGTGTTCCGGGACAAAGCGCGGGCGCAGCGATTGGCGCGGTCGGCGCTTCCAGGAGTCTTTGGAGTCGTTGTAGTGCCGGGACTGAGCAATATCTGTGGTTGTTTTCGCCTGAACGCAGGGGCTTCCATAATTCATTTCTGATGTTCGACAATGCCATCAGGCTGATCACACTGGGGGCGCTGCCGCCTGCCCGCGTCTGCCGGGGTCAAACAGGCAGGCAAACATCCTTGCTACAGCGTGCAGATGCATTCAGCCCCGCGCCAGCGGGGATTCGTGTCATCAGCGCGGGCATACATGCTCGCGCGGGCGTGAACTCCGCCTCACCCACGCCCGACAGTGATGAAGATTGAGCATTTATAGCAGTTCTCAGATACGTTGACCCCTGTCTGGGGCTGCCGTGTCGCACGAGATGCCCGTGTCCAGCGGAGTGTAGACCGAAATGTATTTCGGTCATCGCGTGGGGCGCGCAATTCCCAGGAGTGTTCAACCTTGTCCAACAGGTTCAACCTTTGTGAGAACCGCTATAATCCGGTATGCGCCTTTTGCCGTCGGGCTAATGGAGATTGAGAAATAAATCCGCTATCCCGCGCTAGCCGTGGGGCTGAAGCCCTCGGCTAGCCAAGGCGAAGCCCGCCTGCGCGGGCTATACCGGAATAATTATTCAAAGACCATAAGCCCTCGGCTATATAATGCGAAGCCCGCCTGCGCGGGCTATACCGGATTATTTACTCAAAGACCATTAGCAGAACGTCTCAATCTTCTTCCTCAATCCATTCAAGCGCGTAGATGATCCCGCCGTGCCTGATCCGGCTGACGAGCGGGTGAAGCGGTGCATCGTCGGCAGCGCGACGGTAGATGTAGCGGGTATTCGTTTCGTGCTCGATGAGCAGGTAATCGCCGTGGTTCAGGATCGTCGGATCGCTGCCGTTGACTACCGTTTCGTCACAGCCGTACACGTCGTCCATCTGGATGATCCTTTCATTCGTGATCGCTCTTGCCAGATGCTTGCACCCGTTTGTGCGCATATCTGGTGATCGTTTGCTGTTGGTCATGATGCTCGATATGGAATGCAAGAACCTGCCAGAAAAACGTTCCCCTGTACGACGCATGGGCGCCGCCGTTGCCAGGAGCATCGGCGGCGCTCTGCTATCCGGCTATCCGTGCGCCGTCGTGCCGTTGCGCAGCGCAATTGGAACCGAAGTCGGTCCCTCGACGCCGGTTTCGATCAGGGTGTTGCTCACGATGGTCGTTGCGCGGCGCTCAAAGATCGTGTTGGTGATCTCATCGACCAGCGCAATCGCACCGTTGTAACCGACAATCGATCGTCGATGATGTCCGAAGCGGTCTTCAACCGGGAATCCAACCCGCACCAGCGGAATGTTCTCGGCTTCGGCGATGAACCTGCCTTTCGAGTGCCCGATGAGCAGATCAACCGGTTGCTGCTTGATACGCTTGTGCAATTCGTGCAGATCACCCTTGAGAATGATCTCGCTCTCAACCCCCAGTTCTCCCGTCAGTTCGACCATTCGTTCGCCCCAGGGACGATTGTCGGCAGCGGTCAGAATGTATGCCGGGGTCATACCCATTTCGGCGATCAGCCCGACCAACCCTTCGAGCAGGTCGGGATCGCCGTAGAGTGCGACCCGCAGTCCGGTAGTGTACATATGCGTATCGACCAGTGCATCGAGCAGGCGTGCCCGCTCGACTTCCAGCGATTCGGGGATCGTATGGTCGGTGATCTCGATCAGCGTGTTGACGAAAGCATCGGTATTCTTCAGCCCGATGGGCATGGTCAACACATGGGCGGGCACGTTGTAGCGTCGTTCGTAGATGCGCGCCGCTTCGCCGCCAACGTGGCGCTGGAGCGCAATCGTTGCCAGCGATTTCGAGGAGCTGCGCAGTTCCTCGATGGTCGTGCCGCCGCGCGGAACATGGGGACGCGGGTCGTAGTAGCCGCCGTCGAGGGTCTCTGAGTAGTCGGTGATCCACAGCCCGTGCAACCCCATCTCCCGCAGCATATGCTTCAGTTCGCGGATGTCGCCGGGGTTGACCCAGCCGGGAATGATGTTGATCCTGCCGTTGGTCTCGCCTTTCTTCTTGCGGCGATCCGGGAGATTGAGGGCGATCTCTTTGAGAAAGTTGTCGAAGCCGGTCGTGTGATTGCCGATGTACGACGGAGTTTTGACCGAAAGGATCGGGATTGTGACGTCCGGATGTTTGTCCAGAAACTCATCGATGATCGCAGGAATGTCGTCCCCGATCGTTTCTGAGAGACAGGTCGAACAGACCATGATCATGGTCGGGTGGAAGCGTTCCCAGATATTCTTGAGCGCCGCGAGCAGGTTCTGCTTGCCGCCGTAGACCGTTGTCTTTTCGGTGAGCGAGGTGGTGGCGACCTCAACCGGCTCGCGGAAGTGACGTGACATCTGGTGACGCGGGTAGGTGGCGCATCCCTGGGAGCCGTGGTTGATGGTGATAGCGCCGTGAATGCCGTAATTGGCGAGCATTGCCCCGATTGGCGCGCAGGAACGGGTCGGGTTGATGGCAACGGCTCGTTCCTGAAGGGTCAGACAGCTGGTCATGACTCCACCTCCTCAGATCCGTGGACTGCGTGGCGGGCGACGGGTGCAGGTCGGGCGTGCTGATGCACGATATTCCAGACCGGCGCATGCAGGGCTTTATCGATATCGCGCGCGAAGTTGACCATGCCCACAAAACCGGCGTAGGGTCCGGTGTCGTAGGTATGCCCATTGACGAACGGCACGCCCATTTTGTATGCCAGGTATCGCTCCTTGTTGCCTGAGATGAACAGGTCGGGACGGCGACGGGTCAGGATTTCTTCGATTTCGGGGACATTCGGGTTGTCGATAACCAGCGCGCCTTCGCCGATCTGGTTGAATATCTTCTCGTAATCATCGGTATGCCCGAAGGTTGTGGCTGCCGTCTCGGTCTCCATGCCCAATTCGCGCAGGAGTTCGATCCAGTGCCAGACGCGCGGACCGCCCTGGTAGATGAAGACGCGCTTCCCCTGCAGGCGTTGACGATAGGCGTCGATGTAGGGTTGAATGCGCGCCACTTCTCGGGCGATCACTTCTTCGGCGCGCGCTTCAAGCCCGAAGAACGCGGCGGTGTCGCGCAGCGCTTTTGCCATGTTCTTCATGCCCCAGAGCGTGACATTGATGTACGGCGTGCCATACTTATCCTTCATCATGTCGGCGATGTAGGTGGCGGATCGCTGGCAGTGCACGATATTGAGCGCCGCTTTGTGCATGATCTTCAGGTCGTCCACTGAGACGTTCCCGGTGAAGCGGGCGATGATCCGCAAGCCAAGCGCCTCGAAGAGATACTCGAAGGTGCGGATGTCATTCTTGATGTTGTAGTCGCCGATGATGTTGATCGAGCGGCTGAAATCGCCCTCCGGTTCGACCGAGCCGACCAGTTGACGAAAGATCGTCTCGTTGCCGACGTGGTGCCCCATCGACTGACTGACGCCACGAAACCCCTCGCACTCGAAGAACACCACCGGTTTGCCGATGATCGCTTCCGCCTGTTTGGCGACGTCGCGCCCGTCATCGCCGATCAGCGCCGTAGAGCAGGTGTTGTAGACGAACACCGCCTTCGCATTGGGAAACTCGGCATTGGCTTCGATGATCGACTGAAGCAGCTTTTTCTCGCCGCCGAAGACGATGTTGGTTTCGTTCATATCGGTGACGAAGGTGTACTTCATGTGAAAATCGCTGTCGGCGAGGTGCGGACGGTAGCCCCAGGAGAAGAACGCGCACCCGATCGGTCCGTGGGTCAGTTGAATAGCGTCCTTGACCGGTCCGCCGACGACGCCGCGACAGCCGGCGTAGGTGCAGCCGCGCTCGGTCATATCGCCAGGCGTCGTTGCCACGTTGTTGGCAATGAAACAGGTGGTGCCATCGCCGCGCTGACACTTCCCGCCCGGTCCCTTGAGCGCGATATGGATCGCTCGCTCAGGCAGGGTCTGATTGCATTTGAACTGCATCGCGTTGCTCCTTTCGCTGCGCCAGAAACTTCGGAATACAGACTCGTTCGCCCGCGCCGCACCCCTCCTCGCCCGGCACGCCGATAGCATCAGCGCGGCATCGCTGGCAGTTGCGAAACTGCTCGATGACCGTCGCGCATTCGTCGCGCACCCGATTGACCAGCGCGGGTGAAGGTTCCGGCAGGTGGGCGAACTTTGCCAGGGGCATGAGCGGGATGATGTTCATGATGTACGCGCCGTGATCTTTGACCGTGCGCGCGACATCGATCAGGTGATGATCGTTGACGCCCGGTATCAGCACCGAATTGACCTTGACCGCCATCCCGCGCAGCGCCGCTTCACGCAGACCGGTCAGTTGATTGCGCAGAAGCAGCGTACACGCCTCACGCCCGCGATAGGTCTTGCCGCGATACCGCACGTGAGCGTATATCTGCTCAGCGATTGCCGGGTCAACTGCATTGATCGTGATAGTCAGCGTGGTAATGCCAGCCTGCTCGATGGCATCGATCTGATCCGGCAGCAGCAAGCCGTTGGTGGAGAGACAGCGGATCAGGTGCGGAAATTCGTCGCGTGCGCGCTCGAATGTGGTCAGTGTTGCATTGTTTGCCAGCGCATCGCCCGGACCGGCGACGCCAAGGACGCGCAGGCGCGGGTCGCGGGCGACCGCATGGCGCACAGTTTGCAGCGCCTCATCGGGCGATACCACGCGCATCGTAACGCCGGGGCGATTTTCATTCGGGCAGGCATACCGGCGAATGCAGTAGTTGCACTGAATGTTGCAGCGCGGCGCCACCGGAACGTGGATGCGTCCGAAGCGGAAATGCGCTGCGCGGCTGTAACATGGATGCGTGCTCAGGTCGATGTTGGGAAAACAGACGCCCTGACACGATCCGGCGGATGAAGCGTCCATGAGAGCCTCCATGACGCTGACGCGCCGCTAATCCACGATACCGTATTCGCGCATCAGATCCTCGAGTTCGTCCTGTGTGATCGGGGTAGGGATGGTGAACTCATCATTCTCATCGATCTTGCGCGCCAGTTCACGGTACTCGTGCGCCTGCGGCAGTTCAGGGTCGTAGTCGATGACAGTTTTCTTGTTGATCTCGGCGCGCTGGACGTCTTTGCTGCGCGGTACGAAGTGGATCATCTTCGTGTTGAGTCGGCGCGCGAACTCCTCAACCAGCGCCCGCTCGTTTTCAACGAGACGCGAGTTGCAGATCAACCCGCCAAGGCGGGCATAGCCGCGTTCCGCGAACTTCTTGATGCCCTTGCAGATGTTGTTCGCCGCAAAGAGCGCCATATACTCGCCGGAACAGACAATGTAGATCTCTTCGGCATACCCTTCGCGGATCGGCATGGCGAACCCGCCGCAGACCACATCGCCAAGGACGTCGTAGAAGACATAATCCAGATCGTCCTTGTATGCGCCCAGGGTTTCGAGGGTTTGAATAGCGGTAATCACTCCGCGTCCGCCGCAACCGACGCCGGGTTCAGGTCCGCCCGACTCGACGCATTTGACGCCGCCGTATCCCTGAACGACCACCTTTTCGAGCTGCACGCTTTCAGGACCGACGTCGCGCAGCGTGTCGAGCACCGACGGCTGGCGCACGCCGCGGAGAAGCAGGCGAGTGCAATCCGCCTTGGGGTCGCACCCGACGACCATCAACCGGTATCCCATCGATGCCAGTGCGGCTGCAGTGTTCTGCTGCGTGGTGGACTTGCCAATCCCGCCCTTGCCGTAGAAAGCGACCTGTCGCATCGTTGTGCTCCTTTCCATCGAACCACACGCAACGGTATGCGCGTGAGTGCAAACCGGATCGTTCTTGAATGCACAAATGTGGAGTGTACCGGGCGCGCGGCGATGGCGGAACAGGTGCAGATCAGGCGAAGGACATACACCGGCGCTCACGCCGCCGCTGCGCACCCCCGGCAACAATCCAGGGTGCATCGAACATCAGTCTGACGGCATGAGCAGGAAGGGGGACATGTGGTATAATGCCACCGCATCGGCGCTCACGCCGCCGCTGCAATCGATCCCCCGCCGGTGCCAGCGGCGTGGGGATCGCCTGTTGCCTGAACCGATCTGTCAGACACCGGGCTGCACTATCGCCAGGATAGTGATTGCAGTGCCAGTGCAACCGCTCCCTGTAGACGACCGAATGCGACTCCCGATACTCAGCCCGGTTGTGACATGCTGCTCAGGCAGTTCGTGCAACACTGCAAAGAGGCGTCATTGAGGATCACGACACTGTGGCGTTGCAGGGTTGACGGTGTTGATACGTGCATCGTGCCAGCACGCTCAACGCCACTGTTGGTTTCCATCGGTGGGATTTGTAGAGAATATACCATTGAAGATCGGGTTTGGCAATACGTTTTTGAGACATGATCGTTAACATTCGATAACCAACAGGGGCTGATCGTCTATTTTGTACGTATGTATTTGCGCGCAAAACGTTGATGGTTTCCGATCTGGCGACGGATTGAAACAGTTGTGTGTTGAAGAGTGATTGCGCCGATGGCAACACGGCTGACGATCCATGTCCTTTTTACGCTGGACTGCGAGAGCATTGCGATTCGCGCGGCGAAAGAAGGACCACGCTCCTGGGAGCAGAGCGCGCGCGCGATTGAAGGGTATTGCAATCGTCTGCTTCGGGCAGGGTATCCGCCGACGTTGTTCGTCGCACCGCAGTGCGCAGTCGAACACACGCCGCTGCTCGAAGAACTGGCGGGGCGCGGCGTCGAACTTGGGTTGTACGTGAATCCGTTGCAGGCGGAGAGCGGATCGTACCGCAACTTTCTCGGCACGCTGGCGCCGGATGTGCAACGCCGGTTGATCGACGACGCAGCCGAGCGTTTTGCCGACGCCCTGGGCGTTCGCCCGCGCTCCTTCCGCCCCTGCAAGCATTCGGCGAGCGACGCTACCTATCGCCTGCTCTACGAACTCGGCTTTCGCCAGGGGTCGATTGCGCAGCCCGGTTTTATGCTGCCGCGCATTGGGGTGGAGTGGGAGCATGTGGTGCATCACCCGCGCTATGTCGATGCGCAGCACCACGAGCGCGCCGGCGACCTGCCGTTCCTCGATGTGCCGGTGACGACCGACCCGGATCAGCGACAGATCACCAATCAACCGTATGAGTTGCGGATCGACGCCGGAACGCTCGATGCGCTGCACCAACCGGTGATCGAGCGCGCCATCGAGCGCATGATCGAGGATGCCGCGTTGTTCTGCGCACTCTGTTTCACGTCCGATAATCGTCCGGCGTATGACAATGACAATGATAAACATAGTCGGACGCTGGAAGCCGTCCTTGATTATCTCGAAGCGCTTGGCGAACAGCATGATCTTGTTCCGACGACCCTCGCTGGCGCTCACGAACGCTTTCGCGCCCTGCGCCACACGGTGAGTGCAGCGCGGGAGTGAGCAGGCAACGGTATGCTGCGTCAACTCACGATTGCCCTCTCGTTTCCCCCGGTCATCTGGCGACGGTTGCTGAGTCACTTTGGGCTTGCGCTGGCGGTCTGGTCTGGCATGACGCTGGCAGCTGGCATGGTGGTCAGCATTCCGGTCTACGCCGAAGCGTCGGGGTACCGCATTTTGCTGGCGGCGCTCACCGAACGCGCAGTCGCCGACCCGCTGCCGCCATTCGCCATGGTCTATCGCTACGGCGGTGCGTCCGATCCATCGATTTCGTGGCAACAGTACCTGCTGACGGATCAACTGGCGGGCAATCTGCCAGCGGCGGGGATTGACCTGCCTGCACCGCCGGGCGTGCGCTTCGCCGCCACCGAAAAACTGCGTGTCGGGTTTCCCGACGGTGCAGGGCGGGAAGTTCTGTTTGCCCGTATCGGCTTCCTCAGCGGCATCGAACGGCATATCCAGATTGTTGATGGCGATCTGCCGCGTCCCTTCACCGGCGACGGACCGCTCGACGTGCTGGTTTCAGAAACAACCGCTGCGAAGAACACGCTGCTGATCGATGATCTCTACCGGGTCGAGTCGACCGGTCGCGGACCGCGCATCGATGTGCTGGTGCGGATCGCAGGCATCTGGCGACCGGCGGATGCCGACGCCGGTTACTGGTTTCAGCCGCCATCGACGTATAGCGATGTCTTCCTTGTGCCCGAGGAAAGTTTTGCCCTGATTGCGGATGTGCCGGATGCGCGATTTGTGACATTGGCGGCGTGGTACACGGCGATCGATGGCAGCAGTGTGCGCAGCAGCGATGTCGAGCGTCTGCGTGAGCGAATTGCAACCGCCACCGCCGACATCCAGCAGCGTCTGCCCGGCGCGCAACTCGTGCGCTCGCCAATGGAGGCGCTAGAGCGGCATCGTGATCAGGTGCGGGTGTTGACTGTCACGCTGGCGCTGTTTGCAGTGCCATTGCTCGTCGTGATCGGGTACTTTGTGCTCCAGGTCGCCGGGATGACCGTTGCGCGCCAGCAGCAGGAGATGGCGATTCTGCGCAGTCGCGGCAGTTCGCGCTGGCAGGTGCTGGGGCTGGCGCTCGGCGAAGTGCTGCTGCTCGGCGCAGCGGCATGGGCGGCTGGTTTGCCGTTGGGGTTGTTGCTGGCGCATGTGATCTCCTGGACTGTCTCCTTTTTGCGGTTTGCGCCACTTGACGCGCCGGCGCCGACATTGTTGCCGGCAAGCCCCTGGCATGCACTGGCGACGGTTCTGCTGGCGCTGCCAGCCGTTGTGATCCCGGCGCTGAGCGCTGCCGGTCGGACGATCATTTCCTACAAGATCGAACGCGCGCGCGCAACCCGCCCACCGCTCTGGCAACGTCTCTATCTCGATATTCTGTTGTTGATACCGGCAGTCTATGGTTATCAACAGTTACGGTTGAGCGGTATGATCGGTGTGCCGGGCGTGACTGTCGGCACGGATGACCCCTTTCGCAACCCGCTGTTGCTGCTCGCTCCGGCGCTGATGGTGTTTGCCGGCACGCTGGTCGGTATGCGTTTCCTACCGCTGCTGCTGCGCGCGCTGGCATGGATTGCGGGGCTGTTGCCGGGAGTGGCGCTTGTGACGGCGCTGCGCTTCCTGTCGCGCACGCCGGGCGCCTATGGCGGACCGGCGCTGCTCGTTGCGCTGACCCTGGCGCTTGCAACATTCACATCGTCGATGGCGCTCACACTGGATCGTCATAGTGAAGAACGGGCGTACTATCGAGGCGCGGCGGATGTGCGTCTCGTATATCCTGGCGCGGCGATAACATCGGCAAACATTGCTGGCGATCGCGAGATCGCCCCGGCGGAAACCAGTCTTGATCTGAGCGGAGGCACGCTGGGCACAACGGGCGAAGCCGATACGACACCCAGCACGGCGTACCTGTTCGTGCCGATCGAAGAGTATCTGCTGATCCCCGGCGTGACCGGCGCCACCCGCGTTGCGCCTGGCAAGGTAGACATTATCGTGGGGAGCGCGCGACCAATCAGCGGCATTTTCTACGGCGTTGATCGGACGACCCTGGCAGCAGTGCTGGCGGATGCGTGGCGACCTGACTATGCCGATGAGTCCCTCGGCGCGTTGATGAACCGTCTGGCGGATTATCCCGATGCGGCGCTGGTTTCTGAAACATTCGCAACACAACAAGGGCTGCGGATCGGCGACCGGTTTACGCTGGCGATGAATGATCGCGGGCAGACGCAAAATATCACATTTACGGTCGTTGGTATGCTCAGGTATTTTCCAACGCTCTACGATCAGGGTCCGCCATTTGTGATCGGGAACCTGGACTACAGTTTCGATTCACAGGGCGGGCTGTATCCGTATGAAGTCTGGCTATCGCTGGCGCCCGACGCCAGTCTGCAAGCAGTGGCGGCGGCAGGCATCGGGTACGGGCTGCGCATGATCCGCTCGACGCCGCAGACGTTGCTCGATCTCGATCTGCGCCGACCGGAGCGACAGGGGTTGTTCGGGTTGCTCTCGGTCGGTTTTCTGGCGACAACTGTGGTGACGGTGATTGGATTTGTCGCCTATACGCTTCTCTCGTTCCAGCGTCGCCTGGTGGAGTTGGGAGTCCTGCGCGCAATTGGCTTGAGTACGCGACAGTTGAGCGTGCTGCTGGTCTTTGAGCAGACGCTGATCGTCGGTTTTGGCGCCGCTCCCGGCACGCTGGTCGGTATTCTGACAAGTTGGTTGTTTATTCCATTCTTGCAGGTGCGTACCGGGGTCTATCCTGAGACGCCACCATTCGTGGTGCAGATCGACTGGGAGCGGATCGCGCTGGTGTACGGTATTTCCGGCGGTTTGCTGGCAGCGACGATTGTTGTGATCGTGCTCTTGTTGCATCGAATGCGCATTTTCGAGGCGGTGAAACTGGGTGAAGCGGTATAGTCTCGTGAAGCGGTGTGAAGGCAGTGTTGACTTCGCTGCAAAAACGCACCGCTGAGACGCCGAGTAACTGTGTTGCTTGTCAAGGGGCGCTCGTATGCACAGCCGGATCCCAGGGCTTTTGCTGACGCAATATTGCGCCGAGAATAGTCAGCAGCTTGCGCATCGCAGCGACGATGGCGACCTTGCGCGGCTTGCCAGCTTGACACAGGCGCTGATAGAAGGCGCGCCTGACCAGACGGCGCCGCGTGGCCGCCAGGGTCGCCATGTACAACACGCTGCGCACATCCCTCCTGCCGCCGGAGATATGCCGGGGTTTGTGCTGTGCGCCGCTCTGATTGGCATACGGCGCAACGCCCACAACGGCCGCCGCTTCCTTGCGATTGATGGTCCCCAGTTCGGGCAGGCGGAGCAGCAGGTTCAGTGCGGTGATCGCGCCGATGCCGGGCACGCTGTCGCGCAGCTCCCGTTTCCGGCGCACCTCGTCGGTGCGCTCCGCCTCGTTGTCGCGTTCCTGCTCAAGCGCACGGATCTCCTGATCCAGCCAATCAATATGCTTCTGGATGCCCGGGCGGAGGTTCGGCGCGGCAGCCGTCAACCGATTGATCTCAGCCGTCCGCATCTGAATCACCTGCTCCCGCCGGACCAGCAGGTCGCGCAAGGATGCGCGCTGCTCGTCCGTCGCTTGGTGGTGCGGCGGGCGCACCCGTTCGGCAAAGCGGGCGAGCAACCGGGCATCCAGGCGGTCGGTCTTCGCCTGGCGTCCTTCCGCGTGCGCCAGGGCGCGCACGCGGCGTGGCTGCACCCGCGCCGTCGGCACGCCAGCCTGGAGCAGTTGGGCGAACACCATGCGCTCCAGCCCGCCGGTCGCCTCCAGCACAATCAGGGTCGGCTGCAGGCGCTGGAGTCGCGTGACCAGGAGCTGGACACCTTCGTCGGTAGACGGTATCGTCTCGCGTGGCGCGTGCGGGTCGGCGCCAAACGCCACATCCAGCGTCTGTTTGGAGACATCAATGCCGATAAAGAGCGACTCACGGGAAGCCATACACAGAACCTCCTGAGGAAAACGGCGCCAGCCTTGCTAGCATATGCGGGTTTGAGGGCCCAGATACCTGTTCGGCTTGGTCGCGTTGAAGGACACGGCTACCCAACACTCCGCGGCGATCTCGTGAACCTGGCGCAGAACGGTATACCGTGTCCCGTTAGATTATACTAGGGCGCAGAGAACCCTAAAAACGAACTATGATGGATGCATAGCAAAGCATGCGTGTGCGTGACTCGCTATGGAATCCGCCTCTGCGAATGCTGCGCCTTCAGGGTGACATACCCCTTTTTGCAGTGGACTCAATGTTCAAAAGAGACGCTTGAAGAACCGATCACCCTCTGTTACTATAGCCGCAATCGCGTACTGAAGCGACAAGGAGCATCCCGCATGCCTCGATTGATTGTGGTGATCTGCGCCGGTATCGTGGCAACCGGATTACTCGTCGGTTTTGCACGAGCGATGGAAGCGGCTGCACCCCGTTCTGCGCCGCAGGCGCCGCTGCTGGCGTTGACCGAAACGGTGGAAGTACGTCCTACTGACACGCCGCCGCCGACAACGCCGCCGGGCACGCCGCCGCCAACAACGCCGCCAGGGACGCCGCCGCCGACGACCCCGCCAGGGACGCCGCCACCGACGACCCCGCCGGAGACGCCGCCACCGACGACCCCGCCGGAGACGCCGCCACCGACGACCCCGCCAGAGACACCGCCGCCGACGACCCCGCCAGAGACGCCACCGCCGGGAACGCCAGTGCAGGAGCAGCAGCAGCAGACGGTTACGCTGGTTTCTGTCGGTACGCCAACACCGACGCTGACCGTGCCTGTTCCTGTCACCCTCCCCGGCGCCGGTGCATCTGTCGCCAGTGGAGCGCCGCTGATGCTTGTACTGATAGCGCTGCTCGTGATTGCTGGCGGATTGCTGGCTCGTAGCCGTAAGGCGTAACTCTGTAACGCAGCAGAAGAGTTGCCGCTTGTGCTGCCTGGATTGCAATGATGACACGTTTTGCTCTCGTTCTTGTTCTGATCATCGGCAGTGTGTGCGGTGCGATGGCATCTCCCACAGCAACCGGCGCCGGGGATGATGCGCCGGTGGTGCGTCCGGTTGATAATGGCGTTTGGATAACCTGGCGTCCCACTGTTCCCGATCCTTCGCTGCCAGTGAAACCGGTTCTGGTTGCGCTGCGCGCATTCAGTGATGCTGGTGTCGAGCCACGCGTCATTGCGCTCGACGATGCACCATGGTCTGGCTCACCCGATGATGTGCCGGTTGCGCCGGTGGTGGTGGTGCGCGAGTCGCGTCTGCGCGGCGAACGGATCGTGGCGCTGGCGCTGAGTCCGGTGTATCGGCAGGATGGACGTGCGCGCGCCGTGCGTACCCTTGAGGTGCTGGTCGAAGCGGTGGCGCCGCTAGAGACTGTGGGCGAGTCGGGTCTCGCGTTTGCCCAGGCGATGGCGTCGCCTTCCTCGATTCCGCCTCGCCCCCCCGCGTTCCCCGCTGTCCCGGCGTTGCGGGTGCGCGTCGAACACCAGGGATTGCAGATTCTCCGAGTCAGCGAACTGAGTCCGGCGATCGCCGGATCACCGGCGCGCATCAAACTCAGTCGCGCCGGCACGGAGATCCCGGTCGAGTTGCGCGATGTCAACGGGAACAGCGCCTGGGGCGATCCTGATGATGAACTGCGCTTCTACGCGCCGCCGCCGGGCGACCGCTGGAACCGGAGCGACACATACTGGCTTACGCTGGAAGATGGTGCGCGATTGCGGATTGCATCTCGTGCAACCAGCATACCATCGGGGGAAGCGCCGTCCGGCGCGCTGGAGCGGGGCGTGGTGCGGGGAACGAGCTACTACGACTCGCGGCGCCCCGGCAGTGACGGCGACCACTGGTTTGCAGCGTTGCTGCGCGCCGAACCAGGGCAACCGGAGGATGATCAGGCGCGGATGAGCATTCCGGTAACAACGACCCTTCCGGCGGCGGCAGGAACGATGACCTTCACGGTAAGCGTGCATGTGCAATCCGGCGCTGTGCGTCGCCTGACTGCCGCAATCGGGTCGAGCAGCAGCGCGCCAGTAGAGTGGAACAGCGCCGGAGATGCGACGCTGACGCTGGTAGCGCCGGGAACTGCTGGCGGCGCAACCGAAGCGCGCCTGACCCTGACCGCCATCACCGGCTACGCACAGGTCGCGGTTGATACCATCGAGTGGTACAGACCGGTGCTGCTCCAGTTTGGCGGGAAGGGAGCGATCTTCCAGGGCGCATCCGGTCAGCGCGCCTATCAGATCGCTGGAGCGCCGCCTGGCTTTGCCCTGTACGACGTGACCGATCCGGCTGCGCCGGTGCGGGTGCAGATCACCGGAGCGGCGTTCGAGGATGATCGTGCAGGGCGCTCGTACCTGCTGACCGGCGATGGGACCATTTTCACGCCGACGGTCGAACCCTTTACCCCGCCAGCGTTGCCATCTGGCGCCGATGCGGTCTACATTGCCCCGGCGCTGCTGCACCCCGCGCTGACGCCACTTCTCGATCTGCGGCGAGCGCAGGGATATACCGTCGCGGTAATCGATGTCCAGACCATCTATGACGGATGGAGTTCCGGTCAGGTCGATCCGCGCGCGATCCGTTCATTTCTGCAACATGCAGCGCGAACATGGTCGCCGCCGCCGATGGCGGTGACGCTTGTCGGCGATGGGAGTTCCGATCCGTTTGACTACACCAATCGCGGTGCAAAGAACGTCAACCTGATGCCGCCCTATCTGGCGATGGTCGATCCGTGGCTGGGTGAGACAGCCTGCGAAACCTGCTACGCGCAACTCGACGGTGAAAACCCGACCGACGACCGGTTGCCGGATGTCTGGCTTGGGCGTTTGCCGGTGAAGAGCGCCGCCGAACTGCAAACGCTCGTCGCCAAAATCATCGGGTACGAAACAGCGCCGACCGGCGGTGCGTGGCGCGGGCGGATGCTGTACCTGGCAGACGATGCGGACAGCAGCGGCGATTTTGCGGCACAGGCGGAAGCGAGTATTGCACTGCAACCGCCTGTCATGCAGATCGATCGCGTGTTTTTCGGCGATGGCGCGGGGCAGATTCCAACCGCAGCCGCAGCGCGCGCGGCGGCACTGGCGCGCTTTGGCAATGGTGCGGCGGTGGTTGCGTACTTCGGGCATGCACACCAGCAGCAGTGGGCAGTGACCGAGTTGAGCGCTCCGGAGAACTGGTTGCTCCACCGTTCGGATGTGCTGCAACTGACGAACGGCGACCGGTTGCCGGTGGTGCTATCGCTCACCTGCCTGAGCAGCGCCTTCCAGTGGCCCTCCTATGTCGGCATGACCATCGACGAAGCATTGCTGCTGAGTGAGAAGGGCGGCGCCGTGGCGGTGTGGGGACCGACGGGGTTGGGGGTATCGTATGGGCACGATAAACTGCAAGAAGGATTCTTCCGCACCCTCTGGTCGTCCTCGGCAGGAAACGACATCGAACGCGCTATTCCACTGGGCGCATTGACCGCTGCTGGCTTCCGCGAACTCTTTACTGGCAGCGTATGCTGTCAGGAAACGCTGTTGACCTATGCCCTGCTCGGCGACCCGCTGACCCGGCTGCGGGTTCTGCTGACGTGGCGCGTCACGCTGCCGCTGGTGCAGCGGTAGGATGCTGTGGGGTGCGATGGAGGGGGGGCGGGCGGGAGCACAGGTTCTGACCGGCGCACCGCTGGTTTCTGATGCGTCTGTGCCCCTTCTCCGCCTGCTCTCAAGGGCAGGTTTTTTAAGCGGACATAAGCGGTTTTCTTTGTTCCGAAGCATTTGTGCATCCTCATCCCCCTGACCTCCTTTTCTCATATCAAATCTTGATCGATAGGATGCATTCCTGCCGGGGCGCCACGCGGTCGTTCTGGAATGTTCCTGACGCACTGGAACCGTGTGCATCCCCGCAAACACGGCAATACCCGCGTCACTCGTGTGGTCCAAAAGTGATGTAATCCAACGGCGCAGCGCGTAGATTTCTGCGAGTGACTGCCAGAGACGTACAGCGCCTGAATCGGGTATGCCAGGCAGAGGGTGATGATGGTATTCTACGGATCGTTCATGGTTTCCATTATATGCGATGCTGTGCAGTGCACGAAGCCCGTATGATGGATGGTGAGGGATTGACAGACTGGCATTGTCTGCTATAATTATTTAGGAGTACTAAGTAATGACTTCTTTTGATCCGAAGCATCGAACGACGGTCGGTGGACAGATCACGATTGCGCTCTACCGAATCGCGCAGGCAATTGACTATCTGCTGCGGGAACGGGGAAAGACGATGCACCTTTCGCCAGCCCAGATTCAGACATTGATCTTTCTCAAGTACGCCCGCCCTGGCGTGCGCACGGTTGGCGGTCTGGCGCAGCGCCTGGGAGTGACGTATGCGACGGCGAGCGGCGTGGCTGATGCGTTGGAAAACAAGCGGTTTATCGAGCGTGTGACGTTGCCGGGTGATCAGCGCGTAGTAACGTTGCTGTTGACCGAGGCGGGTGCGGCGCAGGCGGGGCAGCTAGAAAACGTGCTGGATGAGATCGAGGCAGCGGTTGATGGATTGCCCGATGCTGAGCAGAGCGTGTTGCTGCACGCCACACAGGCGATTGTCGCGCGTTTGCAGCAGAGCGGCTATGTGCGCGTGTACGAGATGTGCTGGGGGTGTCAATTCTTTCGGCGCGACGCCCATCCCGACGACCCGCGCGGACCGCATCATTGTGCATTCGTAGACGCGCCGCTGGCAGAACCGGCAACATATTTCGAGTGCCCTGATTTTGTGCCTTCAGAGCAGGGATAAAAACACGAAGGAGGTGCTGCAATGATGGCGACCGCAATTCCCGGCTATACCTATGGAACGGACCAGGTGGCGCATGCTCCCCTGACCATGCAGGACCTGGACCTCTTGAAGCAGGCAGTGTTGTTCGGACCGGAGGATGAGCAGTACCTGCGGATGGCGGGCGAGGTGCTGGCGGATCAGATCGATGATGTTCTCGATCTGTGGTACGGTTTTGTCGGTTCACATCCGCACCTGGTGTACTACTTTACTGACGGGCACGGTAATCCAAATGCCGACTATATGGCGGCTGTGCGCAGGCGCTTCGGGCAGTGGATTCTCGATACCTGCACCCGCCCGTATGACGAGCAATGGTTGAATTATGCGTATGAAATTGGTCTGCGTCATCACCGCAGCAAAAAGAACATCGTTGACGGGGTGCAGGCTGTGCCACACATCCACTACCGCTACATGGTTGCATTCATCTATCCAATCACGGCGACGATCAGATCGTTCCTGGCAAAGAAGGGACACTCTCCCGAAGACGTTGATCGCATGTACCAGGCGTGGTTCAAATCGGTCGTGATGCAGGTGGCGCTCTGGAGCGTACCGTATATCAGGGAGGGCGATTACTGAATGTAAACCGGTATGCGCCCTTTGCCGCAGGGCTCGTGGAGATTGAGAATATAAACCGGTATGCGCCCTTTGCCGTGGGGCTGATGGAGATTGAGAAATACATCCGGTATGCGCCCTTGCCGTGGGGCTGATGGAGATTGAGCATTTAATCCGCTATACCGAACTAGCCGTGGGGCTGAAGCCCTCGGCTATGCAAGGCAAAGCCCGCCTGCGCGGGCTATACCGGATTATTTCTTCAAAGACCATAAGCCCTCGGCTATGGAATGCAAAGCCCGCCTGCGCGGGCTATGGCGGATTATTTCCTCAAAGACCATACATTCTTCTGACCCATACAGACGGCGTGGCTGTGTGGTATCATGCGGTCAACGGACACGCCCGGAGGTGATGATGGAACTCCCCTTCCCCGGCATGGATCCCTACCTGGAGCTGCCTGCCCTGTGGCCCGATGTGCACGCACGCTTGATCAGTGCGATGTGCGATGCCATTCAGGAGCAACTCGGTCCAAACTATATTGCGCTCATCACGCCCTATATCGCGCTCGAAAACATCGAGATTGCACCGGCCCGTCAGGTGTTCGTTCCCGATGTCGGCATCGTGCGCGACGATGTCGCCGATGCTGGCGCCGTCACTACCGCCATCACTCCCGCCCCGCTCACCATTCCGGCGCAGATCACGGTGCCGACCCGCTATGCCCGGATTGAGATTCGCTCGGTGTTGCAGCAAACTCTCATTACCGCCATTGAACTGCTCTCGCCCGCCAATAAGCGGGCAGGCGCGGATGGCGCCGACGCCTATGAAAAGAAGCGCCAGGAACTCTTTGCCAGCAGCGTCCATCTGCTGGAAATCGACCTGTTGCGCGCCGGTGTCCGTCCCCGCCTGGCGCGGCCGCTCCCGCCGACCGCCTACTGCGCGCTGCTCAGCCGCGCCTCTCGCCGTCCCCTGGTCGAGGTGTGGCCGATTGCGCTCAGCGACCCGCTGCCGGTGCTCCCGGTTCCCCTGGCTGATCCTGACCCGGATGTCGCGCTCGACGTTGGCGCCGTGCTGCGTCAGGTCTACCGGCGCGCCCATTATGAGCGGGTGATCGACTACCGCGCCGATCCGCCCCCGCCGCCTCTCACGCCCGAAGAAGCCGCCTGGCTCGACCATCATCTCCGGGCGCGCGGTTTGCGGTGATGTCGGGCTGCAGGATAGAATCACGCAGGAGGCGCAGTGAAGCCGGAGTATCTGGTCGAGATCGATGAACACGGAGTGTCCTGTCATCATCAGGATGGACGGGTCGATGTTGTGCGCTGGGATGAGTTGCGCGCGGTTCTAATCGAAACGTCTGATCGGGGTCCGTTTGAGACGGATGTGTTCTGGATTCTGGTAAGCGAGCGCGGCGAATGTATCATTCCGCAAGGCGCGACCGGCGATGCGGAATTGCTTGCGCGTTTGCAGCGTCTCGACGGGTTCGACAATCTGGCAGTGATTGAGGCGGTGGCATCGACCGATAATCGGCGATTTGTGTGCTGGACTGCCCCCGTGTAGCGCTTTCACCTGCCGACCGGAGTTGAGCGTTGGACGTTGAGCGTTGAACGTTGAGCGTTGAACGTTGAGCGTTGAACGTTGAACGTTGAGCGTTGAACGTTGAGCGTTGAACGTTGAGCGTTGAACGTTGAGCGTTGAGCGTTGAGCGTTGAACGTTGGAACGTTGAGCGTTGAGCGTTGAACGTTGAACGTTGAACGTTGAACGTTGAACGTTTGAATATCGAGCGTGGGACGTTGAACGTTGAACGTTGAACGTTTTTCGAGTATACTACACTCTACCGCAACAATCTTTGCGCCTTCTGCCACAGGGAAAGGCTCAGATCGCACCGTGTCAGCACTGCTGATGGGCAGTCTGGCGGGGCGTGCCATACCCGGCAGCGGCTTCCTTCGAGCAGCGTCAATGTATCGTATCACAGTATCCTCTCCAAAAGCGCTGGATCAGGCCGATGAAGGCACAGCGATACCCGCCCGTTGCGCTACCCGTTCGGCTAAGGTGGGGGTGGTCTCCGGCGTGACGATGCGGTCGCGGAGATAGTGAAAGAACCCCACGCCGAGTTTGGCGGCGGTGGCGGCCAGGGTTTGGAAGGTATCCCACGCCCGTGCCCCGTCTCGGGATTGAGGGCCGAAACTGATATCGCGTTTGCGCACGCGGCGTCGCGCCGCCAGTTCCATATCATTATTGTGCAGGGGAATGTCGGGATGTTTCAGCACCGCCAACAACTGGGTCCGTTTGTCGGCGGTTTTGCTGATCCGGTCATCCAACGCCGCATAGCCGGTCTCTTTTTCCACCAAGGCGTCAAACGCATCCGCCAACCGTGCGCGTTCCGCCGCAGTGGGCGCCTGTTGATAGGCCAGCAGGTCGCGATAGAACGTCCAATAGCGTTCCCCAAACGCGGCGAGTTCGGCCTGATGATGGGGCGCCCGTGGGGCAAGCTTGGCGTAATGCCGCCAATCATGCACCCAACACAGGGCGTGGGTGGTCGTGAGGTGGTCATACACGGGGGCATCATCGCTCAGCAACCAGCGCAGGACGGGCGCCTGGGTTTGGGCGTGATAGGCGGCAAGCGCCAGCGCATCGCCGACCGGCTGTACCTGCTGCGGGGTGAGCGTGATCCCGGCGTTGGTCAGGTGCTGCTGGAGTTCCGCCGCCGTCATGTCCGTGCCGCGGGGCAGGGCCTCCCGCAGCCGGCGGAGCAGGGTGTGCGGCAGGCTGCGAGCCTGCAGCCACGCCAGCGACTCGTCATTGAGGCGATAGCGGAGTTCCTGGCCCCAGATGACCGCCAGGACATCCTGGCGCGTGCCGCCGGGACGGGTATGATAGCTCGTGAACCAGGCATTGCCCACAACGTGGCAGACCTCGTTCTGCCCATCCACGCGGGTACTGGTCTGGTCGGTGGCGACCCACGACCCGGTGGCGAGGCCGGTTTGATGAATCGCGGCGGCTTCGTCCGCCCAGCGTCCCTTCGGATCCAGCAGCATGCGCGCCACCGTGCCCGTGCCAATCTTCAGACCGACATCCCGCAGAAAGCGCAGCAGCGCGGGCTGACTGACGTTTGCCCCGTGACCGAGTGCGGGAACGATGGTATGGGTCGTGGGGCAAAACCCACCCCGGTAGCCGGGCGGCAACGGTGCGGTGATGAGCGTGTTGGTGCTGGGGACGTACCACCGCTCCCGCACGAAGCGGACCACCTCCACGTCGATGCGCAGGCGCTGCACGATGGAATCGGTTGTCCCATGGCGCACCGCATCGGGGGGCAGGGTCGCCGGATCCACCCCGCAGCGCTCCTCGTGCGTGACAATCAGGGTCGCGTTCTTTTTCGGCTTGCCCCGTGGCGTGCGCGTGCGGCGCTCGGCCTCCGAGGAATGATCCGCAGGCGGCGGGCTGGGCGGCGGCGTGGGTGGTTTGATGTCGGGCTTACCCGAGCGTCCCTTCAGCCGTGCCACCTCATCCCGCAGATTCTGGTTTTCAACCCGCAGGGCGGCGTTCTCAGCCGCCAGCGTCTCGATGACGTTCAGCAACTGGATCACGATCTGGCGGGTTGCCAGATCGGCAATGCTGTCGGGGTTGAGGTCAGGTATCTGCATATGTTGGTAGTCTACCAGATCTTGGCTCCGCCGTCACCCGCTGCCCAGCAGTTTTGGAGAGGATACGTATCACAAGGAGGTTTGGACATGTGCCCCCCGGAAACCCTCGCCAGCATGCGGTCCCCTGAGATCAGCCGACGCAACCTGCTCAAGTTTGGTCTGGGCGCCGCCGTCGCTGCGGCATTGCCGGTCGGTTCGGCGCACGCGGCGACTGTGCGGCGCACCACGTTTCGCAACGTAGCGGACCTGACCCACGTCCTTGGCACACAGTTTCCGCTCTTCCCTGGAGCGGCGCCGTTCCGCATTCAACAGGCGGTCTCGCACGATAAAGATGGCTATTACGGGAGCATCCTGACCTACTGGGAGCATTCAGGCACCCACATGGACGCACCGGTGCATTTCGCCCCCAATGGGTTGTTTGTCGATCAGCTGCGCATCGAGAACCTGGTCGTGCCAGCGGTGGTGATCAACATTACCGAAAAGGTGCGCCGTGATCCAGATGCGGTGGTGACGCCGGACGATATTCGGGCGTGGGAGCGGCGTTATGGGCGCATTCCCGACAACGCCGCCGTGCTCATGGCGAGCGGCTGGGGAGCGCGCGCCGGTTCGGTCGAGGCGTTTCGCAACACCGACAGCAGCGGGGTGATGCACTTCCCCGGCTTTGGCAAGGAGGCGATTGACTTCCTGTTGACCGAACGGCGCATTTCGGGCATCGGGGTGGATACCCTGAGCCTCGACCATGGTCCTTCGACGACGTTTGCCGTGCATTATACGATTCTCCCGACCAACCGGTGGGGATTGGAGAACCTGGCAAATCTGGAGTCAATCCCGCCAAGTGGCGCAACGCTCTTCGTGGGCGCGCCGAAAATCGCGTCCGGTTCCGGTGGACCGACGCGCGTCATGGCGGTCTGGTAATCATCAAATGATGACCGTGTCGAACTCCTGCACACCCGTCATCCCCATCCGCGCCATGCCCATGTCGCGGAAGCGGCGCTCCTGGTGCGTGGCGCGCACCAGGTCGTAGATCTCATCGCGCCGCTGGGGATCGTCGAAACTGCGGGCAAGACGTTCGAGGCGCAGGCGCTGTTCTGGTGCAGTGGTCAACCGGTACATCGGTTGACCGCAGCACTCCACCCGGTTCAGCAACCCGGCGCCTGCCAGTTCATCGAGGGCGTCGGCGATTGCCCAGGGGCTTTCACGCAGGCGTTGCTGCGCTGTAGCAGCACTCATGCGCAACCAGGGATATTCAGCGAATAGCAGAACGAGGCGCAGTTTCAACAGCGAGTCGATCTGTCCAGGGGAAACAAGCCCGGATTCATAGCGTTCCATCGCTCACCTCATTGTGAGAACTGTTGCAAGGCGACATCGCCTTGTCTCCAGATTGGGCGGATGCGGTCAATCGTCCGTGCCCGTTCCGCCACAACGATGTCGATTGCGGAAACACGAAAGACTCACGCAGTATCAGGAGTGACCCGTGCATTTCCCCCAAATGCGGTCTAAGCGCCAGCATTGAACGCTTATCTCCCGAGATATGTGTATCGTAACACGCGCTCCGCCAGGAGAGGGGCGGAACGTCGCTACACACAGTAAACATTCCTCAACACACGTCCATTTTCGGTTGTTTACCTGTGGCAACTCCCACAAACTATAGCGAGGAAGCATTACTCTCCGTTGTGTCTTCTTTACCCCCCGGCTTCCTGGTGCAGCGTATACTACAAGCGTGCTACACAGCGCTCTGCGTTCCTTGTCTGTCATATCTCTCGCCAGAGTCGGCTGACATGCCTGCATCCGCCGGGCCGTCTCTGCGTCACACGCTCTGGCTTGCGAGGAGGACCATATGAAACGGAGTTGGGTCACGCTGGAGGGCAATGAGGCTGCCGCCAGCATTGCGTACCGCCTGAGTGAAGTCATTGCTATTTATCCGATCACACCTTCCACGCCCATGGGTGAACTGGCGGATGCCTGGGCTGCCGCCGGAAAGCCAAATTTGTGGGGCACGACGCCCCTGGTCATCGAGATGCAGTCGGAAGGCGGCGCGGCCGGCGCCTGTCATGGAGCATTGCAACGCGGCGCGCTGACGACGACCTTCACCGCATCGCAGGGATTGCTGTTAATGATCCCGAACATGTACAAAATCGCCGGTGAACTGACCTCAACCGTCTTTCACATTGCGGCGCGCTCGATTGCGACCCATGCGCTGTCGATCTTCGGCGATCATCAGGATGTGATGGCGACACGTCAGACGGGATGGGCGCTGCTGGCCTCCTCGTCGGTGCAGGAAGCGCACGATCTGGCGCTGGTGGCGCACGCGGCGACGCTCAAGGCGCGCGTGCCATTCCTCCACTTCTTCGACGGGTTCCGCACGTCGCACGAGATCAATAAGATCGAGCAACTGACGGATGACGACCTGCACGCAATGATTGACCCGGCGCTGATTGCGGCGCATCGTATGCGCGCCCTTACCCCTGATCAGCCGGTCATTCGCGGCACGGCGCAGAATCCCGATGTGTACTTCCAGGCGCGTGAGACGGTCAACCCCTTCTATGCAGCAACGCCGGGCATCGTTCAGGAAACGATGGATCGGTTCGCACAGTTGACGGGACGCGCCTATCACCTGTTCGACTACACAGGCGCGCCGGATGCCGAGCGCGTGATTGTGATCATGGGTTCTGGTGCGGAAACTGCGCGCGAGACGGCGACGTTTCTGGCGGAACGCGGCGAGAAGGTCGGGGTTGTCTCCGTGCGTCTCTATCGTCCGTTTTCGGTGGCGCACTTCGTGGCGGCGTTGCCGACGACGGTGCAGCGCATTGCGGTGCTTGACCGCACGAAGGAGCCGGGCAGCAGCGGCGAGCCGCTCTACCTCGATGTTGTAACGGCAATGGCGGAGAGTGGTCGTCATCTGCCGGTAATCGGCGGCAGGTATGGTCTGGCATCCAAGGAGTTCACTCCCGCCATGGTGAAGGCGGTGTTCGATGAACTGGCGAAGGATCAGCCGAAGAACCATTTCACGGTCGGCATCATCGACGATGTGAGCCACACCAGCCTGGATGTCGATCAGTCGTTCTCGATTGAGTCGCCGCGCACGGTGCGCTGTCTGTTCTACGGGTTGGGCGCTGATGGCACGGTTGGCGCCAATAAGAACTCGATCAAGATCATCGGCGAAGAAACCAACAACTACGCGCAGGGGTACTTCGTCTACGACTCGAAGAAATCCGGTTCGATGACCGTGTCGCACCTGCGCTTCGGACCCGATCCGATCCGCGCGCCGTACCTGATCGAGCGGGCGAATTTCGTCGCCTGCCATCAGTTCTCCTTCCTCGAACGCATCGATGTGCTGAAAGCGGCTGAACCCGGCGCGGTCTTCCTGCTGAACAGCATGTATGGACCGGACGAGGTCTGGTACCACCTGCCGCGCGAAGTGCAGGACGACATTGTGCGCAAGAAGTTGAAGTTCTATGTGATCGACGGTGACCGGGTGGCGAAAGAGAGCGGCATGGGGCGGCGCGTCAACACTGTGATGCAAACGGCATTCTTCGCCATTTCGGGCGTGCTGCCGCGTGAGGACGCGATTGCCGAGATCAAGCGCAGCATTAAGAAGACCTATGGCAAACGCGGTGAGGCGGTGGTGCAGCAGAACTACCGCGCCGTCGATGCCGCGCTTGCACACCTGTACCAGGTGGATGTTGAAAAATTCGCCGGGTTCCGGTCGCCGTTCACCCGCCGACCGCCGGTGCCTGAACAGGCGCCAGAGTTCGTGAAAGAAGTGCTTGCTCCAATGATCGCCTATGAGGGCGACTCGCTGCCGGTGAGCAAACTGCCGGTCGATGGCTCCTTCCCCACCGGCACGGCGGCGTGGGAAAAGCGAACAATCGCGCTGGAGGTGCCGGTCTGGGAACCCGACATCTGCATCCAGTGCGGCAAATGCGCCTACGTCTGCCCGCACGCAGTCATCCGCACGAAGGTGTACGAACCGGCGCTGCTCGAAGGTGCTCCCGAAACGTTCCTCAGCGCCGAAGCGCGCTTCAAGGAATTCCCCGGTTACAAATACACCCTGGCGATTTCGTCGGAAGACTGCACCGGATGCGGGCTGTGCGTCGAGGTGTGTCCGGCGAAGGACAAGCGACAGGTCGGGCGTAAGGCGATCAACATGAAACCGCTGGTCGAGGTGCGTGAGCGTGAGGTGCGCAACTGGAATTTCTTCCTGAGCATCCCTGATGTGCCGCGCACATCGTTGCACGTCGGGTCAATCAAGAACTCGCAGTTGCTTCAACCGTTGTTTGAGTTCTCCGGCGCGTGCGCAGGGTGCGGCGAGACGCCGTATATCAAACTGCTGACGCAACTGTTCGGTGATCGCTTGCTGATAGCCAATGCGACTGGTTGCTCGTCGATCTACGGCGGCAACCTGCCGACGACGCCGTACACGAAGAATGCCGAAGGGCGTGGTCCTACATGGTGCAACTCGCTCTTTGAGGACAATGCTGAGTTTGGTCTTGGCATGCGTCTGGCGCTCGACCAGCAGATCGAGCACGTGCGCGAACTGCTGCCGCTGTTTGCGCCGGTCGTCGGGCAGGACCTGGTCGATGCCCTGTTGAACGCCGATCAGAGCACCGAGGCAGGCATTGCCGCGCAGCGTGAGCGGGTCGAATTGCTGAAACAGCGTCTCCATACGCTGGATCGCAGCCAGTTCCCGGATGTTGTGGAGCGTGAGCACGAACTGCTCAGCCTGGCAGACGTCCTGGTGAAGAAGAGCGTCTGGATCGTTGGCGGCGATGGTTGGGCGTATGACATCGGCTACGGCGGACTCGACCATGTGCTGGCGTCGGGGTACAAGGTCAATGTCCTGGTGCTTGACACTGAAGTGTACTCCAACACGGGCGGGCAGGCGTCGAAGTCCACCCCGATCGGCGCGGTGGCGAAGTTTGCCGCAAAGGGCAAATCCTCGCCAAAGAAGGATCTCGGTCTGATCGCAATGGCATACGGAAATATCTATGTGGCGCGGGTGGCAATGGGCGCCGATGACGTGCAGACGCTGCGCGCCTTCATGGAGGCTGAGGCGTATGATGGCCCATCGCTGATCATCGCCTATTCGCACTGCATTGCTCATGGCATCGATATGCGCAAGGGTCTGGATCAGCAGAAACTGGCGGTTCAGACCGGCTACTGGCCACTGTACCGCTACAATCCGAGTCTGGCAGCTGAAGGGAAGAATCCGCTGATTATCGACTCGAAAGATCCATCGCTGCCGCTTGAGAAGTTCATCTATAACGAGACTCGTTATCGCATGCTGGTGCAGAGCGATCCAGAGCGTGCTGAGATGCTTCTCCATCAGGCGGAGGCGTCGGTTCGCGCGCGCTGGCAGCACTATAAGGAGTTGGCGGCGCTCAGTGAGGTGAGAGCGGAGCGCGACGGGCATTAGGGGAGAGGGGAGAGGCGCGGGGTGATGTCGAGGCGCAGCGCCGCTGCGCCCGTACAGGGGGGTGTGCGCGGGGCGAGGCGATGTCGAGGCGCAGCGCCGCTGCGCCCATACCCCTAACTCCCGGTTCTCAGTTCTTCCCCAATCACTGCCAGCGCCCGGCGCGCAACGTCGGCAGGCGCGCCGGCGCCATCAATGCGCCGCAAGAGACCCTGACCGGCATAGTACGCTATCAACGGTGCGGTCTGCTGATGATAGGCAATGAGGCGCTGACGCACAATTTCGGGGCGGTCATCATCGCGCTGCACCAGTCGTCCGCCGCGCTCACGGCAACGCATGATGCTGGCAAGGTCGTCGATGTGGACAGGGAACGGTTCACCGGCGCCTTCACAAATGCGCCGCCCGCCCAACCGGCGCACCACCTCTTCATCAGAAACTTCGATGGCGATCACCATGTGCAATGTCCGATCACAGTCTGCCAGCATTGCGGCAAGACCAAGCGCCTGGCGCATGGTGCGCGGGTAGCCATCGAGCAGAATGCCTTCGTCAGGGTCCAGGGTTTCCAGACGGGCGCGCAAGACCCGATCCATCAGCGAGTCGGGCGCCAGGTCGCCGCGTTCGAGCAGTGGCGCAACTTCGCGCCCGATCCGGGTGCGGGCGCCGATCTCGGCGCGCAGCAGTGCGCCGGTGGAGATCGGAACCAGCGGGAGTTGATGAACGAGTTCTTCGGCAATCGTGCTCTTCCCGGCGCCGGGCGGTCCCAGGAGCACGATATTGAGCGCAGCAGTCATATCTTTTCCTTGCACACGCAGCGACGCCCTTTATCCCCCGTCGGATTGTTCGAGCGGCGTATTCCGTGGCAGTGTTGCAGCTTGCAGGCGATCAAGGCGTTGTTCAAACGCTTCGAGTGCTGCGATCAGGTGATCCTGACGGATCGCGGCAGTGACATCGCCGCGGGTGCGTTCGAGCACTGCGCGCAGCGCATCGGTCGTGCGGCGCAAGCCGCCGGTCACGGCCTCCGGGTAGTCGATCGTGATGAGCAGGCTATAGATATCGTCCATAATTGCCAGCAGCGCCACGCCGTGCGCAGTCGCGCCAGCGCGCATGCTATCGAGAATAGCACGGCGCAATTCCGAAGCCGCTTCAGCCAGACCATTGAGGTACGCCGCAGCATCGACTCCGAGCGACGCCGCATCGGGCGGCGGGTCGCCGTGGAGGAAGGCATACACCAGCGCGGCTTCGGCATACTCCTTGAGCGCGTCCTGGGAATAGCCAGCATACAGGAGATCGGGATGGTCGGCGAGGCTTTCGCGCAGCGCGCGCGCTGACGCGCTGGCTTCCGCCAGCAACGCGGCGGCTTCAGTGAATTCCCGGCGATGGACGGCACGAATGGCGTTGGCGCACTGGCGCGTCAGCGCGCGCGCCAGGGTGAGCGCCTGTTCACGCGCGGTATGGCTCGCTTCGATCTGCGCGACAGCAGCAGCAACAACGGTTTCGATGGCGTTCATAGCCTTCCTTTACACGACCTCTGAGATTGGAGACGCCTGCGCGGAATAGGCGTTTATTCGACATACCCGTCCAGGGACTCGTGCTCTGAGTAACACGCATTATAGTTGATGCAGTAACGGATGGAGAATCTCAACGCGTCCGGCTTTCCTCCGAAAGCGTATGCTATACTGAAACTCCTGTTTGCAACGCCTTCATTTTGAGAGAAAGATACGCCCTATGATCAACCGGCAATCTCGCAATTCACGATGCGCGGTGGATGTCATACCGGTGCGCACGGTTGACTGGCGTCGCTTGCTGCACTATCTGCACCCGTATCGTCGCCACATGCTGGGTGCGCTGCTGGCGCTTGCGGGGGCAAGCGCGATCAATCTCGGTTTTCCACTGGTCATCGTGCAGTTGCTGGAGGCTGTTTTGCAGCAGGGCGACCAGACGTTGCTGACGAATCTGACGCTGGCGTTGATCGTCCTCTTTTTTGTGCAGGCGTTCCTGACGTTTCTCCAGGGGTATATCTTGAACGTCGTCGGTGAGCGGATCGTGCTTGATATGCGGGTTCAGTTGTACCGCCACCTGCACACGCTCTCGTTGAGTTTCTTTGCCAGCCAGCGCGTCGGCGAAATCGTGTCGCGCATCTCCAGCGATGTTACACAGGTGCGGTCGATCCTGACGAATAATGTCACCCAATTCCTTTCGAGCATCGTCGCGCTGTTCGGTGCGATCATCATCGTCTTTCTGCTCAATCCGCGCCTGGTGGGGTTTGTGCTGGCGCTGGCGATCAGCGTCGTCACCGTGGCGGCGGTCTTTGGTCGCTGGCTGCAACGCTTCAGCACCCGGGTGCAGGATGAACTGGCAGATGCGACGGTGGCGGTCGAAGAGGGGTTGCAAGGGGTGCGGGTGGTCAAAAGTTACGTCCGTGAGTCGTATGAAACCGGGCTTTATGAGCGCGCGATGCAGCGCACCCTGAAAGCGGCGCTGCGTCTGGCGCTGCTGCGATCGGCATTTGGCGGACTGATGGCGTTCCTGGGGTTCAGCGGCATCGCGGCGATCCTGTGGTTCAGCGGCAGCGAGGTGCTGGCGGGGCGCATGTCATTTGCGACGATCAGCGGTTTTCTGATCTATGCGATTACCATTGGCGCCAGCCTGGCGCAACTCTCCGGGTTGTACGGTCAGTTCCGCGAAGCAGTGGGCGCAGTGCGGCGCGTGTTCGAGATTCTCGATACGCAACCGACAATCAAAGATGCGCCGGACGCGCGCGTTCTGCCGCCGGTGCACGGCGAGATCGTGTTCGATGATGTTTCGTTTGAGTACGAAACCGGTCAGGGAGTGTTGCACAACATTGCGCTTGCTATCCAACCGGGCGAGATCGTGGCGCTGGTTGGTCCGAGCGGGGCAGGTAAAAGTACGCTGTTCAATCTCATACCGCGCTTTTACGACCCGACATCCGGGCGGGTGCTGATCGACGGGTATGATCTGCGTGATGTGACGCAGCGCAGTCTGCGGGAGCAGATCGGTCTGGTTCCGCAGGAAACGATGCTGTTCGGCGGGACGATCCGCGAGAATATCGTCTATGGGAAACTGGATGCGAGCGGAGAGGAGATCATCGCGGCGGCAAAGGCTGCGAATGCGCACGATTTCATCATGGCGATGCCGCGCGGATACGAGACGCTGGTGGGGGAACGCGGCATCAAGTTGAGCGGCGGGCAGCGTCAGCGGATCGCTATTGCTCGTGTGATGCTGAAGAACCCGCGCATTCTGCTGCTCGACGAAGCAACCAGTTCACTCGATAGCGAGTCGGAGGCGCTGGTGCAGGAAGCGTTCGAGCGCCTGATGCGCGGGCGCACGTCGGTCATTATCGCGCACCGTCTCAGCACCGTCTCGATTGCCCACCGGATCGTTGTGCTCAACCACGGGCGCATTGTCGAGCAGGGGACGCACGAGGAGTTACTGGCGAACCAGGGATTGTATGCGCGCCTCTATGCCTTGCAGTTCCGCGAGGGAGTGATGGTGGGGTGACGCGATGGCAGGCTGGAGGCTGATGAGGATTGAGAATCTGTTATACTACACCCTATGACGACCACCACGCCACAACCGGTTCCCCTCACTGACGCCGACGCCGACCCGTTCCGCTACGGGTGGCGTCTCGTGCCGCGTCCCACCCCCGATAATCCCCATCACCTCGAACAGGTGCCGCTTACTCTTGACGACGTGCTCCATCCTGAAGTGGGAGACTTCATTGTGCACAGCGATCGCCACGAGACCGACCGGATGTACCTCACCGCTGTGCTGCGCGCGCGCCTGGAGCCGTCCCGTCGGGCGATTGTGCTCAGCGACGTGCGCATTGCGTGGGACCTCCCCGACCTGCGCGCACACGGACCGGACGTGATGGTCATCCCCGGCGTGCGCAAACGGCGCAACTGGAGCACGTTTGAGGTGGCGGTCGAACGGGCGCGCCCGGCGCTGATCATTGAGATCGTCTCGCTGGATGCGCGTGAGAACGATGTGGTGATCAAGGTGGAGCAGTACGCGCGGGCGGGAGTGGCGCAGTACGTGATTGTGGACGATACGGGGCGAGGCGGGACGCGACGGTTGCGTCTGCTCGACTATCGCCTGGAAGGTACGGCGTACCGGTTGCAGGCGCCGGACGCCGACGGGCGGGTGCATCTGGCGATTGCCGACGTATGGCTCGGAATACGGCGCGACCACGTGGTCTGCTATGACGCGGCGGGGCGGGAGATCGGGGACTATGTGACGGTGGTGCGGCAGGCGGCGAAGGCGGAAGCGCGGGCGAAGCAGGCGGCGGTGCGGGCGAAAGAAGCGGCAGCACGGGCGCGGCAGGAAGCAAGAGCGCGGGAAGCCGAAGCGCGCGCACGGGTGGAGGCGGAGGCGCGCGCGCGGCAGGAAGCCGAAGCGCGGGAAGCCGAAGCACGGGCGCGGGCGGAAGCCGAAGCGCGTCTGCGCGCGCTACGCGAGCGTCTGCGAGCGCTGGGAATTGAACCAGACGATGCATTGTGACGACAGCTTGTGGCGCTCCATCGCACTGGTCAATCCCTGATTATTGAGACGGTTGTGAGCGATGTTGCATTGCTGGCGAAAACAGTGCATGTCGTGAGGAGATCAGTCCCCCTCATTTGGAGAACATCTTCCCGATCTGACCAGAACAATATTCCTTTCGCAGATGAACCACACCTGATATGATAGTGTGGTATGCATATTCATTGTCATATTCGTTGAAGGCAGAAGGAGGTTCCTATGAACAGCAGTGGACCGGTCAGTCAATTTCTGCGCCATCACTTTCGTCATTTCAACGCCGCAGCGCTGATCGATGCCGCCGAAGCATATCGCGCGCACCTCGACAAGGGCGGGAAAATGATGGTCACGCTTGCCGGGGCAATGAGTACTGCTGAACTCGGTCTCTCGCTGGCAGAGATGATCCGTCAGGACAAAGTGCATGCCATCTCGTGCACCGGCGCCAATCTGGAAGAGGATATCTTCAACCTGATCGCCCACGATTTTTATGAGCGCGTGCCGCATTATCGCCACCTCACCCCTGAGCAGGAGCAGGAGTTGCTGGAGCGCCACATGAATCGCGTCACCGACACCTGCATTCCTGAAGAAGAAGCGATCCGTCGTCTGGAAGGGGCGTTGATCGAAGAATGGACGCGCGCCGACCAGACGGGAGAGTCCTTTTTTCCGCACCAGTTCCTCTATCGAATCCTGCGTTCAGGCGCGCTGAAACAGTACTATCAGATCGATCCGCGCGACTCGTGGGTCTACGCGGCGATGGAGCGTGACCTGCCGATCTATGTTCCGGGTTGGGAAGACTCGACGACCGGCAATATCTATGCTGCGCACTGCATTGCTGGCGACATCAAGAATGTGCATACCGTGCGCGGCGGGATCGAGTACATGATCGACCTGGCTGACTGGTATACCAGAACCTCAGCCAGACATTCGATCGGATTCTTCCAGATCGGCGGCGGAATTGCGGGGGATTTCCCGATCTGTGTGGTGCCGATGCTGCACCAGGACCTGCGTCGCACCGATGTGCCGGTGTGGGGCTATTTCTGCCAGATCAGCGATTCGACGACCAGTTATGGTTCGTATTCGGGTGCAGTACCGAATGAAAAGATCACCTGGGGCAAACTGGCAGTCGATACACCGAAGTTTATCATCGAGTCGGATGCAACAATCGTTGCTCCGCTCATCTTTGCTCTGGTGTTGGGATGGTGATTCCTTCCTGCGTGTACTGTTGATCAGGTGTCTGATGCTAGAGCCGGATAAACTAAAATAGCCTTACAACGCCGCCCAACACGCGCTTGCACCTGACGCTGCTCTGCTGCGCCTGGCAGCGCAGGTGGAGCGCTAACCGTTGGGTATTGCGCGATATAGCAGTGCTCAGATACGTTGACCCTTGCCTGGATTTCTGGAGCGTTCGATCTTCGTGCGCCTCCGGCGGGCTGATGGTCTTTGAACAATTACTCCGGTATAGCCCGCGCAGGCGGGCTTCGCCTTGGCTAGCCGAGGGCTGATGGTCTTTGAACAATTACTCCGGTATAGCCCGCGCAGGCGGGCTTCGCCCTGGCTAGCCGAGGGCTTCAGCCCCACGGCTAGCGCGGGATAATTGTGCGCTTTCCTTCTGCTGTAAATGACCCCGATCGTCTAAAAAGCTTCGCAGGCATCACCCTTGTTGACGCAATGCTAACATACTATCAAGTAACGATCGGGGGTATTAACGGACGTGGAAATACTGCGAGCACCGACGTGTCTCTCTGCATTGGAGACAGTGGAGTGGCGAACGCGGGAGGTATTGACTCTGTCCGGCAGCATCTAAAGCTGTATCTCAAGTAAATCGGCAATAAGGATATGTTTCAGTGCGTCGCAGCACATATTGAACCATTACTTGTTTTTTTGCCACGTTGAACATTTATACCATCATATAGGAGGCGAATTATGATCACTCGAGATAAGGTCTACTTCAGCCTTGCGATGGTCACTTGCATCATTCAAGCGACTGGCTTACTTGTCACTCTTGCGGGCAGTGTAGTAGATGAAGGTCGGGGTTTCTACATATTCTGGATCAGTATCTGCATAGCAGTTCTACTGCATGGATTTATTTTAGCAACCTCATCTCGTTCTTTCGTACTATCCTCTAAGTATGCTGTGTCCGCCGTCTTAATCAGCACAGCATCCTTGGTTGCTATTATATTTCTATTCCTTATCAAAATGTAGTCGAGGTTAAAGGAGGCTTGAAGGTGTATCCTTGTTTCTGTAAATTGAGGGAACGGGCCTGACCGAGAATGGCGGGTTCGGGTGTATCCTTGGCGTTGCTAAGAGCGTGATCAAAAACTAACATCTCGGATAGAGCCGATTCAGGAGCATTGCAATAGAACCGAGATAAAGAAAGGCTTCGCTTGATTCTGGGTTGCGGTTGTTGCGGCGAATAATTATTCGCCGCAACAACCGATTGCGTCCCGCCCACGCAATCGAGCGTTCCACCACCCATCGCTTCGGAATGACCGCAAATCCCGTTTGTCCAGGCGGTTTTTCAATAACATTCAGGCGTATCGCCGTGTTCTGTTGCAGCCATTCATCTAACCCTTTTTTGTATCCCTCATCCACGCGAATCTCGCGCATCCGGGGAAATGAGTGATGATGCGCGGCGAGAAGCCACTCGGCGCCTTCAGTAGACTTCATCAAGATTCGTTTTGATTTTTGGACTGCTTTTTGCGTTTCAGCCAAATTCGGAAGTTATGCAGCCCGCAACATGTTTCCATGACCATATCCCGAAATTCGGAACAACTGAAGCGGATAATGTCGTGAATGATTCGATACCGCTTGATATCGCCGATAACATGTTCAATACGAACGCGAACGGATGAGATACGCCGGTTTTCCTCCTTTTCCTGCGGCGTGAGGGTTCCATTGCGCGGCTTCTTCTTTGGCTGCATAATCTGGACGCCAGGCAGGGTAAATCCTTGAAATCCGGCGTCTTGATAGAGAATGCTCGCGTTTGGAAGGGTGTATCCCGCTTCATCCGCAATACATTTATCGTGGACCCTTCCTTCGTAGGTGTCACTCAAAAAGTGAATAGAGCCAAACTCATCAATGATGAGAACGTTCTTAAGCGTATGTCGTTTCTTCTTACCGCTGTAATACAACTCCCGGTCGACTTTGTCGCTTGGACGGCGAATGGGACGTTCTACGCCGTCATGGATAAAAAGGGGGGCGCTTTTGTCGCATGCGACGGTTCTTCACACGACGGTTCTTCACACGACGGTTCTTCACACGACGGTTCTTCACACGACGGTTCTTCACACGACGGTTCTTCACACGACGGTTCTTCACACGACGGTTCTTCCTGCAATCGCCTCGCCAGGTCGTCGGCAGTGCGCGCAGGCAGGAGATTTTGCTGTGAAAGCGCATAGTTCAGCGCTCCGTGCAAAAGATGCACCCATTTGCTTACGTTTGATTGGCTCATTTGAAAGAGGTGTCCGTGCATCACTTGCGTTGGGTTTTGTTTTAAGTAGGTCAAAATAAAGAGCAATTTATCTTCTGTTGTCGGAAGCGGCGAGTTTGCATACGAGACGTAGCGACGACAATATCGGACGCGGCCATCAATCGTGCGACGTTTCATATACGCTTCAAATGCGGCGTGGAAGATCGGAACCAGCGCGTGGAACTCTTCAACGGTCAGTCCGGTCATAGAGCGTAATTTCTCCGGATTTTCGATAATGGATCGATACTTACACATCGTTTTTCTCCATTTTCAGATTGTACAAAAATAGTATATCACTAAATCTTGATGATGTCTAGTATCCGAAATATCGGCGGGATGGACCAACACGCGCAACAAGAACCCATTTGTATCAACCCAGAATTGCCGTTTGCGCCCGTTGACCTTTTTTTCCCCCATCGTCGCCGCGTTCTCCGCCTGCTTCGGTCGTTTTGACGGATTGGGAGTCCAGGACGCTGATGGACGGCTCCGGATCGCGATTCAACGCCTGTCGCGCCAGTTTCCGCAGCGTATCATTGATTTTGATGAATGTTCCATCACGATTCCATTTGTCGAAATAGGAGCGAACGGAACTCATTGGCGGAACATCTTTCGGAAGCATGCGCCATTGGCAGCCCGTACGATTTTTGGAGAGCAGCGCGTTGACGATCGCGCGGCGATCAATTTCGGTCGGACGCCCGCCGTTGGGCGACGGCGCGGTGACGAGTGGCGCGATAGCGGCCCACTGTTCATCGGTCAGATCGGTCGCATCCTTGGTTGGATAGGATCGAAGCGCACGTCGTGGCATACGAAATTGCTCCTCATCAGAACGGCATGGTCGCCATCATGATACCACAAATCCGGTTTTCTGATCGCCCTCTAAGACAACCAAGAAAGGAACACCCGTATGACCCGCCAGAGCGATTGTACCCTCTCCCCCGACCTGGTGCAGCTGATTGCCGACCAGGGATTGGACGCATTATCGGAACTGATACATATTGTCATCAACCATGCCATGCAAGCCGAACGCAGTCACTATCTCAACGCCGAAGTGCACGAACGCACCGCTGAGCGGCGCGGCTATGCCAACGGCTCCAAACCCAAAACCGTGACCACCCGCATGGGCCAGGCAACCTTTGCCGTACCGCAGGTGCGCGACAGCAGTTTTTATCCCCAGGCGCTGGAGAAAGGGCTGCGCAGCGAGCGAGCGCTCACCCTGGCGCTCGCCGAAATGTACGTCCAGGGCGTCTCGACGCGCAAGGTGGCCGCGATCACCGCGCAGGTGTGCGGTCTCGAACTGACTGCGACCCAGGTCAGTCGCGCGGCGGCCCAGTTGGATGCCGCGCTGGAACAGCGGCGCACCCGTCCGCTGGCGGCCTGCCGCTATCTGTGGCTTGACGCGCGCTACGAGAAGGTGCGCATTGATGGGCAGGCGCGTGATGCCGCCGTCCTGATCGCCATGGGGCTGCGCGACGATGGCAAACGCGTCATTCTGGGCCTCTCGGTCGCGGTTGGTGAACACGAAGCGCATTGGCGCCAGTTGCTCCAGAGTCTGGTGCAGTGCGGCCTGACCGGTGTCCAGCTGATCGTCAGCGATGCCCATGAGGGACTGCAAGCGGCGCGCCGCGCGGTGTTTGGCGGCGCGCCCTGGCAGCGCTGCCAGTTCCATCTGCAACAGAACGCGCAGGCGTACGCGCCGCGGCAAGAACTGAAGGCCGCGCGGCAGCCGATATTCGCGCGATCGTCACCGCACCCAATCGCGCCGACGCCGACAGCCTGCTGGCGCGTAAGTGCAGAAGTACGCCAAAACCGCATCCAAGCTGGCCACGTGGCTCGAAACGGCCATTCCGGAGGGCTTGACGGTGTTTAACCTGCCGGCGGCGCACCGCACGCGCCTGCGCACCGTGAACGCGCTGGAACGGCTGAACCAGGACATCCGCCGGCGCACCCGCGTGGTGGGCGTCTTTCCGAATGAAGCGTCCTGCCTGCGCCTGGTGACCGCGCTGGCCATGGAAACCAGCGACGAATGGGAGGCTGGCAAGGTCTATCTCTCGTTGACTGACTGAACGTTTGTTCGACATATGCAACGTCATGTTGGTATACCACGAATCAATTTACAGAAAAATACTTGACTGATCAGACATATGGCGTGCGTCCGGTGATGTCTATCGGGCAACAGAAAAATCTGGAACATATTGACATTCTTCAATATGAATGGTATACTCCTGCGCGATGGATCAAGCAATGCCACATCACGATAGCCTCGAACGCGAGCGCGGTACGCGCTGTTGCGCCGATCTTGTCGCTCCTCGGTTCAGCCCGGCTGAAGCGCAACGGTTGAGCGAGGACTTGCAGATCCTGGGGCATCCGGTGCGTCTGCTGATACTCGATGTGCTGACGCGGCATTCCGGTCAGGTGTGTGTGTGTGACCTCGAAGCGGCAGTGCCGGTCAAGCAACCGACTGTCTCGCACCACCTGCGGTTGTTGCGCGAAGCGGGTCTGGTGGAGGCGGAGCGCCATGGTCCGTGGATGTACTACTTCATTTGCCGTGATGCGCTGGCGGCGTTGCGCACGCGCATGATGCGCGTGCTGGCAGTGCTCGAGGAGTGACTCTTTTTTTGCCCGATCATATTGATGATCTTCAATATGATGCATGGTGGGATGAATTCGCGTATGTGCAATATGGAAGGAGTTGTTCGATGTCCTACAAGCAGGCTTCCTCGGAAACCATCAAAGAACAGGTGCGTCGGCATTATGCGGAGCGCATTCAATCCGGCTCGTGCTGCGGCTCTCCGTCTGGAGGCGGTGGCGACGCCGTCCCGACCGAGATCGCACTGTATGGCGAAGAAGTGATCGCCGCGCTGCCATCCGGTGTTGTAACCACATCGTTTGGGTGTGGCAATCCGGTTGCGCTTGCATCGCTGCGAGAAGGTGAAATCGTGCTCGATCTGGGGTCAGGCGGCGGTCTCGATGCACTGCTGGCTGCGCAACGTGTTGGGGTCGGAGGGTATGTGTACGGAGTCGATATGACCGACAATATGCTGGCAGTGGCCCGTCGCAATGCGGAAAAAGCCGGGGTTGCCAACGTCGAGTTCCTCAAGGGCGATATCGAGAACATCCCACTTCCTGCGAATATCATCGATGTGATTATCTCCAACTGTGTCATCAATCTGACACCGGACAAGTCGCAGGCGTTGCACGAAGCGTTTCGAGTTCTCAAACCGGGCGGACGACTGGCAGTTTCCGATATTGTGATCGATGGCGATCTGACAGGGTTTCCTGTCACTGAGGAACAGATCCGTGCTGCGCTCGACTGGACCGGGTGTATTGCCGGGGCGTTGACCATCGATGAGTACCGGGCATTGTTGACGGAAGCCGGCTTCACCGACATTGCCATTACGGTGCAGCATCGCTCCACGATCGACGACGTCGGCGCTATGCTCGCCGGAGCGCCTGGAGACCTGAACGCGCTGCCGCCTGAGATGGTGCAGGGGCTGGTCGACTGTTTTACCAGCAGCATGATCGAGGCGCGCAAGCCGGGTGAGTGAGTGTGGTGAATGTGCGCTGCGACAGGCCCGGCGCGCGGCGTCATTGGCGCGCTGAGCCTGCGCTGACTAATCCCCGCCATCGCCAAATGCCGCCACCACCGGGGCGCCCGCCTCACGGCGCGGCAGCGCCACCGAAATGATCCCGGCTGCCAGCACGAAGGCGACGGCGAACCAGAGACAACCGACCAGCCCCCAGATCTGATACACTGCGCCGGAGAGCACGGTTCCCGCCAGGCGTCCCATAGCATTCGCCATGTAGTAGAACCCGACCCCCATCGCGGCTTTGTCGCTCTCGGTGTAGGCGAGAATGAGATAGGAGTGCACCGACGAATTCATGGCGAAGATGATGCCGAACGCAATCAATCCGGCGACGACGACCAGGGTCGGCTCGATGCCGCCGGCAAGCGCCACTGCAATGCCAGCCGGGAACGCTGCCAGAACGAATGCCAGCCACATCGCCGTCTGACCGTCCGGCACGCTGCCATGCGCGATACCCGCCTCATCGACCTGCATCCGGCGCTTGATAACCTCTGGCGCCGATGCCTGAACAAACCCGTAGCCGATGACCCAGATCGCCAGGAACCCGCCAACCTGCCAGAAGTTCCAGCCAAGAACAGTGTAAAGAAAGACCGGCAGCCCAACCACGAACCAGACGTCGCGTGAAGCAAAGAGGAATACCCGCGCGGCTGCCAGAATGTTAACGGCACGGTTGTGCGAAAACATCTGGCGGAACTTCGCCTTCTTGTCGGCTTTGCCGAGGTCGCCGCGCATCAGGATAGCGGTGACGACCAGCGCCGTAATGACCAGCCCCGCCAGAATGAAGATCGCGGTGCGAAACCCAACCAGGAAAAGGAGCAATCCGCCGACAAAAAAGCCGACGCCTTTCAGCGCGTTTTTCGAGCCGGTCAGTATCGCCACCCACTTGAAAAGGGTTGATTGCGCATCCTCGGCGACGATCAGTTTGATGGCGCTCTTGCTACTCATCTTGGTCAGGTCTTTGGCGATACCGGAGAGCGCCTGCGCCGCCATAACATACGGAACGGTCAGCCATACAGCGTCGGGGAGCGCCAGCATGCTCAGGGCAATGAACTGAACGCCGAGACCAGAAAAGAGGGTGCTCTTCAGCCCCATGCGCGCAGCCAGGTAGCCGCCGAACAGGTTGGTGATGACGCCAAAAATCTCGTAGAACAGGAACAGCATCGCCACCTGAAAGGGCGAATAGCCGAGCTGGTAGAAGTAGAACAGCACCAGCATACGGAGCGCGCCATCGGTGATCGTATCCGCCCAGTACGCGCCCGTCACCAGAATGTAGTTGCGCAGATCGCCCGATGCTGTCCGTGGTGCTGCAATATCAGCGGTTGCCACGGTTCCTCCTTGTTGCGGTTCAACGTTCAACGTTCAACGTTCAACGTTCAACGCTACAACGTTCAACCTTCAACCTTCAACCTTCCACGCCCAACCTTTAACCTTCAACGTTCAACCTTCAACCTCATTCCAGCGCCAGCGCCACCTTCCGCGCCAGTTCGACATACCGGTTCGCGTAGCCCCATTCGTTGTCGTACCAGGCGAAAATCTTCACCTGCGTGCCATTCGTCACCATGGTTGAAGGACCGTCGATGATCGCCGAGCGCGGGTCGTCCTTGAAATCAACCGAGACGAGCGGGCGATGCTCATACCCCAGGATGCCTGCCAGCGGTCCTTCGGCTGCAGCGCGGAGCAGCGCATTGACCTCGGTAATCGTGGTTGGACGCCGCACCTCAAAGACGCAGTCGGTGAGCGAGGCATTAAACAGCGGCACGCGCACGGCAATGCCGTCGAGTTTGCCCTGCAATTCCGGAAAGATCAGCCCAATGGCGGTTGCTGAACCGGTCGTCGTCGGGATCAGCGAGAGACCAGTGGCGCGCGCCCGGCGCAGATCCTTATGGGGTGTATCGAGAATGCTCTGCGTATTGGTGGCATCGTGGATCGTCGTGATCATACCGTGAACGATGCCGATCCCCTCGTGGATAACCTTGACAACCGGCGCCAGGCAGTTGGTGGTGCATGAGGCAGCGGTCAGGAGATGGTGCTCGTTGGGGTTGTACCAGTGGTCGTTTACTCCCATCACGACATTGAGCGCCCCATCTTTGACCGGCGCAGCAACAATGACCTTCCGCACGCCCGCGTTGAAGTAGGGTTGCAACGTCTCGCGGGTGCGGAACTTGCCGGTGGCTTCGAGCACAATATCGACGCCAGCAGCGCGCCAGGGGACTGCTCCCGGATCTTTGATGCTACTATACCCGATAGGAATGCCATCGATGATCAGTTGACCATTCTCGGTCTGAATATCACGTTGCCAGCGCCCGTGAACCGAGTCGAACTCCAGCAGGTGCGCTGCAGTTTCAACCGGTCCGCCAATCTCGTTGATGTGGGCAACGGTTATATCGGTCCAGCCCCACATCGCGCGCAGCGCCAGGCGCCCGATCCGACCGAATCCATTAATACCGATTCGCACAGGCATAGGTTTGTCTCCACTCCTCTCACGCAGATTATCGCATCACCGCCTGTTCACGTTGTTCACGCTCAAGCAGGATCTGGAGGTAGCGAATGCGCGTTGCCAGGATGGTTGCTGCCTGATGGAACGCGCGCCGCTTTTCCGCTTCATCTTCGACCGCTGCCGGATCTGGAATGCTCCAGTGAATGATTTCCTTCGCTTCTGGAAACACGGGACACGTCTCGCGCGCCCGGTCGCACACGGTGATCACCACATCGAAGTGTTGACCGAGAAATTCGTTGAAGTGTTTTGATCGCTGGTTGCGAATGTCAACATTCATTCCGTCCATCGTCTCGATAGCCAGCGGATGCACCTCGTCCGGCTGGCTTCCGGCGCTGAATGCTTCGATCGTGCCGTGACTGAAGGTGCGCAACAACCCTTCCGCCATCTGTGAGCGCGCGCTGTTGTGGGTGCAGAGGAACAGGACGCGCGGTTTTGCACGCTGCACCATCTCCTCTTCCACACCGGTGATCGCCTGCGCCAGCGCCGGATGGATCAACCGACCGGCGGTGAGATACCGCTGCTGCATCTGCTCCAGATCGAGATGGTAGTACATCTCGCCAGGGTGGACATCACTGGCGCGTGAGGCGACCAGTCCGGCGGATTGCAGGTCGGCAAGAGCAGCGGCAACGGTCTCCGGGGGTTGTTTGATTGCAGTGCTCAGCCCGATCAGACGTTCGTCGCTCCGCGCCAGCCTGGCAACCACAGCAAGGCGCGTGGCGTCGCCGAGCATGCGGAAGAAGGCGGCAGCTTCGTTCAGGGTGGCGTTCATGCTCCTCTCCTCTCGATCATATCAGTTTGTATTGATAGAAACCACCGACAACAGGTCGAGCAACCCCGCGACGCGCATGCGCAATTCATCACGGGCGGCGCGGAATGCAGCCAGACGTTCAGCCTCACCCCCTGATGCCATGACCGGATCGGGGATGCTCCAGTGCAGCTGGAATGGCGCGTGGAGCGTGGCTGCGCACTCTTCACGCGCCAGATCACATACGGTTACCACGATTGCAGGCGCAGGCGCAGCGACATCGGCAAGCCCCTTGGCCTGTTGATACCCGATGTCGATGCCTGCCTCCGCCATCACCTGCACTGCCAGCGGTTGCACCGTGGCGGGAAAGGTTCCGGCGCTGCGCGCGATCACGCGCCCGCCGCTCAGGTGCCGCAGCCACGCTTCGGCAATCTGTGAGCGCGCGCTGTTGTGGGTGCAGACGAACAGCACCGGACCGATGATGACCGCTGGTGGAGCGGTATGTCCAAGCGCCAGCGCACTGCCGACCGACTGCCACTGCTGCTGCAACGCAGCAAGATCGAGTGCGTAGTACAGCACCCGTCCATCGGCGTCACTCCGGTGGGTGCGCACCAGGCGCGCCTGACGGAGAATGCCAAGATGGTAGGAAACCAGGTTCTGCGGCAGATCGAGCCGCTCGCAGAGCTCGCCTACCTGCCGGTCGCTCCAGCGCAGTTCCCCGATCAGACGCCAGCGCGTCTCATCGCTGAGGAGTCGCAGCGCTTCCGGCATTGGCGGCGCTGATGGGTGGTGATGGTTGATGTCTGTCATTTCCGGCGCCTGTGTGTTTCCCTGCCGGGAATGAGTATAGCAGAGAACGAGGAAAATATCAATATGAATTGATAAATCATGTTTCCGGAATTACACCGACAGCGCCGTTTTCAGGCGTGCGACCGAATCGATCAACGCTTCGTCGGTGTCGCGCCCGAAGCCGCCCGATTTGGGAACGCCGCCGATTTCGAGAATGGCTGCGCCATGGTATCCGCGTGCAGTGAGGTCACGGAAGCGGGCGGCAAAATCGATGCTTCCCTGTCCAAGCGGCAGGTGATGGTTGACCGCTGGCAGTGGGGTGTCGGACACGTGCAGCAGGGTCATGCGCGGCGCAAGGTCGATCCAGTCGCCGAGTTCGTCGGGTGGGGTGTGGTTCAGGTCCCAGACGAATCCCAGGTCTGGGACGGCTTCCAGCGCTGTTGTGATTGATCCGATGTCGGCGAAGAGCGGTACATCGGGTTCGTTGTGTTCAAGCGCAAGGGTAAAGCCGTGGGTGCGCGCCAGGTTGACCCCCGCGCGCAGGTGATCGATCAGCATGTCTTCCAGGGCGCGCAGTTCATCTCTGCTCAGAAGAACTGCTGGCGCGAAGTGCCAGTGGACGTGGCGGATCGCCAGTGCGTTGATGGCGGGTAGATTGGCGCTCAGAACGTCGAGCGGCGTGGCGCCGGATTGGGTGCGTCCATGGGGAAGCAGGCGCACAACGATTTCCATGACGGCATGCATAGTATGCCTGGCGAGGATCTCGCCGATGGCTTGCGGTGAAGCGCCCAGGTAGGTCGCGTCAATGCCGCGTTCACGTCCGTGAATCTGGATGCACGCGCACCCCAGGCGTTGCGCAAAGGCGATTTCTTCCGTCGCCGGTCGCCAGTTGATCGGGAAGAGGCGCGCATTGATGCCAATGGCTATCGGTTGTTCGATCTGGTTCATAGGCGGCTGCACCCGTTCTTCTGCTACGGTATGTGCAATGTTCTGGATGGCGGCGTTGTGCTGGTTGGAACTTCATGCTCAAAAATTGCCGCCACTGTGCGTCGCGCCACGTCGTCCCAGCGGCAGTTTTCCAGCACCCAGGCGCGTCCGCGCGCTCCGAGTGCGCGCCGCAGCGCACGGTTTTCCAGCAACAGGTCGAGCGCTGCGGCGAACCCGGCAAATCCGTCGAAACTCAACCCGCCGCCACTGGCTTCGACGGCTTCACGGGTGACGTCGCAGTGGGCGTTGACCAGCGCTGGCGCTCCCTGCAACCATGACTCCATCAGCACAATCGAAAAACTCTCGTAGGTTGATGGTTGAATGAAGACATCGGCGGCAGCGTAGGCATCGTGACGTTCCTGAATGTCGACGTCGCCCAGGTCGAGGACGATGGGGCGCAGCGGCGCCGGTATCTCCACCGGGTCGCGTCCGGTCAGCACCAGGGTCAGCGGTGTTCCACGCCGCGCCCAGTATTCGCGCAAATACATGAGGAGCATCGGGAAGTTCTTTGAGGCGTCGCGTCGACCGGCATAGCGCAGAACCGCTCCGCGCAGCCCATGCCGACGGCGGAATGCAGCGCCGTCACCGCGCGGCGTCAGGTCGATCCCTTCGCCTGCCGTTACCACGCGATCAGGAGGGAGATTGTAGAGACGGAGGGCGAGTGCACGTTCGGCAGGACTGTTGGCAAGTACGCGCCGGGTATGGCGGAACATCCAGCGGTAGGTGGTGTAGCGGGCATACGGTTCGTCGTGCAGGCAGGGGATCAGATAGCCGCGTTCTCCCGCCAGCACAGTTCCCCAGAATGTGGTCGGAAATGGGTAGGGAATGAAAAGAAAGCGGCGTTTGTCGCGTTCGGCGGTGATTGCGTCGAGCAGTGCATCGCTCGACACGAGTGATGCCAGCAGACGCCGTTCGTGATCCGGGAAGGAGTTCCAGTCGGCGGGCTGTCCGATGCGCTGAACTGCCGGCGGGACGTATGGTTCGTGGGGAGCGGGGCGGGGTGGCGTGATCGGGAAGCGTCGCACCGGCACGCCATCGACCACGTCGGCGCCGGTGCGGTAGTGGGGAACCGGCGGGCTGAAGGAGTCGCGTCCGTTGGTGCTCCATACTTCAACCGGCGCACCAAGGGCGTGCAGGGCTGCGGCAAGCTGGCGCGCCTGCGTCTCAGCGCCGCCCGCAGTGTCAGGACCGAACCACGGGACGACGATGGTGATGATGTCGGGCATGGCGGTTGGCACGTGATTCTCGCATTCGCTGGCGGGAAGCCCGGAGGGCGGCGATGTCGGCGCGCAGAGCGGCATCAATGCGGATCAGACGGTGCAATGCGCCGGTCAATGCCTGATTGGCTGCATTTTGCTGCTCGACAATCGGGTTGATCAGCCAGCGCAGGTACTGACGGACGACGCGGTTGTGCAGCGCGACCAGTTTTTCGACAAATGTGCGCCCGGTGAGGGTCCAGTGGGCGCTGACCTGCTGGCGCGACTGCGCCTGGGTCAGGGCATCGTGCAGTTCCAGTTCGATGAAGCGCGCCGGAGGTTCTGTGGCAGCACGTGCGCGCACCTGTGCCATCAGTTCGTCATATGGCGGCGGGGCGGGCGGGTCTTCATCGGCGCCCTGCGCACCGTTCGCTGCTTCGACCGCCGGATCGTCTGCATCGTTCTCCGAATCTGCGTCTGTGGTTGCACCGGGCTGCATTGGGACGCTGGCTTCCTGTTGATCCGCCACCTGGTCTGCCAGTTCCTGATACGCTTCGGCGAGCAGGCGCAGCGTGCGCGCAGCGGCATCGTTGAACGCATTCTGCTGTTCGACGATCGGGTTGATGTACCAGCGCAGATAGCGCCGTACCACCTTATTGACCAGCGCGATGGCCTTCTGTGGCAGGGTGCGTCCGGTGAGGGGCCAGTGGGCGCTGACCACGCGCGTGATTTCGATGTCGTCGAGGCTGCGTTGCAATGCGCGGTGCAGTGGGTCGTCGATGCTCCGCTGGCGCGTCGCGCGTTGGGCGCGCACGGCTGTGCGCAATTGCTCAAGGATGGCGGCAATCTCCGGCGCACCATCAGGCTGGTGTGAGTTGACGGTCATGGAACGTATGCACCTCGATACTCAGGTGTGTGATACAGTCCGACACCTTCTCGATCCCCTGAAAGAGCGTCTCGGCAAGGGTGTGGGAGGAGGGTCGGACCGGCGAAAAAAACAGGTGACTCGTGCATGGGCTGTCGCTGGCGCCGAATCCCGGCGCAACCGGCTGAACGTCCGGCGCGGCGCTCAGCGCGCTGACCCACGCATGTTCCAGACGCACCGGGCAGGCGATGATCCATGCTTCTTCCAGTTCTCCATGTTCGCGCAGGTAATCGATATGCCAGTGTCGGCGCGTTTTCCGCCGTTTTGCGTGATACGCCAGGCGCGCCGGCAACCCGCCAGAACCAAAGGCGCTGCCGATGTACAGGTAATACCCGGCAGGAAAGTCCAGCGCACCGAGTTTCCCGACCGGCAAACCGACGACATCACGGTCGAGTCGCAGGATGAGCAGATAGGTTCCCCGCGCTGGCATATGTGCTTTCCTCGCTGGTCGACCGCAATGCGACGAGGGAGGCGGCTGCCTCTGCGGGCGTGCTTCATTCGTCTGCAATTGCCGCCCATTCATCGTACCGCACATTCAGGGTTTCTTGCAACTCGACCATTTCGATGCCGAGGGCGGTCACACGCGAAACATCGCCAGCGATACTTGCAGTCTGCAATGCTTCTTCGAGATGACGAAGTTTTGCTTCGAGGCTGGCGATTTCCTCTTCCAGCGCTGCCAGACGGCGCTGGCGACGACGTTCGTTCCGTTCCTGCTCGCGCGTGGTCGCGCGCGTGTCGGTGGATTCAGGGTGCGACTCAGACGCCGAAGCACGGGGGCGAACCGGTTGTGAAACGCTGGTTGGCGCTGCGGCGTCGTGTGCAGCACGATACCCGGAGTATGTACCGTCGAAAACCTCAATGGCGCCATCGTGCGCCATCCAGATCGTATCGGCGATGGCATCGACGAAGTAGCGGTCGTGCGACACAAAGAGCACCGTGCCATCATACTCGTTCAGCACCGTTTCGAGCGCCTCGCGTGCGTCGATGTCGAGATGGTTGGTCGGTTCGTCGAGCACCAGCAGGTTTCCTCCCAGCACCATTAACTGCGCGAGTGCGACTCTGCCACGTTCTCCGCCGGAGAGGTCGGCGATGCGTTTGTACACGTCGTCGCCGCTGAAGAGAAAGCGCCCCAGCAATGTACGCGCTTCGGCTTCTTTCATTTCTGGTCGAATGCGGCGGATCTCGTCGAGCACGGTCTGATCCATGCGCAGCCCTTCGTGCGCCTGTGCGTAGTAGGTGAGTCGGACGTTGTTTCCCGGTCGCACGCGCCCGCTCAGCGGCGGAAGTTCGCCAACGATCGTGCGCAGCAACGTCGTCTTCCCGCACCCATTCGGTCCCATAAGCGCCACGCGCTGCCCGCGCCAGATTTCGAGGTCGGGAATGCGCAGCAACTCCACGTGACCGGCGTCGTTCTGACCGTTGTGCGGGTGCGCATATCCCACGGTCAACCCTTCGATCTTCAGCACCAGATCGGCGCCGCGCGTCGTGGCGTTGAGTTTGAAGGCAATCTTCTTCTGCTGATCCGGGCGGGCGATCAACCCTTCGGTGCGCCCTGAACTTCCCTGCCAGCCTTCCTTCAACCGCTCCAGGCGCCGTTCGCGCCCGCGTGCCTGCCTGCTGAGCTGACTGTTCTTGAAGCGCCGAATGAAGTCTTCGGTGCGGGCGATCTCCTCCTGCTGCGCGCGGTACTGCTTCAGTTGCAGTTCGAGACGGGCGGCTTTCAGTTCCAGGTACCGCTGGTACGGCGCAGGATAGTCGCCGTCGAGACGGTTGAACGCCAGATCGAGGGTGCGGGTTGTCACCCGGTCGAGGAAGTAGCGGTCGTGCGAAACAACGATCAGCGTGCCGTCCCAATCGCGCAGAAAGCGTTCAAGCCATTCGAGCGCCGCCAGGTCGAGGTGGTTGGTCGGCTCATCGAGCAGGAGAACATCGGGGTCGGACAGGAGCGCAGCGGCGAGCGCGGCGCGGGTTTTCTGCCCGCCGCTGAAACGTGCAACCGGTTCGTGGCGTTGCGCTGCGGTAAACCCTAATCCGCTCAGGATCATGTCGATCCGCCGGTCGATATGGTAGCCGCCAGCGTGCTCGAAGCGGTGCAACACCTCGCCGTAGCGCGCCATCAACCGGTCGTGATCGGGATGATGGACATCTGTGAGCGCAGTTTCGAGCGCAGTGATCTCATTGCGCAGCGCATTGAGATAATCAAGCGAGGCGTGCATTTCTTCGAGCAGGGTGCGTTGTGTGGCGAAGCGCGCTTCCTGCGCCAGATACGCCAGCCGTGTGCCGCGCGCCAGGTGGACGCTCCCGCCGGTTGCCGATTCCTGACCGGCAATGATGCGCAGCAGGGTGCTTTTGCCCGCGCCGTTGACGCCGACAATCGCCGCTTTGTCGCCGCGCGCGATCTGAAAACTGACGTCGCGGAAGACCAGTTCGGCGCCGTAGTATTTGGTCAAACCGCTGACGGTGATGATCGACATGTCATGTTTTCCTGCCTGCTGCGCGATGTGCGCCAGCGCTTACGGGGGTGTTCCTGTCACAAAAACCGCTCCGGCGGTGTTTCAGGTATGATTATAACAAACTGCAACGTCAGGAACATGGCGGTAAGGGCAGGCGACCGGCATATGGCGGAGCACGAAAGCGACCAGACGCTCCTCGAACGGCTCAGGCGGGGTGATGAGTCGGCGTTCGACAATCTGTTCGTGCGCCATTATGCGGTGGTCTACCGGGTTGTGTACGGTCTGACGGGAACGCGGGAAGCAGCAGAGGACGCAGCGCAGGAGACCTTTCTCGCTCTCTACCGGCGTCCGCCTGCTCCTGATCAACCGCTGCGACCGTGGCTCTGCCGTGTGGCGCTGAATACTGCGCGCAATGCGCTGCGCGCCGAACGTCGTGATACGTTGCGCGTCGAACGAGCGGCGCTGGATGTCGTTGCCGCCGGTGAACCATCGGAGGCAGTCGAGCGCGCCGAAGAGCGTGATCGGGTGCGCGCTGCGCTTGCGACCCTGCCGCAACGCCAGGCGCGTCTGCTCCTTTTGCGTCACGCGGGGTTGTCGTATGCCGAAGTTGCTGCCGCGCTCGATCTTGCGCCCGGTTCGGTCGGAACGTTACTTGCCCGCGCCGAGCGCGCATTTGCTGAGGCGTATGCGCGCTGTATCTCGACTGGTGCGGCAGATCGGTCTGTTGGAAAGCAGGTGCAGTCATGACCGGATGCTACGATGACGGCGCATTGCGCGCCGGATTGGATGGCGAACTCCCGGCGGAGGCGTTGCGCGCGCAGCAGGCGCACCTTGCCGTCTGCGCCGCATGTCGCGCGCGTCGAGCGGAACTGCACGCACTGGCGGATCAGACGACATTGCTGTTGCACTCATTGCCGCCAGATGTCCCCGCAGCACTGGCTGCGGTGCGCCAGCAGATCGACCGGGAGCGACCGGCGTCTGCTGGCGGTCGTTCATTGTACCGTCAATCATCACAAAGGAGTATTTCCATGACCTCGACACGAGTATGGCGTCCCTGGATGGGATGGGCGGCTGCGCTGGCAGTCGTCGTTGCGCTGCTGGCATTGCCGCCGGTGCGCGCTGCTGCCGATCAACTGCTGAACATTTTCCGCGTCCAGAATGTGGTGTTCGTTCCCGTCTCACGTGAACGGATGGAGCAGTTGCAGCAACTCAACTTCGACGGCGAAACCCTGTTCGTTACGCCGCCGCAGCAGACCAGCGGATCGCGTGAGATGCGCAGGGTGGCGTCGCTCGACGAAGCGGCGGCGCTCGTCGGGTTCACGCCAGCTCAGCCCGGTCTGTCGCGTCCAATCACGCAGACCGAGTTTGCCGTCTCCGACCGCGCAACCTTCGAGTTTCAGGTGAACGTCGAATCGGCGCGTGAACTGCTCCGTCTTGCCGGTGTGAATGATGTTGTGCTGCCAGACGCGCTCGGCGCCGCGCCGATCGTGGCTGCGATGTCGCCCGCAGTGACTGCCCGGTATGCCGGCGACGGGTATGAGGTGATGCTGGTGCAGGGGGTCAGTCCGCAGGTCACGCTTCCCGACGGCGTGGAGATGCAGCAGTTGGGGTACGCCGCTCTGCGGATGCTCGGCATGGATGCGCGCCAGGCGGCGACACTGGCAGCACAGATCGACTGGCGCACCACGCTGGTCTTTCCCTTCCCGGCGGATATTAACTCGCTGCGGCAGGTGTCGGTCGGCGGGGCGCCGGGATTGCTGGTGAGCGGTGAGTACGACGGAGAGCGGTACCAGAGCCTCTACTGGCAGCGCGGCGAGCGGTTCTACGTTCTGTCGGGACGTGGTTTGTCCACCGACGCATTCCTGGCAGCGGCGGAGTCGGTGCGGTAGGGTTCAGGCACTCTCCTGACTGTCGGAATTGCGCGCCTGATACGGTGATGCGGGCGGGACGCGCGCGCACCCAGGCGAGACACGCGCGCACCCAGGCGAGACGCCCGCGCACCCAGGCGAGACGCCCGCGCACCCAGGACGCGCGCCTGATACGGTGATGCGGGCGGGACGCGCGCGCACCCAGGCGGGACGCGCGCGCACCCAGGCGGGACGCGCGCCTGATACGGTGATGCGGGCGGGACGCGCGCGCACCCAGGCGGGACGCGCGCGCACCCATGGCGCGCCTGATACGGTGATGCGGGCGGGACGCCCGCGCACCCATGGCGCGCCTGATGCGGTGATGCGGGCGAGACGCGCGCACCCAGGCGAGACGCCCGCGCACCCAGGACGCGCGCCTGATGCGGTGATGCGGGCGAGACGCGCGCGCACCCAGGACGCGCCTGATACGGTGATGCAGGCGAGACGCGCGCGCACCCAGGCGAGACGCGCGCGCACCCAGGACGCGCGCCTGATGCGGTGATGCGGGCGGGACGCTCGCGCACCCAGGCGGGACGCCCGCGCACCCAGGACGCGTGCTCTGGTTGCACATGAAGGGATCATCACGTTCTGTCCTATGCCTGACTATGTGATCGAAACAAGCGGTCTGCGCAAGGTGTACGGCGCAAAAGTCGCCGTTGCCGACCTGACGCTTCAGGTGCCGCGCGGCGAGGTGTTTGCCTTCCTGGGACCGAACGGCGCCGGCAAGAGCACGGCGGTCAAGATGCTGCTGGGGTTGGTGAAGCCAACGAGCGGCACGGCGCAGGTACTGGGCGCCGCTCCCGCCGACCCGCGTGCGATGGCGCGGATCGGCTTTCTGCCGGAGCACTTCCGGTTTCACGAATGGTTACAGGCTGCTGAGTTTCTCGACCTGCACGCACGCCTGAGCGGGATGTCGGCTGACGCGCGGCGGCGGCGCATTCCCGATGTGCTGGCGCTCGTCGGCTTGTCTGAGCATGCGCGGCGTCCGCTCGCCGATTTCTCCAAAGGCATGCTTCAGCGCATCGGTCTGGCACAGGCGCTGATTCACGATCCGGAACTGGTGTTTCTCGATGAGCCGACCTCGGCGCTCGACCCGTTCGGGCGAATGCTGGTGCGCGGCATTATCCGCGATCTGCGCGCGCGCGGCACGACAGTCTTCCTCAACTCCCATCTGCTCGGCGAGGTCGAAATGACCTGTGACCGGGCGGCATTCATCCGCGCGGG